>NZ_JAFCLX010000016.1:0-151102 GCF_018130205.1 Bradyrhizobium sp. AUGA SZCCT0222
CTCAATCGAACGCTTCTGCGCTTACAACTCGCCTGCGAAGGTCTAAAATGCCCCGAACTTTTGGTTCAGGACACTAGCTTCTTGATTTGACGTGTTTTCTTAACGCGAACCGGTAGCCACTTCGCTGGAAAACGCTCTAGAAAACGGGCACGAAAGCTACTGTTTGCTGGCCGTCCAGGTTCCACCACAACCGGTCGATTGCCGGAACGTTCCGGAGCCGCTGCGGCCGGAGAGACGGCCGGAACTGGTGACCGTGATGCCGTTGAAATTGCCGACCGTGCGGGCGGAACCGTTGCCGCTGACGCTGCCACTGACGCCCTGGGCGATGATCCTGCCGCTGGTCACGACCACCGCGCCAGTCGTGGTGCTGCCGCAGCCGACCGATGTAACCATCCACGCGCCGTCGAAATTGCCGCCGCCACCACCGCCACCACTGCGCGAGGTGCGGCGTGGACTCTCGGCTTCGGGCTTGCTGCGCCGTGCGGGCTTTTCGGTCTCAATTGCGCGCGGCGTGGCGCGAGAGCCCGACAGTGATTTCTCGTCATTGCCGATACTGCCGCCGGCGCTGCCGGATTGCGCCAGGCTGGCGCTTACGCCGAATGCGGCTGACATCAACAGGGAGAACAGAGCAATCCTGACCGAGCGTTGACCAGCGGCGTTTTGCATGAACAGGTGCCTTCAATTTCTCGAATGTAATGCCGGCCTTAACTGAGACGAGCGGGAGCCAAGTGCGATGCTATTGTTTCGACGCCGTCCACGTTCCGGAACAGCCGTCCGATCGCCTGAACGTTCCGGAGCCGCTGCGGCCCGAGAAACGGCCGGAGCTATTCCAACTCAAACCCGAGACGGATCCGCCTGACGTCGTAGAGCCACTTGAACTGACCTGACCGGAACTCAATTCACCCGAGATCCTGCCGCCGCTGATCACGAACCGCTCCGTGCTGCTGCCGCAGCCCTGGGATTGGGCAACCCACGTGCCATCGAAATTGCCGCCACCGCCACCGCCACCGCTCTTCCGCGCAGCGCGACGCGGTTCGTCGGGCTCGGGCCTTGGCTTGCTGCGTCGTGCGGGCTTTTCGGTCTCAACCGCCCGCGGCGTCGTGCGCGACCCCGACAGCGATTTCTCGTCATTGCCGATGCTGCCGCCGGCGCTGCCGGATTGCGCGAAGCCGGTCGTTCCGAACCCAGCTGACATCAAAAGGCAGAGCAGACCAACCTTGATCGAACGTTGAACAGCGTTTTGCATAAACCGATGCTTTCAATGACTCGAATCTAAAATCTAGCGGCCGGATCCGTCGGCGCAGACCGCACCGATGACGCGGCAAGACTTGCCAGCCTTGTTGCACTCGTCAAGCGCGGCCTCCTTGGCGCGCTGGATCGTGTCGCGCTGCACCAACGAGTAAGAATTCCCCGAGATTGCAAACGCGCCGCAGCGCGATCCATAGAAGCTGAGCTCGAGCGGACATTTGCTCGATCCGCAATTCTTGAGCGCATCGTCGACCGCCGCGCGCCGCGACGCGTGATTCCAGGAGATGCCCCATTTGTTGCTGTCGGGGCCGTAGACGATCGATCCCCAGGGTTTGAGATCGTCCATCTTGCGCAGCCGCGTCAGCACGCCCTCGGTGGCCTCGCCGGTCGGCGTCATGCTGCTCTTGGCCTGGAACTGGCTGATCGCCAGCCGCATGCCGTTCTTGCTGTCGAGCGGCTCCGGATCGAAATTGTGCTCGTAGAGCCGGTCGCTCAATTCCCTGAGCAGTGCGACGTCCTTGATCGCGATCCGGTCGGGATCGGGGCGTAGCGTGCTGGAGAGCTGCGGCGCCGGTTGCGGTGCGACCGCGACCTGCGGCGAGGCGGGCGAGCTGGGCGCGACAAAGTAGAACGTGCCGTCGATCGGCGAAGACGACACCCAGGGCTGCTGCGTGCCGCCGGTCTCACGCTTCACCGCGAGGCCGACCTGGTTGAAGGTCTGGAAAATATCGAGGCCCGATTGCTTGATCGTCGCCGCCAGCGCCTTGGTGTAGGGGCTGTTGCCGCCGGTGCCGTCCTGCGCGACGTTGCCGGGCTGCGTCGCGTAGGAAATCAGCGTGCCTTCCGGCGCGCGCATCTGGGCGAGGCCGCCGTCGGAGGCGCGCAGGCTGCGCGCGCCGAACGGATTATTACGGCAGGCATCGAGGATCACCATGTTGAGCCGCGTGCCCGAGCCCTGCATCTGGCGCAGTACGAGGTTGACGTCCACCATCTGGAAATCGACATCGGCCTCGCGCGTCGGATTGGCGCCGACCGGAACCAGATAGTTCGAACCCGATACCTGAACGCCGTGGCCTGCGTAGTAGAACAGTGCGACATCGGCGCCCTGGACCTGGCGGCCGAAATTCTGCACGGCGGTGTCCATGGCCGATTTGTCGAGATCGAGCTGGGCGCGGCCGCCGACCAGGGTAAAACCGAGACCGGCGAGCGTGTTGGCCATCAGCGCCGCGTCGTTGCGGGGATTGTCGAGCCGGGGAACGTTCTGGTAGGCGGAGTTGCCCACCACCAGCGCGATACGTTTCTCGGCGGCGGCGGGCGCGGTCGACACCAGCGACAGCAGAAACGCCCACGCTGCAAACGTCCAGACCTTGCCGCTGAAAGCCCCGCGCATTTCCAATAATTCCCCGCAATATGGCGGCAGGATACCAGCCTGCGCAGCCCGCGAAAAGCGGGCCGGATGTCCGATCGGTGCGGCCAAATGCTTCGACAGGTCGCTGCGCGGTGCGGTGCGTCGCTGGAAGGCCGAGGCGTGACGCCGGTCGGGCTTTGTGGCAGTTTTCGCCTGACAGGACCCAAAAAGAGCGGTCCGCGGGAGGATCGCATGAGCACGAAGTTTGCCGTATCGCGGGCAATCACGACGACGGTATTTCTATGCGGCCTGTTCGCGCTGCCGGCCCTGGCCGTTGCGGCCGAGCGGCCTCTCGGTGCAGACCCGGTCGCGGCATGCGCCGCATTGTCCGGTGCAGGCAGCGGTGCGATCAAGGTCGATACGGCCGCGCTGACCGAGCCGAAGCCGCTAACCGTCGCGCCGGGCGGACCAACCCCAGCCGCCCGCATCAGTCCCGCGACCCCGCAATTCTGCCGGGTGCTGGGTCATATCGATCCGATCGATCCGAAGGCGCCGCCGATCCGCTTTCAGCTCAATCTGCCGCTGCAGTGGAATGGCCGCTCGGTGCAGTATGGCGGCGGCGGATTCAACGGCGTGTTGATCACAGGGCTCAGTCTGCCGCCGGCCGCACCCTTCGACAGCGCCTCGCCGCTGGCGCGGGGGTTTGCGACCTACGGCACCGACTCCGGTCACGAGACCAAGCCGGGCGAACCGCCTCAGCTGTTTGCCGCGAACGACGAGGCCTTCGTCAATTTTGCCCATGCCTCCTACAAGAAAGTGCGCGACGCTGCCGCCATGCTGATGGAGCGCGCTTACGGCGCGAAGCCCGAGCGGATGTATTTCGTCGGCAGTTCGGAAGGCGGGCGCGAGGGCCTGACCATGGCGCAGCGTTACCCTGCCGATTTCGATGGCATCTTCGCCCGCGTCCCCGTGATCAACTGGGTCGGTCTGCAGCACGCCGGCACCCGTGCGGGCCTCGCGACCTGGGGGGAGGGGTGGATTCGCCCGGCGCAGGTCAAGCTCGTGCACGATGCGGTGCTCGCCGCCTGCGATGCGCAGGACGGCGTCGCCGACGCCCTGGTGGAAGATGCAGTCGGCTGCAAGGCGCGCTTCGATCCGGCGAAACTGCTCTGCGCCAGCGGCACGAGCGGCGACGCGTGCCTCAGCGAAGCGCAGGTCAACGCCATTCGCACGCTGCTTTCACCCTATAAATTCCCATTCGCGCTCGCCAACGGCGTCACCGAATATCCGGGTTGGGGCGTTTCCGGCGAGGGGACGAAATCCTATGGCCCGACCGGCGGATGGAGTGCGTGGTGGCTGGGCTCCGCGCCTCCGGCGCTGCCGCCAGTGCCCGCCAACGGCATCGCCTGGGTCTACGGTGCGGGCGGCATCGCGCATATCTTCGCGCGCGATCCGAATTTCGATGTCCGCAAATACCGGGTGGAGGATTTTGCCGAGCGGGTGCGCGAGGTTTCCGCGCTGATGGATTCGACCAATCCTGACCTCAGCGCGTTCAAGGCCCGTGGCGGCAAGCTCATCATGCTTGAATACATGGCCGACTACGCGCAGAGCCCCTATGCGGGGATCGGCTATTTCGAACAGGTGCAGAAGCGGATGGGTGAGGCGGCGACCGCCGAATTTGCCCGTCTCTATGCCGCGCCCGGCGTCGACCACGTCGGCAGCGGCGCACCGTCGAGCGTCGACATGCTGTCGGTTCTCGTCGACTGGGTCGAAAAAGGCCGCGCACCTGACGATCTTACCGTCGTCGAGCAGCAGCCAATACTCCCCATCACGGTTGACCGCTCATTGCCGCTTTGCCGGTGGCCCGCCTGGCCGCAATACAAGGCGGGCGATTCCAAGAGCGCAGCCAGCTTCGTCTGCGCGCGGTGATGTGGGCGGGAAATCTCGATCCGATCTGAAGGCGAGGCGCTGGAGTTAGCCGGGACAGCCTCGCCGTCAGCTCGCTGTTCCCGCGGCGAAAGCCGCGAACAATGCCTTTCCCTGCGGCCAGTTCTCAAGCTTGCTGGTCTCGTTGATGTGTCCGAGTTCTCCAACCTCGACGATACCGCCTCCCCACTGGCTCGCTCTGCCTCGGGCATATTCGACCGTGCCATAGGGATCGTCCGCGCTCGCGACGATGAGCGAGGGAAACCTGAATTGCGTCCGGGGCGGATTGGCAAAACTGGCGGCCTCGACGGGGAAGGCCTGAGCTTCCGGGTTCGGAACCGCCACTAGGAATGCGCCAGCCACCGGCGTCGTTGAAACTTGCTGCCAATGCGCCACCAGAAGGCACCCCAGGCTGTGAGCGACGAGGAGCGGCGGGTGCCGGGCTGCACCCACCGCGTGATCAAGCGCCGCGATCCAGTCATCGAGTTCAGGCTGATTCCAGTCCGTCGGCCGAAGCCGCTGCCATTTCGGATTTGCATCTTCCCAGCGGGTTTGCCAGTGCAACTCGCCCGATCCTCCGTTCCCCGGCACAATGATTATCTCAGCCATGTTCGCTCCGTTATCTCTGGTAACGGGACAAAGTTGACGTCTTCCGTTGCGATCGGGAATGGGAAATGATCGGAAAAGAAGCGTGCGCACCGATGGATTTAAGGTTCACCTCATGTCATCCCGAGAAAACAACGTTGTAGCCCTGGATCCCACAGACATCGCGATCATCGAAGCCATGCAGGAGGATGGACGCATCGCGATGTCAGAGCTTGGCCGGAGGATCGGACTGTCTCAGCCCGCGACGTCGGAACGGGTCAAGCGACTGGAGGAGCGGGGCGTCATTACCGGCTATGGCGCTCGAATCAACCCTGCCGCGCTGGGCCTCCGAATGATGGCCGTGATCCGCGTGCGTACGACCCACGAACATATTCAATCCTGCCTGAAGCAGTTCTCCGAAATGCCTCACGTCCTGGAGGTGCTGCGACTGACCGGAGAGGATTGTTTCATCCTCAAGGTTTTCGTGCCGTCCCCGCAACAACTGGAAACGATCGTGGACGCTGTGGCCAGGCACGGCGCTGTGACGACGTCGCTGGTCTTGCGCAGCGAGCAGCCCAAACCGATCGGTCGCAAGTTGATTCAGCTCGCCGGTGCGTGACGACTTCTCTTTCAGTCGTCATCTCGCACCGTATTTTGTTGAGCAGACTCGCTTCAGTTCTTCAGCACGATACGCCCGACGACCTTGCCGGCGCGCAGTTCGTCGATCCATTTCTGGACGTCGGCCATCGGTTCTTCCTTCATCGGCGTCGGTTTGATCTTGCCGGCGCGCGCAGCACCGGGGAATTACGGTGACATGCACTCAATGGACGCATCGCAGCAATTCGCAAGATCATGCGCTCATTGTGCACGACCGGACGATTTCATCCGCGGCCGATAGTCTCGAGCGGAGTGCGGTAGAGCTCGTTGCTGTCCCCGTCAGTAACGCGCACGGCACATCCTGTCGAACACAGCTCGGGACGAACGATGCAAAGCTCGTTCGCGAGGCTATCAGCTTTATCGATCGCGTAATCTGTGTTCTCGAGGATCATGCCGCCCTGGTTTTTAAACTCAGCGCCGACGACGAGATCAAAATTGAAGTATGGCATTAGAGCCCCCTGCCAATATTCCAACTGCATGGAATCTAACCTGAGTCTGTTTGGTTCCTTCATTACAATTCCGCGCGCGACATCTGATTGCGGTCGTCTGTTGCGTTTCGGTATCGCGACCGCATCATCGCGTGCACATCGACTAGGCACCTGCGGGTCGCTCGACTGCAGCATGCTGCCTATGAAGATCGATCTCGATTCGAAAAACGCGCAGCACCTTCAAGCGATGGCAAGCGCAAGCGGCCTGGGATACCCTGCTTGACCCCAAGCCTGTTATTCAACGACCGGACAAGATTCGCTTTGGCTGGTTGAAGAGAGGAAGAAAGATCAGAGCAGCACCGCCAGCGATTCCGTGGAACTACGGTGACGGTGCATCTAACTTACCGGTAATGTCTCGGAAGACGCGACAGCGTCGCTGTTGCCGCAATTCATGGCAACGCTGCGCGCCTGCATCGCCTCAGTTCTTCAGCACGATGCGCCCGACAACCTTGCCGGCGCGCAGCTCGTCGATCCATTTCTGGACGTCGGCCATCGGCTCTTCCTTCATCGGCGTTGGCTTGATCTTGCCGGCGCGCGCCAGCGCCATCAGTTCCTTGGCCTCGGCCAGCGTGCCCACCATGAAGCCTTCGATGGTCATGCGCTTGTAGACCCATTGCACCATCGGCAGGCTGAAATTACCGCCCATCAGGCCGGAGACCACGATCTTGCCGCCGCGCGCCACCACCGAGACCGCGAAGGCCATCGATTTTTCGTTGCCGGCAAAGTCGACGATCTCGTCGAAGCCGCCCTCGGTCTCCTTGATCATGCGCTTGACCACGTCGGGCTCTGCCGGGTCGTAGGCCACAGCGGCGCCGTTCTGCAGGGCGCTCTCGCGCGCGGCCGGGCTTAGGTCCGCCACCGCGATCTTCTGCGTGAACATCGCCTGCGCGAATGACAATCCCATCATGCCGACGCCGCCGAGCCCGATCAGCAGCAGATTGCGCTGCCGCGGACGATCGACCAGGCGCTTGAGCGCACCATAGGCGGTGACGCCGGAACACATCAGCGTCGCGGCCTGGTTGACCGGCAGCGGATCGTAATCCAGCAGATATTTTGCGTCGGGCACCAGCACGTGGCTGGCAAAGCCGCCGTCGATGGAGACGCCGAGGAAGCGCTGCTTGACGCAGAGATTCTCATCGCCGTTCGCGCAGTCGCGGCACTGCCCGCAACCGATCCAGGGGAACACCGCCTGCTTTTTTCCGATCAGGTCCTTCGGCGCATCGGGGCCGACTTCCTCGACCACGCCGGCGATCTCATGACCGAGCGTGAACGGCAGCGTCATGCCGCGCGTGGTATCGAGTTTCTTGCCGCCGCCGAGATCGGCGTAGCCGTCCTGGATGTGCAGGTCGGAGTGGCACAGTCCGCAACGTTCGATGCGGACCAGGACTTCGTTGCCTTGAGGTTTGGGCGTGTCGACGATGGTTTCGCACAGGGGCGCATCGAATTTGACCAGCGATTGGCGTCGCATCAGCGCCATGGCATTTTCTCCTCAGGGAACGTTTGATTTTGTGGTTCGTATATTGGTCAATTCACGGGCCATGGCAACAAAGCCGGAAACCGGGATCGTCTCGGCGCGCCGGGTCGCATCGACGCCGGCGGCGGCGGACAGCCGGGCCGGATCGACCGACAGCGACTTGAGGCTCTGGCGCAGCATCTTCCGGCGCTGGCCGAAGGCTGCAGCCGCCACCTGCTCGAGCGCGCGGCGGTCGCACGGCTCGGGTGCTTGCCGCGGCACCAGCCGCACCACCGAAGAAGTGACCTTGGGCTGCGGCACGAAGGCGGCCGGCGATATGTCGAACAGGATCTTGGTCTCGGCGCGCCAGTTGGCGAGCACGGCGAGGCGGCCGTAGGCCTCGTCATCTTCCTGGGCGACGATCCGTTCGGCGACCTCGCGCTGAAACATCAGCACCATCATGTCGTACCAGGGCGGCCAGGGCTCGATCGAGAGCCAGTCCACCAATAATGGCGTGGCGATGTTGTAGGGCAGGTTGGCGACGATCTTGGCAGGCTCGCCGCCGAGCAGAGGGCGGGGATCGAAATGCTGCGCGTCGGCATGCACGATCTCCAGCCGTCCCGGATAGCGCTTGGCGATATAATCGAGCGGCGCCAGTGCGCGTTCGTCGCGCTCGACCGCGATGACGCGCCGCGCGCCCAGCGCCAGCAATGCGCGCGTCAGCCCGCCGGGGCCGGGGCCGATCTCGATGATGGTGGCGCCCTCGAGCGGACCTGCGGCGCGCGCGATCCGTGCCGTGAGGTTGAGGTCGAGCAGAAAATTCTGGCCGAGCGATTTGCGGGCCGACAGGGAATGTTCGCGGATGACGTCGCGCAGCGGCGGCAGATCGTCGATCGCGCTCATTCAGGAGTGGCCGCCGCCATGCGCGCGGCGAGCCGCAACGCCGCGACGAGGCTCGACGGGTTGGCGCGGCCGGTGCCGGCGATGTCGAACGCGGTGCCGTGATCGGGCGAGGTGCGGATGAACGGCAATCCCAGCGTGACGTTGACGGCGTCCTCGAACGCGATGGTCTTGATCGGGATCAGCGCCTGATCGTGATACATGCAGATCGCGCAGTCGTAGGTTTTTCGCGCGGCTTCGTGGAACATGGTGTCGGCGGGCAACGGCCCCCGGACCTCGATGCCGTCGCGCCGCAGGATGTCGACGGCCGGCGCCACCACCTCGATATCTTCCATGCCGAGCGAGCCGTCTTCGCCGGCATGTGGATTGAGGCCTGATACGGCCAGACGCGGGCTGGCGAGGCCAAAGCGGGCTTTCAGGTCGGCCACCGCGATGCGGGCCGTCGTCACGATCAGATCGGTCGAAAGCTGCGCGAGCGCATCGCGCACCGACAGATGGATCGTCACCGGCACCACCGCGAGCGCCGGCGACCACAGCATCATCACCGGCTGCGGTGCCGCCCCGCCATTGGCGGCAAGCTCGGCGAGAAATTCGGTATGACCGGGATGACGGAAGCCGGCGCGGTACAGCACGCTCTTGGCGATCGGGTTGGTGACCACAGCGCTGGCCCGTCCGGCTCGGACATGGTCGACGGCCTGACGGATGGAAGCGAGTGCGGCGCTTGCGCTGGTGGTGTCCGGCTGGCCCGGCGGCGCGGTCGCCGCTTCGCCCGTTGCCACGACAGGCAATGCGCTGGCAAAAACGGCGGCCGCATCCTCCGGACTGCTGTCCGCGAGTTCGATTTTCAATCCGAGAATCTTTGCCCGCCCGGCGAAGCAGTTGCGATCGCCGAGCAGATAGAACGGCGGGAGGCCCAGTTCGTTACGCCGGAGCCACGCCGCGATGGCGATGTCGGGACCGATGCCCGCAGGCTCGCCGGATGTCAGCGCGAGGGGCTTTGCCATGCATCAACGACATTCGATCATTGCGGCTTTGCGGATCTCGGCCAGATAGGCTTTCTGCTTCGCCTCGTACTTCTCGGTATACATCTTTTCGCGGATTTCCCGCTTCTTCGGCGAATCGACGGTGGTGGGCTTCCTGCTGCACAGGGCGACCATTTCCACGCCCTGCTTGGTGATCTCGGGCGGGGTCAGGTGGCCGATCGGAGTCTTGTCGAGCATCTCGCGCAACGGGGGAGCAAGCTCAGCCGATGTTTTCGTGACGGAGTCGCGGATCGTGCCGTTCTGCATCGACTTGAAGTAGGAGTTGGCCGCCTCGCAGCTCTGGACGCGCTCGCGCAGGACTTCGGCTTCCTTTTTCCGCGCTTCGATCGCGGCCGGCAGGGCACCCCGCGGCACGAGCAGAACGATCGGCTGCATCTTGTATTCGAAGGCTTCGACCTTCGTCGCCTCGCCACCTTCCTGGGCGGCGGCGTTGACTTCCTTTTCGCCGACCTGGAGGCTCTCCTTGTAGCGGCCGCGCACCAGGCTGGTCCAAACCATTTCGGCCTTGAGGCGGGCCTTCAGGGTCTCCGGCCGGATGCCCTGGCTTTCAAGTGATTTTGTCAGCTGCTCGGTCGAGAGCCGCATCCGCGAACCCATCTGGGCGAAGGATTGATCGACATCGCTGGCCGTGGGGTCGACGCCGAATTTTCTGGCTTCCCGGATCTTCACCTTTTCGTCGATCAGCTGGTCGATCACTTCCTGGCGGGGCATCTGCTTGCGGGTCGTCAGGAAGTTCAGCTTGGTGCGCTGCTCGATATCGAGATTGGTGATGGGTTCGCCGGTGACCATGCAGGCGATCGATTGCGCGTGCAGGTGAGTGCCGCTGCTGGTGAGCATGGCCAGCGCAACCGAACAGCCTGCGATCCGGGACCGAAGGCGATGATGTCGAGGCTTGATGGTCGTCATGCTCATGTCAGGCGCATCAACCAATTCGATCCGCAATACGCCGGGAACTGTTTGGTAAGGCTTCCCACGTTCAAGGCTTCGCCCACGCTACTGAATGCCGCCGGCGCCGGAGGCCGACGTGGACGAATTGGCAATGGTCCGCAGGCCGATCTGAAGCATGAACCCGTGACTGAGGACCGGCGGCGTGGTGCCGGCGGAATAGGTGTAGGACGTCACATAATTGGCAGCGAGCACGAAGCAGTCGTCCACATAGCCTGCGCCGATGATGTACTGATTGAGCTTGTTGGCTTCAAGATCCCACCGCGCGGAACCCGACACCACCCAGTTCGTCGCCAGCTTGACCGATGCGCTGCCGAGCAGGCCCTCGCGCCGGGTCAGGTATCCAAGGGCTGGCTGCGCCGCATAATTGCCGTACAGCAGGCTGACCGACCAGCGGTCGAATGCCGCGCGGCCCTCGGCCTCGAAACGGTTGAGGTTGAGCGTTGCTTCGTCCATGCGCGAGCGCACGCTGAACGTATAGGTCCGGTTGGGCGAATAGTTGACGCGGGCGACATAGTCGGAGCGCGTGTTCTGCAGGCCGGAATCGACACCGGTATTGGTCAGGTCGGCGACCGCGAACGAGTTCATGCCGAACAGCTGATAGGATTGTCCGAACAGCACATTGACGCTGCCGCCGCGGTCGAATTGCGTAGTCGCCTGCACGCCGACATTGGCGCGGCCGCCGCCTTCGATGCGGTCGTAGCCCGAGAATTTGTCGATCGCGAACAAATTGCTGGCGTCGAACACCATGCTCTGCGCGTCTTCGTTGGGCAGCCTGCCGGCATAGGTCTCGTTGGGGCGGATGATGACCTGCGCGATCGGCTCGATCGTGGTGGTGCCCCAGGGCTGAACGTTGATGAAGGGATAGCGATATTCGAGGCCGACGGTCGGCATCACGCGCAGCGCGGTGGTATCGCCGACGGGCAGGAAATTCGAGACGCCCGGCTGATTCGAAATCGAGGCATCGACGGCGTCGACGCGGGCGATCGCGAACGGCGTCCAGATCTGGCCGTAGGGGTCGGTGTACGACCGTCGCCATTGCGCTTCCGCGGTGAACCTTGTGTAGGTGCCGGGGATGCCGCGCAGCAGACACTGCGAGGGTATCCGCGCGAGCGGATCGGCGGACGCGGTGGTGCAGAGCCCGTTGGTGTTCGCCATCGTCGTGATCGGATCGAACGCCGCGGTCGAGCGCGACAGGCTGGTGAAGTTGGTCTTGTAGCTGACCTCGCCGCCGAAGATCGGACTGTTGAGCACGTTGGAATAGTCGACCACCGGATGGATGACCGGAACCTTCTCCTGGCTGCCGGAGAAGCTGAGGTAGTAGATCGTGCGCGCGTCGAAGAAGCTGCGATTGCCGACGCCGGTCAGATAGAGCTGCGAGATCGCCTCGGTCGGCAGGCTCAGGAACGACCCCAGCGTATCCCTGTACTGGGCCAGCCGGTAGTCGGACATGAAGAAGTAGTCGGACAGCAGCACGCCGTCCCAACCCCAGGTCCATTTGTCGTTGAGGGCAAACTGGCCCTTGGTTTCGACGCCGCCGCGGAAGTCGCGGTCGCCGGGCTGGCCGGCGAAGGCGCTGGGCTCAAGCTGGTTGATGCCATAGGCGCGGATCGCGTACGAACCGTTGATCAGCCGCTGGCGGAATTCGCCCTGAAACAGCACGCCTTGCCGGGTCGTGATGCGCGGATTGAAGGTCGCGTCGTAGTCCGGCGCAATCGCCCAATAGAACGGCGTTTCCACGCCGTAGCCGTAAGGCGTGTACGAGCTGAGGAACGGCATCAGGAAGCCGGTCTTGCGCTTCACGGTGGGATCGGGCGTCGAAAAATACGGCAGATACGCCATCGGCACGCCGAAGAATTCGAGCTGGGCGTTCTCGAAATACAGCATCTTCTCGGTCTGGTCGTGGATGATGCGCGCACCCTTGACCTGCCACAAAGGCGGCTTCTTCGGATCGTCCTTGCAGGGCGCGCAGGCGGTATACACGCCGTTTTCGAACACGGTGTAATTGCCGCTGGTCCGGTCGGCACGGGTTGCCGCCATCCGCGTCGCATCCTCGGTGTCGACGCGCAGCGAATCGACGAAACCGTCACGGTAGTCGTCGCTCAGATCCATGATGTTGGCGTAGGTGACTTTGCCTTCGGCATCCGTCAGGCGGATGTTGCCCTCGGCGTGAAGGCGCTTGGTCTTCTGGTCGTAGATGACCTTGTCGGCCTCGACGCTGGTGCCGTTGTAGAACATCTGCACGTTGCCGACCGCCGACACACGCTGGTTGTTGTAGTCGTAGTCGACCTCGACGGCCTGTACGAGCATTTGCCCGTTGTTGTTGACGGGCCGGGGCGGCGCTTTGGGCGGCCGCGGATTGTAGGTGAAGCCTTGCGCCGAGGCGGGTGCCGTCCAGGCAAGCCCGATCACGCCTGCGAGGGCAAAGCCGGCGAGCAGGGCGATCATGGGGACGCTAACGGTGGCCAAGCGGCTCCGATGGCGGCGCAGCGGGCTGCACCGCCTGAACGCAGGCGACCTCAACTGGCGGGCGGCGACAACGGCCACTACCCGTCCTCCTGGTACAGCAAGGCCAAAAAACCGGTGAGGCCGCCCACGCATACGGGCAACCACGCCGCAGCGATGGGATGCATCAACTCAGCCTTGCTCAAATCCTCAGTTACTTTCGACAGAACGTAGAGCAGAAAGCCCGCACCCACGCCACTCAAAACCATCTTTTGCACGCCGCCCATCCGGAAGAAGCGAAGGCTGACCGACGCCGCCAACATCACCATTGCAGCCAGCAAAAACGGCTGTGCGATGAGCTTGTGATACTGCAAACGGTAGCCGGCGGTCGCAAATCCCGAGCTCTCCGAAGATCGGATATAGCCGGGGAGTTGCCAAAAAGACACAGTTTCCGGGGTCGAGAAACTGTTGCGAATCTGGGCCGGCGTCAGGGTTGTTGTGATGTACAGGTTTTCCTGTTCGATCGGCGGCTTGTCGAGGGAGTATCGGCGCACCGATTTGAACGCCCAGCGGCCTTCTTCCAGCGACGCCTCGCGGGCCTCGATTCGTTCCTTGAACTGCAGGTTTGTATCAAACCGGAACACCGTGAGACCGGTCAGCCGCACGCCCTGGCGCTCGCTGCGGGCGGCGTTGATGATGGTCTGGCCCTCGCTGTTGATCTGGTTCAGCCAGAATCCGGCAGCGTCCTGGATGCCGCCGCCGGGTGCCGAGCCGAACAGCTCCGCTTCCATCCGTTTGGAGAGTTCGCGCAGGTTCGCCGACATTGGATTGTAGGCGACTGTCGCCGCGGTGCCGAGGATGATCGCGCTGGCGAGCGCGGGTGCGATGAACTGCCAGGCGGAGACGCCGGCGGCGCGCGCCACCACGAGTTCGAGCCGCCGCGACAGCGCGAGGTAGCAGGTCATCGCGCCGATCAGGACGCAGAACGGCATCAGCTTTTCGAGCAGCTGCGGAACGCGGTACAGCGACGTCTGCGCGACCGTGATCGCCGACGCCGACGCCAGCCCCGAGGTCTTGCGCACCATTTCGATGTAGTCGACCAGCACCAGCAGCACGAAGATGCTCGCAAACACGCCCACCGCCGCGACCAGGAAGCGGCCGGCGAAGTATCGCCCGAGCGTATTGGTCAACATGCTCATGCTGTGGCCGGCCGTCCAAAGAGCCGCGCGAGGCGCGCATTCGATTTGTTGATAGCCTCGATCAGTGCGGCCGGCGGTTCCACCACCACGCCGCCGACAATCATCCACAAGCCGACGCCGATCGATGCGAACAGCATCGCGTACTGGACCAGCGCGGCGGCGGGATTTTTCACCGCCATGACGGAGCAGGCGAATCCGGCCATGCGCAGGCCGAACACCGCGATAATCGAACCGCCGATCGAAAAGTTGCGGCTCTGCCGCGTGGTGCGAGGCGTGCCCAGAAACGCGAACGTCAGGACCGCGAACGCGAACGGATACACCGGCGCCATCAAGCGGTCGTGCAATTCGGCGTAAAATTGCCCGCCCAATTTCTTGAACACCGGATCGTTTTCATCGGGCGAAACCAGTTCCCAGATGTAGCGTTCGCGAATCCCCAGCACCGCGTCGCGCTGATTGGAGAATTTCGACATGTCGAATGCGTAGCGGCCGAACGCCACCAGCGCGGGGTCGCGTTTTCCCGCCTCGAAACGTTCGAGATTGCCGTCTTCCAGCACCAGGTACGAGCCGTTCTCGTTCTTCAGCACCGTGCCGTGGTCGGCGATGATGGTGACGCGTTCTTTCGGATCGCGGCGATCGTCGACGAAGATGCCGGCGAGCACGCCGCCCGGCAGGCGTTCGCGGATGCGAATCGTCAGGTTCTGGTCGAGCTGGGCGAAGCGACCGGGCTGCAGGATGTTGGTCAGCACGTCGGCGGTGATCTCGGCGTCCCATTGCTTGATCCGGCGCATGCCGTCGGGGGCGAGATAGGCGCCGATGAAGGCGACCATCAGTGCCACCACGCAGGTGGCGTAGAAGAAGGGACGGAACAGCCGGAACGGCGAGAAGCCGGCGGCGTTCATCACGATGATCTCGGAATCGGTGGCGAGCTTG
The DNA here is from genome assembly GCF_018130205.1 of Bradyrhizobium sp. AUGA SZCCT0222. NCBI lineage: Bacteria > Pseudomonadati > Pseudomonadota > Alphaproteobacteria > Hyphomicrobiales > Nitrobacteraceae > Bradyrhizobium > Bradyrhizobium sp. AUGA SZCCT0222. Next base: position 15,168 of record NZ_JAFCLX010000016.1, read on the forward strand.
TTGAGCGTGTGCGAGACCGCGATCATCAGCGCGATCGGCGCGATGATCAGAACCAGCGCGGGAATCACCAGGCTGGTGATGCCGAGGAAGGTGATGATGGTCTGACCCTGGCTCGTCATCAGGTCGATGCCGCGCAACGCCTGCGTAATCCAGATCACGCCCGTCAGGCTGACCAGGACCAGCGCAAACGACGCAAGCGTCGTGCGGAAGATATACTTGTCGATCGACCCCATCGTTTATCGCACGATCCCACCTAGCGTGCCAAAAGAGCGGCTTGCGACCAATCCCGAAACCGGGATCCCCAAGGTCGCGCCGCCAGCCTTTCAGCCGTCTACACTCTCACTACCATCCCTTTGATCCGTCAACAAAATGGCCGGGCCGTGGCACCCTTAGGATATGGTTAATTATTCGGCCCCTGTGGCCTTGCGGCCACGCAGGCGCTTGGCAGCGCCGCGGCTGACAGGCCATAGTGCGGCAAATCAAGGTCCCGGCCGATCGGGACCGCCACCGACGAGACCATTCTGAATACCACTCCCATATCCTTGGGACCGCTTCCGGTCCCGAAATCAGCCCCTGAATTCTGGAGGAATTGCCTATGTCCGACGCCGTCAAGGTCGGCTTTGTCCCGTTTTCCGCGGCGTCCCGCGGCATTCTGGTGGTGTTTTGCGACGATGCGCTGAAGTTCGGCGCGGCGACCCGCAAGGCGCTGGGATCAGCGGCCGACACTGTCAAGCGGGCAGCGGCGGCCAACCAGTTCAAGGGCAAAAGCGGCGCGGCGCTGGACATCCTGGCGCCGGGGGGAATCAAGGCGCCGCGGCTGATCGTCGTCGGTCTCGGCAAACCGTCGGCGCTGAAGGAGAAGGATTTTCTCAAATTCGGCGGCGTTACCGCCGGCAAGCTCAATGCCGCCAGCGACGCCGTCACCATCATCGCCGAACTGCCCGATGGCGCGATGCAGCCTGATCAGGCCGCAGCCGTCGCGGCGGGCGTCCGGCTGCGCGCCTATAAATTCGACCGCTACAAGACCAAGAAAAAGGACGAAAACGGCGCCTTGCGATCAGATGTTTCGATTGCGGTGGCTGACGTTGCCGCCGCTCGCAAAGCCTTCGCGCCGGAATCGCACGTCGTCGATGGCGTGATCATCGCGCGCGAGCTCGTCAACGAGCCGCCGAACGTGCTTTTCCCGATCGAGTTCGCTCGCCGCGCCAGTCAGCTCAAGAAGGTCGGCGTCAATGTCGAGGTGCTCGACGTCAAGGCGATGACCAAGCTCGGCATGGGTGCGCTGCTCGGCGTCGGCCAGGGCTCGACCCAGCCCAGCCGCACCGTGATCATGCGCTGGAACGGCGGCAAGAAGGGCGAGCAGCCGGTTGCCTTCATCGGCAAGGGCGTCTGCTTCGACACCGGCGGCATTTCCATCAAGGGCGCCGCCAGCATGGAAGACATGAAAGGCGACATGGGGGGAGCTGCCTGCGTCGTCGGCCTGATGCATGCGCTGGCGGCGCGCAAGGCCAAGGTCAACGTCGTCGGCGCCATCGGCCTCGTCGAGAACATGCCTGACGGCAATGCCCAGCGTCCCGGCGACATCGTGACCTCGATGTCGGGGCAGACCATCGAAATCATCAACACCGATGCCGAAGGCCGGCTCGTGCTGGCCGACGTGCTCTGGCACGTCAACAAGAAGTTCAAGCCGAAATTCATGGTCGATCTGGCCACGCTGACCGGCGCGATCATGGTCGCGCTCGGCACTGAACATGCGGGCTTGTTCTCCAACAATGACGAGTTGTCGGAACGGCTGAGCAAGGTCGGCCTTGAGACTGGCGAGAAAGTCTGGCGTCTGCCGCTCGGTCCGGAATACGACAAGCTGATGGATTCGCAATTTGCCGACATGAAGAATGCCGGTGCACGGTACGGCGGCTCGATCACGGCCGCCCAGTTCCTGCAGCGTTTCGTCGACGATACGCCGTGGGCGCATCTCGACATCGCGGGAACCGCGATGGGCGCGCCGAAAACCGAGATCAATCACAGCTGGGGTTCAGGCTACGGCGTCCGTCTGCTCGACCGGCTGATCTCGGAATATTACGAAGCCAAAAAATAGCAGCGCAATAGCAGCGGAAGAGCAGAAACCTGCATGACGGAAGTCCTGTTCTATCATCTGCAGAACATGTCGCTCGAAAGCGTCCTGCCGCCGCTCCTGGAGAAGTCGCTGGAGCGGGGCTGGCGCGTGGTCGTGCAATCCACCTCGCAGGAACGCACCGATGCGCTCGATGCGCATTTGTGGACCTACAGCGACGATTCGTTCCTGCCGCACGCCACCTGGCGCGCCGCAGACGCGCCGGATCAGCCCATCATCCTCTCGACCGAGGAGGGCAATCCGAATCGCGCCAATGTCAGGTTCCTGATCGACAATGCCGCGCTGCCCGCGGATTCCGACAGCTACGAGCGCCTGGTGCTGGTTTTCAACGGCGACGATTCCGACGCGCTGACCGCGGCGCGTGGCGTTTGGACCGATTGCAAGGCCCGCGGCTTCGAGGTGACCTATTGGCAGGCCGACGAGCGGGGCCGCTGGCAGCGCCGACAATAGCGACATAAGACAATTAATGATAATTTGAAGTTTCTTCCGGCGGGCTTGTGGGTAGCCATGGTCGTGCCGCAAAGTGATGTTGGGACAAGTAGTTACATTAGGGGTGGGAGCCTGGGTCCAGCGTGCGAGACGGAACGTTCAATCGAAAGCCATTGCTGGCGTTGCTTCTGCTCGGTCCCGTGATCGCGGGCTGCAGCGGCGCGCCCGACCTGCTTTCGAAGGATGCAGATTGGTTTTCGCGTCCCAGCCGCATCTTCATCAAAAACATTTCGATCGAGACGCCGCCGCTCACGCCAGACAAGCCGGTCACGGCGGAAGATCTCGTCTCCGCCGACGGCGCCTGTCCGGGAATGGCGCCGCCGCCCGGTGCGGCCGACGCCAATGCGCAGGCGGGTAGCAGTCCGCCGCCCTCGACGACCGGTACCGTCGCACTTGGCCATACCGAATGCGACGTGGTGCGCGGCATCGGCGCGCCCGACAACGTCAACTTCTCCAATAACGGCCGCGGCGATCGCGTTGCTATCGTTACCTATTCGCGCGGCCAGCGCGCCGGCATCTACACCTTCACCGCCGGACGTCTGTCGTCGATCGAGCGCGGGCCCGAGCCGGTGCAACAGCCGAGGGGCGCCAAGCCGAAGCGAAAGCCGGCAGCGACGTAAGCCGCTTTCCATTTTTGCAGAGTCGTAGGGTGGGCAAAGCGCAGCGTGCCCACCAAATTCTTGCGGTGACCGCAATGGTGGGCACGGCGCAAGCGCGCCTTTGCCCACCCTACGATTCTTCACGCGTATCGGCGCCTTTCGCTAGGAAGGCTAACCCGTCGCCTCGTCATATTGCGAACTAGCCTCCAGCCAGTCTTCCTCAGCGCGCTGTAGTGCGCTTGCGGCACCGGCGCGGGCCTTGCTGAGCTGGGCGGCCTGCTTCGGATCGCGCGTGAACAGGTCCGGCAGCGCGAGCGCGGTGTCGATCTTGGCGATGATGCCGTTGATGCGCGCGATCTCGGCCTCGGCCTCGGCGATTTTCTGCCGCAGCGGCGTGCGCTTTTCGCTTTTGCCGCGCTCGGGTTTTGCGTTTTCCTTTGCGCGCTCATTGCCACGGTCGCGCGAAGCGGGTCTGACGTCGCGGATCGACAGCACCATCCGCCGATAATCGTCGAGATCGCCGTCATAGGTCGTCACTGTCTGGTTGGCGACCACCCACAATTGATCGGCGCAGGCTTCGATCAGATAGCGGTCATGCGAGACCATGATGACGGCGCCGGGAAATTCATTGATGGCTTCGGCCAGGGCGGCGCGGCTGTCGATGTCCAGATGGTTGGTCGGCTCGTCCAGGATGATCATGTTGGGGCCGTAGAACGTCGCGAGGCCGAGCAGCAGCCGCGCCTTCTCGCCGCCCGACAGGCTCTTCACCAGGGTGTCGCCGGCCTTGCCGGAAAATCCGATGGCGCCGACCCGCGCGCGCACCTTGCTCTCGGGCGTCTCGGGCATCAGCTTGCGGACATGGTCGTAGGGCGAGCCATCGAGGTTGAGTTCGTCGACCTGATGCTGCGCGAAATAGCCGACCGACAGTTTTTCCGCGCGCGTGATCCGTCCCGAGAACGGCGGCAGCTTGTTCGCGAGCAGTTTTACAAGTGTCGATTTGCCGTTGCCGTTCGATCCCAAGAGTGCGATGCGATCCTCGGTGTCGATCCGCAGCGTGACGCGGTTGAGCACGGGCTTTTTGGGATCGTAGCCGACAGAGACGTCATCGACCGCGATGATCGGCGGCGACAGCATCTTTTCAGGCGTCGGGAATGAAATCTCGCGCACGTCCTGTGTCACCAGCGCCGTGACCGGTTTCATCCGCTCCAGCATTTTCACGCGCGACTGGGCCTGGCGCGCCTTGGACGCTTTCGCCTTGAAACGGTCGACGAAGGCCTGCAGCCGCTTGCGCTCGTCCATCTGCCGCTTGGCGTGCTTGGCGTCGAGCATCTCGCGCGTGGCGCGCTGCTCCTCGAACGACGAATAGGTGCCCTTGTAGAGGGTCAGCTTGCCGCGATCGAGATGCAGGATCTGGTCGACCGACGTGTCGAGCAGATCGCGATCATGGCTGATCACGATCACCGTGCGCGGATAATTCGCCAGATGGTCTTCCAGCCAGAGCGTGCCTTCAAGGTCGAGATAGTTGGTGGGCTCGTCGAGCAGCAGCAAATCGGGCGCTGCGAACAGCGTCGCGGCGAGTGCGACGCGCATGCGCCAGCCGCCGGAGAATTCCGAACAGGGGCGGGCCTGATCCGCGGTCGAGAAGCCGAGGCCCGAGAGGATCGCCGCGGCGCGGGCAGGCGCCGAATGCGCATCGATATCGACCAGCCTGGTCTGGATCTCGGCGATCCGGTGCGGATCGTCGGCGGTCTCGGCTTCCTGCAACAACGCGTCGCGTTCCAGGTCGGCCTTCAGCACGACGTTGATGAGGCTTTCCGGCCCGTCGGGCGCTTCCTGCGCAAGGCTGCCGATGCGCCAGCGCGGAGGTATCGAGATGCTGCCGGATTCGGTCGGCAAATCACCGCGAATCGCGTGAAACAGCGTCGATTTCCCGACGCCGTTGCGGCCGACAAAGCCGACGCGCGCGCCGGGCACGATCTGTACCGAGCTGTCCTCGATCAAAAGCCGTCCGGCAATCCGGATCGAGATATCTGTGATTGAAAGCATGCGGCCTTGTCACCGGACCCGCCGCCAAACGCAACCGATTTATCTGACGAATAGGCGCTCCCAAGGCTCCCGATACAGGTTAACGCCGCTCCTTCTCGCGCCGGCGGAGCTCATCGATCAATTGCTGCAAGTGGGGCGAGAGTTCGGTTTCCGGACGCATATACTGCTGCAAGCGTTCGCCGACGGCATCGCAAATCGATTGCGAAGTCCGGTGATCGATCTGCTTGAAAACGGGATTGATTCGGCTATCCATGGCGAGTTCCAGCATCGCTTTTGAGTAAATCTGAGTAAGTTTCTGCAGGATCAAGTCACGAGGCTGCGATTTGTTTCCGGTTGCAGAACTCCCATGCATGCATCTGAAGCGAGCCGGAAAAGCACAGTCCCACGGGGTTCCCTGAATGGCCGGGGGCAATAGTGCGCCCGCCGAAGCGGACGCGGCCCACTCCCAGCGAAGCCCCGGCAATGCAAGGCGATCGATCGCGAAACGCGATCGTCCTATCGCGAAGCGTGATCGTCTCCGCGAGGTCTCGGCGCCGATAGCGCGCCATCCGTGAGCTCGCTTCGGATCGGCCCGCAAGACGCCCGATTGCCTGAAACCCTAACGTGCTGAACGCCCTCGGGCCGGCGTGAAATGGCTGCAATCAAGGGCTCGAAGCGTTTTCGGCCGAAAGCCCGGCCTGGACGTGATCCGGGGGCGGGCAGGGGTCTGGCCAGCGAAAACGCGTCAAAACTGCGCGACAGCGCGGCATTGGGTCGCTTGCCGTCGCAGGACTGCGCCGATATAAGCCCCCAACTCCCAATCAGTGTTTGTAAGGACGTAACTATGGCGATGGAACGCACTTTCTCGATCATCAAACCCGACGCGACCGAGCGCAATCTGACTGGCGCCGTCAACGCGTTGATCGAGAAGGCGGGTCTTCGGATCGTGGCCCAGAAGCGCATTCGCATGACGCGCGACCAGGCTGAAACCTTTTACGCGGTCCACAAGGCGCGTCCGTTCTTCGGCGAACTGGTCGATTTCATGACGTCGGGCCCGGTCGTGGTGCAGGTGTTGCAGGGCGAGGGTGCGGTGCTGAAATATCGCGACGTGATGGGCGCCACCGATCCGTCGAAGGCGGCCGAGGGCACGATCCGCAAGGTTCACGCCAAGTCGATCGGCGAGAATTCGGTGCATGGTTCGGACGCGACGGAGACGGCCGCGATTGAAATCGCGCAGTTCTTCTCCGGCAACGAAATCGTCGGTTAATTCAAAACGAGCGGCGCGCAAGCGCCGCCCAGGACGGCCAAGCGCCGGGGGGAGCATGCTGTGAACTGGGTGCTGCAAATTTTCGATCCGGCGACGATCTCGAGCTTCTTCACGCAGTTCCAGGCCGAGATGCAGCAGCCCGCCTTCTGGGTCGCGCTCGGCAAGATCATGTGGATCAACATCCTGCTGTCGGGCGACAATGCGCTCGTCATCGCGATGGCGTGCCGCGGGCTGCCGCCGCGCCAGCGGTTCTGGGGCATGATCCTCGGCGCCGGCGTCGCCGTTGGGCTGCGCATCATCTTCACCGGCATCGTCGTGTCGCTGATGGCGCTACCGTTCCTCAAGCTGGTCGGCGGACTGGCGCTGCTCTACATCGCGGCCAAGCTGTTGGTGCCCGAAGATGAAGGTGAGGGCGACGTGCACGCGGCGGCGCATCTGTGGGCTGCCGTGCGCATCGTGGCGATCGCCGACATCGTGATGAGCCTCGACAACGTGATCGCGGTTGCGGCGGCCGCCAATGGCAGCATTCCCCTGCTGGTGATCGGCCTTGCGATCAGCGTTCCCCTGATCGTTGCCGGTGCGGCGCTGATCATGGCGCTGCTGACGCGCATGCCGGCTCTGGTGTGGGCCGGTGCAGGCCTGCTCGGCTGGGTCGCGGGCGAGGTGATGGCCACCGATCCTGCCGTCGTTCCGCATTTGCGTGCGCTTTCCGATGGGCCGATCGGCGTTTCGCTCGACAAGCTATTCGGCTGGACCGGCTTGCACTTCGCCAATGGCGGTCATGGTGCCGAAGTGGTGTGCGGCCTGATCGGCATCGCGATCGTGCTGGTGGTGGGATCGATGTGGCGCAAAAGCGCGCAGCAAAAACACGCCGCCGAGCACGCCGCCAAGGCGGCGTAGGTGTTCAGACGGCGGATTGCGTAGCGAACTGCTCGCATCGCGACACGGTAACGCCCGGGAATCTCCCGGGCGTTTTTATGTGAGCTTGGAGGTCTCGGCGATCCGTCGCATCCATGCTTGGGGCCGTTGCGCAATGAGACAGGGATTAGTTCTGTCTTACCGCCGCACGATCGAGCCGGAGCGTCCGACCAGCCGCGCCAGTTGCTTGAAGCGGCTGCCGACACGGTCGGCGACCAGATCGACCATCCGGTGCTCGAACACCAGCATCAGCTTGCGGCCCTGGCTGCGGAAATGCGTCGCGGGCAGCACGCCGGTCCGCGCCGCCGAGATCAGATGCGCAACGCGGAACGCCGCGCCCAGCATTCTGGCGCGTTCGTCCATCGCCGGAGGCACCAGCTCGCGGATCCGCGCCGGCGGTTCGTTTTCCTCGCTGAGACCGGCGTAGCGATAAAACACCGACAGCGCGACAAAGGCGCGGCCCTGGTGGCTGATCGAGCCGAAATTGCCGTTGGTGATCAGGCTCAGCGTCTCCTCGCCGCGATGGTCCGGATGCACCCGCCAGCCGATGTCGGACAGCAGGCATGCGGCGTGGCGCAGCCGCCGTTCCTCGACGGTTTCGCGCAGCTTGACGACCCTGACCAGACGATCGGTCCACGAGACCAGTTCTTCGGCATGGCGGGCGGACCGCGACAACAGCTGGTTCAGCGTTTGCGCGGCGCAGATAAATCCATCGAGGGCGCGCTCGGATGGCGGCAGCTTCTCGTAGAGCAGCCCCTCGCGCACGCCGAAGGTCGAGAACACGATGGTCTTGGGCCTGGCAACGCGAATGATGTGTTCGAGCACCAGCGCCGCGTAGGTCAGCAGCGGCCGCCGCGCGTCGGAGATCATCTCGATATTGGCCAGCATGTTGGCCGCGGCCAGCCGCCTCAGCCGCTGCGCGAAGTCGAGCGCTTCCGCCGCCGGGATCGAATAGCCGTGCATCACCCGCAGCGGGTAGTCGCTCTGGATGATGTGGATACGCGCCAGCGCGCGCCAGGTGCCGCCGACCGCATAGAAGGTGCGGCCGCGGCCGGCCTTGAGCTGGGCGACGTCGGACAGTTCGTCCCGGACTATTCGGTCGGCGCGTTTCAGCGATTTGTCCGACAGATCCTGCAGCGCCAGGCTGCCGAGCGGCAGCGTGACGCCGCTGCGGACGCGGTTGCGGTGCACGTCGATCAGTTCGAGCGAACCGCCGCCGAGATCGCCGACGATGCCGTCGGGATTGTGCACGCCGGACACGACTCCGAGCGCCGACAATTTGGCCTCGCGCGGTCCCGACAGGATTTGAATGGGGGCGCCGCAGATGCGCTCGGCCTTGGCGATGAAATCGGGGCCGTTGGAGGCGTCGCGGCAGGCCGCCGTGGCGATCGCATAGACGCGGCCGACCTTCTGGATCTTGCACAACGCGCGAAACCGCCGCAGCGCGGTCAATGCCTTGGCGACGGCGTCGGTCGCCAGCAGCCCGGTGGTCTGGACCTCGCGGCCGAGCCCGCACAGCGCCTTCTCGTTGAAGATCGTGACGAGGCTGCGCGCCATCGTTTCATAGACGACGAGACGAACCGAGTTCGAGCCGATATCGATGACGGCGACGCTGGTAGCGCGCTTGCGCGGCCGCTTCAACGCCAATCCCCCATGTGACGCAACCCGCTAGGACGAATGCTGACGCTCATTACGGCGCGTGAGGCGGCGCGGCGAAGATTCCTTGAGAGACTTTCCACGGCCTGACAGACTCGGATTCGTCATGAAGTAGTTGTGCAGATTGAACGGCTCTTCGCCTTTCGCGGCCTTCATACGCGTTGAAGACCCGTCCGGCAACAATTGCCAGCTTTGCTCGGTATCCTTCAGGTTCGCGACCATGATCTGTTCGAGAACCTGCTGATGCACCGTAGGATTTTGCAGCGGACAGAGCACCTCGACGCGGCGGTCCAGGTTGCGCGGCATCATGTCGGCGGACGAGATATACACAGCAGCTTTTGTGCTCGGCAGGCCTTGACCCATGCCAAAGCAGTAGATTCGGCCGTGTTCGAGGAAGCGGCCGATGATGGACTTGACGCGGATGTTTTCGGAAAGTCCGGGCAGCCCGGGCCGCAGGCAGCAGATGCCGCGTACCACGAGATCAATCGAAACGCCGGCCTGCGACGCCTCATACAGCGCATCAATGATGTCGGGATCGACCAGCGAGTTCATCTTCATCCAGATCGCGCCGGGCTTGCCATGGCGGATGTAACTGGTCTCGCCCTTGATGTGCTCGATGATGCGCTTGCGCAGCGTCAGCGGCGACACCGCCATGCGCTCGATGTCGCTGGGTTCGGCATAGCCGGTGATGTAGTTGAACACCCGCGCCGCATCGCGCCCGATGATCGGATCCGAGGTGAAGTAGGACAGGTCGGTATAGATGCGCGCGGTGACCGGATGGTAGTTGCCGGTGCCGGTGTGCACATAGGTGGTGAGGTTGCCGCCCTCGCGGCGCACCACCATCGACAATTTGGCGTGGGTCTTCAGTTCGATGAACCCGTACACCACCTGCACGCCGGCGCGTTCGAGGTCGCGCGCCCAGCGGATATTGGCTTCCTCGTCGAACCGGGCCTTCAGTTCGATCAATGCGGTCACCGACTTGCCGGCTTCGGCGGCTTCGGCCAGCGCGCGCACGATCGGCGAGTTGTTCGAGGTGCGGTACAGCGTCTGCTTGATGGCGACCACGTCGGGGTCGCGGGCGGCCTGTTGCAGGAATTGCACGACGACGTCGAAGGATTCGTAGGGGTGATGGACCACCAGATCCTTCTGCCGGATCGCAGCGAAGATATCGCCGCCATGGTCGCGCACGCGCTCGGGATGGCGCGGCACATAGGGCACGAATTCGAGGTCGGGCCGGTCGAGTCGCGTCAGCTGCGACAGCTCGTTCATCGCCAGCACGCCGTCGACCAGGAAAATCTCGTCGTCGGCGGTGGACAGCGCCTGCTGCACGAAGGCGCGAAGCTCCTCCGGCATCTTGGCTTCGATCTCGAGCCGGATCACCGATCCGCGCCGCCGCCGCTTCAGCGCGGTCTCGAACAGGCGGACCAGATCCTCGGCCTCTTCCTCGATTTCCAGTTCGGAGTCGCGGATGATGCGGAAGGCGCCCTGGCCCTTGACGGTGTAGCCGGGGAACAGCCGGCCGATGAACAGGCCGGTGGCCTGTTCCAGGGTGATCAGGCGTACCGCGCCGTCCTTGCCCGCGGGCATGCGGATAAAGCGGTCGATCTTGCCGGGCATGCGGATCAGCGCGTTCATCGGCTTGCCGTCGGCGACCCGCGCCAAATGCAGCGCGATCGTGAAGCCGAGGCTCGGGATGAACGGGAAGGGGTGCGCCGGATCGATGGCGAGCGGCGTCAGCAGCGGGAAGATGTTGTGGAGGAAGTGATCCTCGATCCAGCTCCGCTCGGCCTTGGTGACGTCATGGCCATCGACCAGAATGATCCCGGTCTTGGACAGAATGGTGCGCAGGTCGCTCCAGATGGCCTGCTGGTCGGAGGCGAGTTCCGAAACCGTCTTGTTGATGGCGACGAGTTGCTCGGACGGGGTCAGGCCGTCGGGGCTGCGTTCGGCGATGCCTTCACGGACCTGCGCCTTGATACCGGCGACACGGACCATGAAGAATTCATCAAGGTTATTGGCTGAAATCGACAGGAACCGGACCCGCTCCAGCGTGGGGTGGCCGGGATTGACCGCTTCCTCGAGCACGCGGCGATTGAAGTGCAGCCAGGACTGCTCACGATTGATGAACCGCTCCGGGCTGGCGGCGATGGCCAGTGGCGCTTCGGCAATTGCGTCTTTTTCTGTTATTTCAATAGCTTGTGCCGAGTCCATGAAGTTTCGGTCCATCTCAGTTGGAGCGCAGCGCCAGTTTAGGCGGATGCCGTGCGCACCATGTGATAGTTGGATGACGTTTCGATGACATTGATGTTCCGCCCGCCGCCGCCGTCAAGGCGGCAGGGGCGTGACATGTCGCGCAGCGGCAGCAGCGCCCGTCAGGCGTTGCGCAGCAATTCGGCTGCCAGCGCCCGGGTCACCGGCCGGCCGAGCCGCAGCGCCTCGCTATCCAGCAGGTCGATGGCCTGGCGCGCAGCCGCATAGGACCGCTCGATCCGGCTGGCGAGATAGCTCACGACAGTCTCGTCGATGCTGAGCTGCCGGTCGGCGCAGAATTTGACGATCAGGCTGCGGAACAACAGATCGTCGGGCGGCAATAGCGGAACCGTCGGCACCGCGCGCAGCCGCGAGCGCAGATCGCGCAGCTCGACCTCGAACGCCGATGGCGCCATCCGCGCCGTCATCAGAATGAAGGCTTCGTCTTCCCGCCCCAGATTCATCAGGTGGAACATCGCACGCTCGTCGAAATCCCCCGGTTTCAGGTCCTCGACCACCAGCGCCCCCGTCGCAAGCGCGCCGGGTACGGCGGTGGGCGTCAAAGCGTGTGCGGATATCGAGCGGGCGCCGGCTTGCTCGGCCCAGATCGCGGCGAGATGGCTCTTGCCGGAGCCTTCCGGGCCTACCAGCAGCATGATGCGGTTGGGCCAGTCGGGCCAGCTTTCGATCAGCGCCAGGCCCGCCTCATTGGCCGGCCCTTCCAGAAAATTGTCGCGGGTCAGGCTTTCTGCATGCGGCAGCGCAAAGGCAAGCTGACGGGGTTGAACGCGAACTGCCACGCAAGTCTCCGGAACCATGGCGTTTTCAAGCGAAGTGGGTACCGGTTCGCGTGAGGACGCGTCAAACAAAACGCTTCAGACAAAACGCCTATTTGGCCTCGATCGTACTCATGTGCCGCACCCACTCCACGAGATAGAGGGAGACGGAAACCAAAGTAAAGACCGTAACAAAGCCCATCAGGATCAGGTCGTATGGGGTCGGCTTGAAGTTGAAGCCGAGCGACGCTAGCACCAGGGCGGCGAACGCCACCTGCGCCACCGTGTTGAGCTTCGAGACCATCAAGGGTTTCATCGGGATAGGCTTGTCGAACAACCATGACACAATCACGGCGGTGACGATCATGATGTCGCGCGACACCACCAGGATCACGATCCACAGCGGCACCGCGCCCCAGATTCCGAGCGAGACGTAGATCGAGACCAAAAGCGCCTTGTCGGCGAGGGGATCGAGCAGGGCGCCGAGCTCGCTGGTCATATTGAAGCGCTTGGCGAGGAAACCGTCGACGGCGTCGCTGACGCCGGCAATAACGAAGATAGCGAACGCGATCTCCATCTGCCTCGAGGCGATCGCCCAGACGATAATGGGCACCAGGATGATGCGACCCAGTGTAATGATATTCGGAATATTCAACTCGGTCGCTTCCCGGCTACCGGCCTAATTGCGTAACAGATCCGGCCCTTTGCGGGGCGGGCCGGTTGTTATCTACATAGTATATCGACCCCGTGCTTGCGAGCCATTGCAGGATCGCCGAAATCCTCGTAACCAGCCGTCTTCTGACGGGAATTGAGCATGATCGACCGCAAAAACGGGCTCACTTACGCCGATTCGGGCGTCGATATCGATGCGGGCAATCGCCTCGTCGATCTCATCAAGCCGATGGTGCGTGCCACCGCCCGCGCCGGCGCCGACGCCGAGATCGGCGGCTTTGGCGGGCTGTTCGACCTCAAGGCAGCCGGCTTCACGGACCCGGTGCTGGTGGCCGCGACCGACGGCGTCGGCACCAAGGTCAAGATCGCGATCGAGACCGGCCTGCATGGCGGAATCGGCATCGACCTGGTGGCGATGTCGGTCAATGACCTCGTGGTGCAGGGCGCCGAACCGCTGTTCTTCCTCGACTATTTCGCCTGCGGCAAGCTCGATCCGGAAGCTGCGGCTGCCATCGTGGCCGGCATTGCCGAGGGCTGCCGGGAGTCCGGCTGCGCCCTGATCGGCGGCGAGACCGCGGAAATGCCTGGCCTCTACAAGGACGGCGATTACGACCTCGCGGGCTTTGCTGTGGGGGCTGCCGAGCGCGGCACGCTGCTGCCGAGTTCAGACATTGCGATCGGCGACGCCGTGATCGGTCTTGCCTCCTCGGGCGTGCATTCCAATGGCTTCTCGCTGGTTCGAAAAATCGTTGAAAACACCGGCCTCGGCTTTGACGCCCCGGCACCGTTCTCGCCCGTGATGACGCTCGGCGGCGCGCTGCTGGCGCCGACGCGGCTCTATGTGAAATCGTGCCTGCGCGCGATCCGCGAAACCGGCGCCATCAAAGGCCTCGCCCACATCACCGGCGGCGGCTTCACCGACAACATTCCGCGCGTGCTGCCGAAGCATCTCGGGGTCGGCATCGATCTGGCGCGGCTGCCGGTATTGCCTGTCTTCAAATGGCTGGCCGAGCAGGGCGGCATCGCCGAGCTCGAATTGTTGCGCACCTTCAACTGCGGCATCGGCATGATCGCGATCGTCAAGCCGGATGCGATCGACAGGGTCACCGAAATCCTCACCGAGGGCGGCGAGACCGTCGCCCTGCTCGGTGAAGTGATCGCGGCGGAAGGCGAGCATCGCGTGGTCTATAACGGTCATCTGGACCTGTCGCGGTGACGCCGTGAAGCGCCGCGTCGCCATTCTGATCTCCGGGCGTGGATCGAACATGGCCGCGCTGATCGACGCGGCCAAAGCACCGGATTTCCCGGCGGAAATCGTCACCGTGATTTCCAACCGCGCCGATGCCGGTGGCCTGGAAAAGGCTGCTGCGAGCGGCATTCCCACGACCGTGATCGAGAGCAAGCCGTTCGGCAAGGACCGCGCAGCCTTCGAGGCGGTGCTGCAGCGGGCGCTCGATGAAAAGAATGTCGAGCTGATTTGCCTTGGCGGATTCATGCGGCTGTTTACCGCCGAATTCGTCAAACGCTGGTACGGCAAAATGCTCAACATCCATCCATCGCTGCTGCCGTCCTTTCCGGGCCTCGATCCGCACGGCCAGGCGCTGACGACCGGCGTGAAGATTTCAGGCGCCACCGTGCATTTCGTGATCCCGGAAACCGACGCGGGGCCGATTGTGATGCAGGGCGCGGTCGCGGTGGCCGATGGCGACACCGCCGAGACGCTGGCTCAGCGCATCCTCGGCATCGAGCACCGCATCTATCCCGAAGCGCTGCGGCTGCTCGCCAGCGGCAAGGTCCGCCTCGAAGGCGACATCTGCAGGATTTCGGGACAGGCCGCGCCGGACGGAACCCTGATTTGGCCCGCGGTGTGATGCGGCGCTTGTGGCCCGCTGCGGGATACCGCATCGAGCCACGACGATTCAGCGCGGCGCGGGCGGCTGGCTAACGGGCAGGCGCTGCGGCGGGCGGCCAGCGCTGGTCAAGCGGCGCCGGGGGCTCTGGCGGGGGCGCGCTGGCGCGCTGTGCCGGCGCTGGTTTGGGCCGGGCGGCGGCTAGGGGCGGCGCAGGTGCGGGGCCTGCAAAACAACTGATCGAGCCGATCGTGGTCGAACCATATTGCACGTAGCCGCTGGTCTGCTGCGGCGAATGTGGCGCATTGATCGGCAGATAGACCATGCAGATCGTGCCGTCGACTGGATCGCGCAATCGCTGGATGACGGTATCTTTCAACGGCCCTCCGAATTGCCGCTCGATCTGCATGGTCGGCATCTTGCTCCAATCCACCGGCTGGGCGTGCGCAAGCGGCGGCGACAGCGCAAGGCTTGCCGCACACACGCGCCATGTGGACAGGGCGCGCCGCCGGCCCTGCATTCGTCGACTTCGCCGCATCGCTGAATATCGCTGCTCAGAATTCAGCGGCCATGCCGACACGGCCGATATGTTCGGTGCCGCCGCCGTTCGAATAGCTGCCGAACAGCACGGTCGGCGCCGGGGTGTTGAGGCGATACGCAAGCCCGAGGCCCGCGCCATAGGCGCCCCGATAGGCGCCGCCGGTCGCCGATACCGTGAGCTTGCCTGCGGCGGAGGGCATGATGACGGGGGCGAGTGCTGCGCTGGCTGCGATGCCGCGGCGCGCTTCGGTGCGGTTGGCATCGACCTGGCTTTGCACGCCGTTGAGCTGGGTTTGCAGCCCGGTGACCTGACTTTGCAGGCCGGTAACCTGGCTCTGCAGCCCGGTGGCCTGGGTCTGCAGCCCCGCGGCCTGCGACTGGAAATTCGCCGTCGCGCTGTTGAGCTGGCTGATATTCGCAGCGTCCGTCGCACTGACGCCGGCGGCGACATTGGTGACGCGCCGCTCATTGCCGGCGGAGCCGACAGAGACCGTATTGGCGGCGGTGGCGGTCGAATTGGCGCCTAATGCGACGGAGTTGGTGGCGGTGGCGGAGGCATTGACGCCGACCGCAACGGCGCCGGTCGCCGTCGCGTTGGCGCTGGTGCCAAATGCCGCGCTGTTGACCCCCGATGCAGCGCTGTTGGCGCCGGCGGCCACGCTGTTGCTCCCGGAAGCGGTGCTGTTGTACCCAAACGACGCGCTTTCCTGACCGCCGGCACTGGCGCCGCGGCCGACCGCCGTCGCGCTGGCGGCTCCTGCCGTCGCGTTGGTGCCGAAAGTCGAGGCACTGTTGAAGTTTGCGGTTGCCCCGCTGCCAAAGGCCGCCGCGCTGGTGGCGGTCGCACTGGCACCGTTACCGACCGCCACGCTATCGCCGGCAGCGGTATTGGCGTTCGCGCTCGACCCGATCGCGATCGAGCCGGTGGTGCTCGATGCGTTGACGCCGATGGCGATCGAACCGGCGCCGGTCGCGTGCGCTGCGAGGCTGCCGGTGCCGCTCGCTGCAATCGCGCCAACGCCGGTGGCGAACGCGTTGTTGACCTCCGCGCCGCTGTAGCTGACGCCGTCCTCGGCGGCCAGCGCGCTCGAGATCGGCAATGCCATAGCGCCAATCAATGCGAGGATCGCAGGCGTTGCAAACTTGATCATAAATACCTCTGAAATTTCCTGTCTCCGCAGGGCTTATTCGACTGAGAGCAAACCGTCGTATCCCCGGTGGCATTCGGTGTGAACGGCATGGCACAGGCCGGGCAATTTCGCCTGATGTTGCGGATGCGTCACAGGAAAGCGGCGGTGGCGACGGGAAAATATGGACTGCGTGGCACTAATGGTGACGTCAGGGGAGCGCCACGTTGCGCAGCGATCGCACGGTATCGATGTTCACACGATGTTTGTGTGTTGAACTTTATATTCTGGCCGCTGACCTATGATGAAGCCAGCCGCGCGGGACCCAAGCACATCATGAATGACGCAATAGAACTATGAAGAAGGTCATTTTCTCTAGCGATGATTTGTCCGCCGAACTCGACGACAACGAACGGTTCAAACGCTTTAGGGAGCTTCATAGCGACCTTTATTGCGCGTTCGACTATTCCAGAATGAACGGCGAAGTATTTTCGGCGCGCTATCAATTCTCCCAATTCAGAACCGCGAGGACCAGCCAATTCAGCGGCACGGTCAACGGGTTCTCGCGAACGTTGCGGCACATTACCAAGGATCCGTTCGAACTTTTTGGAATCTCGTTCCACCGTGGCAGCGAAGCGATACGATGCGAGCAGATAGGCCGTGAAAGCATCATCGCGCCGGGCGAGGCGTCATTCTTTTCCGTGGCAGAGGCCATCAGATTTGAAGGAGAGGCACGTTTTGATTTCACGGCCGTCTCGGTATCTCGCCAAAATCTCATCGAACTGGTTGCCCATCCGGACGATCTCATTCTCGATCCATTCGACCCGAACGATCCGACGCTTCGGCATCTCGCGCGTTATCTCGACATCATCCAGGAGTCCAACGACGGCAGCGACGATCCGTCGCTGGACGCGCATATCGAGACGACGTTGGTGGATCTTATTGCGCTCGCGCTCGGCGCGCGCCGCGACGCATCCGAAGTGGCCCACAAACGCGGATTGCGCGCCGCCCGGCTCCAGGAAATCCTCCTGGCGATCCGAAAGGCGTTCACGGACCCGGGATTTTCATCAGAGCAGGCGGCGCGGATCGCCGGCGTGTCGCGCCGCTATGTCAACGACCTGCTTTCCGAGACCGGCAGCAGCTTCGCCGAGCGCGTCCTGGAGCTGCGCCTGCAAAAGGCGCGCATGATGCTGGCCGACCACCGCAACGATCGGCTCAAGATCGACGAGGTCGCGTTCGCCTGCGGCTTCAACGAGGTGTCGTATTTCCACCGTTGTTTCCGCCGCCGCTTCGGCGCGTCGCCGGCGCAATATCGTGGCAGCGGGGGCGGGGACGCCTAGTTCCGTTTCGCCCGTCTTGGACCAGGCCAGTGCCACCCAGTGCAAGGTACTGTGGCCGCCGAACAACAGCGGCTTCTATTCGGTCTCTGGTGAGGCCCGTAAGCGATTGACGCTGTGCACGAACTGGGCGCAAATCCGGGCTTGCCGACCGGCATGTCGTGCACTGTTTTCGAGCGGGCGCTTTCTTCGGGAATGAAATTGATGCGCGGCGCATCGCGAGCGGAGAGGATCGGGGGCGGTCGCGCGTTGGCGCGACTGGCGGCGATCGCGTTCGTGCTCGCGTTCGGCGTGTCTTCGGCGCAGGCACAGCTGACGCCGACACCGACGCCAACACCGACGGCCTCGCCGACGCCGACGCCCACGCCGTCCCCGACGCCGCAGATGATCAACTCAGCGGTGTCGTCGACCGCGACCATCACCAACCTCGGCAGCAATTTCCTGGAACGGTTCAGCACCACCAGCGGATTCAGCCGCATGATGCGGACCAATCCCGGCGGCGGCGGCGCCTCCGAGGCTGCGGAAACACCGCGCTACCGGACCTGGTTCGAGGGCTATGGCATTTCGGCCAACAACGGACCGCTCGGGTTTTTCGTCGGCGACACCCGCAAGACCTGGGGCGGCGTCGCCGGCATCGGCGCGCGCATCGCAACGGGCGTCAATGTCGGCTTCTCCGTCGACCAGAGCCGCACCGACATCGACGTGCCGCTGGCGTTGCAGTCGGCCAGGATCGACCTGACCCAGTTCGGCTTCAATGCCTCCGTGGATGCCGGGCCGTGGACCTGGGCCAGCGTGATCGTGCACGGTTTTGGCAACGTCAATTCGCGCCGCGATACCGGTTTGGGTTTCGCGACCGCCGGCTACAACGCCATGCTCGACGGCGTGCTGAGCGAAATCAGCTACTACTGGTCCAAGGACCAGTACCGCATCGTGCCCAAGGGCGCGGTCGAATATGTCCACGCCCAGACCGGAGCGTTCCAGGAGTTCGGCGGCCTCGATCCGGTGACGGCAACGGGCGCGACGGTGCAGCGCTTCCGCGTGCTTGTTGGTGCCGAGGTCGGGCATTACTGGATCTTCGATCAGAAGATTTTGGACCTGTCGGCCTATGGCAAGTTCGTCAACAACGTCGTGCAGAATTTCTCCGACACGACGGTGAGCCTCGGCGCCCAGAGCGTGACCTTCCAGGGCATCGGCGAAAGCCAGTACGGCGCGGATGCCGGCGCCTCGGCCTCGCTCAGCCTGACCAACACCGCGCGCCTCTACATCAACTACGACGCCAAATTCCGCGCCGCGATGCAGTCGCACCAGGGCACGTTCGGCCTTGAGCTGAAGTGGTGATTTTTCCTTCTCCCTCGCAAGCGGGGTCGAGACGAGCGAAGCTCGCTCGTAGAGGTCAGGGAAGCCGTGGAGCGGCTGGCGTCATTGAAACAACGCGCCTTCGCGCGTACAATTTCTCGCTCACCGTGGAGAAATCGAAATGGCGAACAAAGACGGCCATGGGCAAGCCAGCGACCCGCGTGAATTGACGCTCGATGAGCTCGACAACATCTCGGCCGGGCACGGCGTTGTCATCCCGCCTCAGGGCTTCGACAAACTCGAAACCCAATCGCCACCGCCGAAGCCGGTGAACCCGGTAGGAACCAAGATTATTTAGGCCGCGCGCCTAAACCGCCTTATCCCGATCGACCCTGACCACGCGGCCTTTTTCGATCGCGAGCGCCAGCCTGCCGTGCTTCAGCGACAGCGCCGCTTCGCCGAACAATTCGCGGCGCCAGCCATGCAGTGCGGCGACGTCGGCCTGATCGTCAGCCGCGATCTGCTCGAGGTCGTCGACGGTCGCGATCACCTTGCTGGCCACCGCATGACGCTCCGACGTCATCCGCAGCAGCACCTTCAACAACTCGACGATCGCAGCGCCATTCGAATTGCCGCGCGGCTTTTCAAGCTTCGGCAAGGTCGCAGGATCGCGTGCGATGCCGCGCTGTACGGCGGCGACGATGTCGCTGCCCCATTTGGAGCGGTCGAAACCCTTCGGCAGCGAGCGCAAATTGGCGAGACGCTCCAGCGAGGTCGGCGCATGGGTGGCGATGTCGCCGACCGCGTCGTCCTTCATCACGCGGCTGCGCGGCACGTCGCGGCTTTGCGCTTCCTGTTCGCGCCAGGCTGCGACTTCCATCAGCACGGCCAATTCCTTGGGCTTGCGCACCCGTGTCTTCAGCCGCTCCCAGGCGCGCTCGGGGTGGAAATCATAGGTCTTCGGCGAGGTCAGGACTTCCATCTCCTCGCTGACCCATTCGCTGCGGCCGCGCTTCTTCAAATCGGCGTCCAGCGCCGCGAACACATCGCGCAAATGGGTGACGTCGGAGACCGCGTAATGCATCTGGTCTGCGGTCAGGGGCCGGCGCGACCAGTCGGTGAAGCGATGCGTCTTGTCCGGGCGGTGGCCGGTGATGCGCTCGACCAGCGCGTCATAGGCGATGCTATCGCCATAGCCGAGCACCATCGCCGCCACTTGCGTATCGAAGATCGGGTGCGGAATGGTGCCGGACTGGTGCCAGACGATCTCGATGTCCTGCCGCGCGGCATGGAACACCTTCAGGACCGCCTCATTGCCCATCAATTCGAAGAACGGCTTGAGGTCGATGCCCTCGGCCAGCGTGTCGATCACGACGGCTTCGTCCGCGCTCGCCATTTGAACGACGCAGAGCAGGGGATAATAGGTCGTCTCGCGGAGGAACTCCGTGTCGACGGTAATGACCGGGTGCTTGGAGAGGCGATCGCAGGCAGCCGCGAGGTCGGAAGTGGTGGTAATCAGATCCATGAACAGTCCATGACGCTTACGACAGGCGTTCGGCCGAAAGCGCTGGTATGTCAAGGGTCTTTGGGCAAAATTTGGCCCTGGATAGGAGGCAAAGCACCGCTTTCTGCGTGCGCTTTGCGGCAGGACGCGCTTGGGGCGTGCCCTGCAAACGGTGGTTCCGGCCAAGGATCCCAGTTCGAGGCCAAGTCGAAGCCAAGTCGAAGCCAGGTCGAAGCCAGGCTGGCCGGAAGAATTACTCGTAACGGGCGCGCTTCGACGGCCGGCGCCCCGAGGGCAGCGCGAGCACGACGAGGCAGAGCGCTACCATCATCAGCCCGATGAACTCGATGGCAAAGACGTTCAACGAAAAGCCGTCCACGGCAATCTCTCCCCAGTACGCTCGTTAGAATTGTCGGGAGTGGATTGAGGGGATGTTAATCGAAATGGTTAAGCGCCGGGTCCGTCCGGCAATGGTGGATGGGCGCTTAAGAATTGGGGTTAACGGGCCGGGCCATATGCAACCGTGGGGCGAAGCCGCAATTGGCGCGAGTATTGCGATATGCGAGTCCACAAAATGGATTGCTCCCCGAACCAGCATTTCACACCGCCGGCATCGGCCCCGCGTGCTCGGCAGGAGCGACCTCTTCTCGTTTCAAGGGCAGGGTGAAATGAAAGGCGGCGCCGCAAGGTTTATTCGCGTCGGCCCAAATCCGTCCCCCTTGCGCTTCGATGATCGAACGGCAGATGCTTAGTCCCATGCCGAGGCCACTGGATTTGGTGGTGAAGAATGCGTCGAAGAGGTGCTCAAGGCTCGCCGGATCCAGTCCCGGACCGGTATCCCTCAAGCTGACGTGCACGCCGTTCGAGGCATCTGCGGCAGTGCTGATCAGCAACTCCCGCGTCCCCTCGCTGGCGCCGTTCATCGCTTCGATGGCGTTGATGATCAAGTTGAGGATCACCTGTTGCAGCTGGACCCGATCCGCTTGAATGAGCGGCAAGCCATCTGCGAGTTGCGTCCGCACCCAGACGCCGTTCTGTACTGCTTCGCCGCGGGTCAGGGCTATGACCTCGAGGATCGCCTGGTTGATCTCCAGGCGCTCCTTCCGCGGCGGAGCTTTCTTGATGAGGGCCCGGATCCAGCCGATGACGTCGCCGGCACGCTTGCCGTCACCCGCGATCTGACCGAGGATCTGCCGAACCTCGCCGAGGTTCGGTGGCTGAGCGGCTAGCCAGCGCAAGGCCGCCTGGGCGTTGAGCACGGTCGCGGCGATCGGCTGGCTGACTTCATGGGCGACCGAGGCCGTCAGCTGCCCCAGCGTGGAGACGCGATTGGCGTGGGCGAGCTCCGCCTGCGCGGAGCGCAAGGCCTCTTCGGCCCGCTTGCGTTCGGTGATGTGCCGCCCGACGCCGCGGTAGCCGACGAAGCGCCCCGATTCGTCAAACATCGGCAGCCCCGAGACGGACACGTAACGCTTGCTGCCGTCGGGGACAGGGCGCGCGAGCTCGAAATCACGGAACGGAAGGTGCGCATCGAGCGTCTGCCGGTGCTTGCGCCAGGCCTCTGCGTCGGGTTCCAGGTAAGGCACCTCCCAGCGCGTTTTCCCGATCTCGGCGCCCCTCGTCCACGCCGGCGCGTCTGCAAGGTTCTCGGCGAACTCCTGGTGAGTAAAGCGATGCTGCGCGTCGGTCTCCCAGTACACGTCGAAGGAGAATTGCACGAGGGTGCGAAAGCGCTCCTCGCTTTGCCGCAGCGCCTCTTCCGCCCGCTTGCGCTCGGTCAGATCGAGGACAAAGCCAACACCTTGATTTGTACCTTCTTCGAACATCGCCCCGCCGATCAGCACGTGGACGCGGCTTCCGTCCTTCCGCAAGTACGCTTTCTCGAACGGTTGGGCCGTCCCGATCCGCTTCAGCTCTGCCACGGTACGCGCGTCGCGGTCGCGCCATTCCGGCGGTGTCAGGGATGTCCGGTGCAGGCGGCCCGCGGTGAGATCCTCCCGGTCGTATCCCACCATGCGGAGAAACTCGTCATTGGCTTCAAGAATGCGCCCGTCGACTTCCCAGATGATGATCCCGATGATGTTGGCGTCGACCAGGCGCCGGATCTTCCTGTCACGCTCTTCGATTTCGCTCTGGAGCTGGACGTTCTCCTCTGTCGCTTTTCGCCGGCGCCTCGCTTCGAACCGTGCGAGCGCCAGCGCTGCCCCTGCCAGGACCGCGACAACGACGACAGCCGTAGCGATCAGCCAGGCTTTGCGCTGTTCGAGTGCCTTGGCGCGCCTCTCTTGATCCACGCGCAGGAAGCGCTCGTGGTCCACCATCTGGTCGATTTGCGACCGGATCTCGTCCAGGCTGCGGATCATCGCCAGCGCTGCCGGCCCAGAGCTGGTTCGGGCAGTATTGACGATGTCATCGATCTCGCGCAGCTTTGCTGCAACGGTCAGCGCCAGATGTCCCGCACGATGGTTCTGCAATGGATCGCTCGCTACCAGAGCCTGGAGCGCGTGGGCGTCGCGGCGCACGCTTTCGTCGGAGACGCCGTAGGCCTTGAGATATGAGGGGTCCAGAGTCAGCAGATACCCGCGCCTTTGGGCCTCCACGTCGGCGATGACTGTCCGCAGCCGATCCAGCGTCTCGAGCACCTGGCGACCACGCTCGAACAATAGATCTGCCGCTTGTCGCTCCTGCCAATATCTGAAGCCGAGAAACCCGGTCGCGACAACCACAGTTAGAAGAACCGCGACCACCAGCGCCAGCGGACGAGCAAACCACCGAGAGGACTGGCTTAGAGTGACTGACATTGGCCTGCTTCGATGCTCGCGTGAGCGATTATTTTCTGATGCCGACGCAGAACATTGCTAGTATAATGAAAACATAACCGCGGTCCGCGGGATGCGACGGGAACCGGCAAGCTCCACCGTGCAGATTACACGCAAGGGGCCAAAACGTCACGGGTAAGGCCCCGACCGCTTGTTGTGAAGGCAGATCCCCCGGCAGGAGCAACCACATGGCTCCAAACCACACGGCTCCAAACCACTTGGCTCCAAACTACTTGGCTACAGGTGAAAAGTTTCCGAGCAGTCCAAGCTCGGCCAGCCGGCGGAGCTTCGTCAAAGGATTGGGCGCGGCGGGGGCGACATTGCCGGCCCTCGCCATGCTGCCGCGGTGGGGTTTTGCGGAGGATGCCGCCGCGAGCTATGCCAGGGCTGCGATTGATTGGAAGCAATTTGCGGGGCAGACGATCACGCTCGCGGGCGCAATCCATCCCTGGTCGAACGCGATCACTCCGCTTTTGTGGGACTTCACCAAGCTCACCGGTATCATCGTCGCTACCGACTTCCGGTTGGAGACCGCGTATCTGGGCGCACTGCCGATCCAGCTCAACCGTGGCAGCAGCACCCCCGACGTCTTCATGTGGACGACCTATGGCCAGGGCATCGCGGCAGGATGGCTCGAGCCGCTGAACGGCTATTATTCAGACAAGTCGCTGACTGATCTCGGCTGGTACGACGAGAGCGACCTTCTCAAGACCGCCCGTGCCTTTCCGCTGTGGTCGGACCGCGAACGTTACGCCGTCCCGATCACCTCCGAGGCGGTGACCTTGTTCCTCAACGGCGATGCGCGGGCAGCCAAGAACCTGCCGGTTCCCCAGACTTTCGAAGAACTGCTTGCCGGCGCCAAGACGCTCAAGACCAACGAGATGTCCGGGATTGCCATGCGGGCGCAGGCCGGCGGCAATTCGTCCGTGCCGGCCATGAGCTTCGTGTTCTCTTACGGTGGGCACATGGTCAAGGACAACAAGGCCGCGTTCGCGAGCCCGGAGGCGATCGCGGCCGTCGAGATGTTCGGACAGCTGCTCAGCCAGGCCGGGCCGGTCGGCGTCGGCAGTTATGAATGGTACCACGTATTGGACGACTTCCTGCAGGGAAGGACGGCAATGGCCATCGACAGCAGCAACTTTGCGACCGACATCTCCAACCCGGCCAAGAGTCGCGTGACGAAGCAGGCTGAGTTTGCAGCTTTTCCGCATGCTGCCGGGCACGCATCCGTGCCCTTCATGTCGCACTGGCAGGCGTGCATCAATTCCAAATCGCGAAACAAGCGGGCAGCTTTCCTGTTCCTGCAGTGGGCGACAAGCAAGGCGACCTCGCTGCAGACCGCAGCGGCGGGGCTCGCGACGACACGCCTGTCGGCATGGTCGAGCGAGGGGTTCAAGAAGGCGTTCGGCCCGCAGGCCGCCGCAGCGGCGCTGACCAACTTGCAAAATGCCGACGTCGACCGCGCGAAGGCTATACTTTTCCATCCGCAATCGAGACCCATCATGGACGCCTTCATGATCGGCGTGAATGAAGTCGTCTCGGGAGCGAAATCGGCGAAGATTGCCATGACCGCCGCCGCCGAGAAGGCCAATGCGGTGATGCGCGGATAGTCAGGTCGGCTTCTTGGGTTGCGGGCGCCCGGCCGGGAAAAAATATAGTGCCGCTCGGCGTCAATCCGTTCCGCCGTGAAAGCTGTCCATCCAATACCGCGTCTGTGCGTCGGTCCAACCGGGAACGGCATAGCCCTTGGTGGCCGCAACAGGTTGGGCCGAGCGCGAATGGCCCGCATGCGGTTTGGAGTGCTGCACCTTTGCGGCGTTGGCAGAAGCACAGAGGGCGACCAAAAGGCCCAAGGCCAAAACAGCGCGCATTACATTTGCTCCAGGCAAACCCGTATAGCGCGAGGTAATGCGCGGGCCGCACCGCCGCAATCCATAGCGGCTTCACGATTCTGTGGCGTTTGCGCCAAAGCAGGTTGCGCCCTTCGCTGGCGACCAATTCCACGCACCGACTTGAGTGTGATGTCCGACACAGCGGCCGGTCGCGCCGCGGGATTATCAATCTCTTACGAGTGGCGGGGACAGTCCTTCCACCGACAACGGGAGAGACTGATATGACCAAGCTGAACACTGAAGCGCGCGAACTGAATGCTGCCGAACTCGACTCCGTCTCGGGCGGATTCATCTGGATCCCGGTCGTCGTGGTTGCCTTCGCCACCGGCACCGCGATCCGCATGGGCATCGATGCGGTGGTCGACAAGGTCACCAAGTAAAAGCCACCAAGTAAAAGTCCTGCAGCGCCTTTCGGAGAAGCCTGGTTTCTTCGGAAGGCGCGCAGCAAGCAGCCTGCATCAGCGCAGCGATATACGGGATCCGCGTTTGCTGACTGTTTATCTCGCGCCTCGATGGGAATCGCCGGCATCTCCGGCACGACTTGACGCCACGGTTTCGGAAGCCATCACACCATCAGGTCGTGCGGCGCATGAAAAGCGGTGACGCTCGCCAACGGCTCCAGAGCGAAACCGAAATTGTCATCAGCGGGATTTCCTGACAGCGATTGCGCAGGCATTTGTGCTCCCGCCGACGTCGCCAGCGGTCCGTTGATTCCTGCGACATCTTCGCTTTGGCTGATTGCCGCCTGGGCAAAGGCCACATCAAGGGGATCGATGACGTTTGAACCGCCAAAGCCGGAAATCTCGTCGTTGAACTGGAACGAGTCGCCGGCGGCCGACGCCTTGAAGTCGAATCCGTCGCTGGTACCGTAAATAGTGATCTTCACCACCTGTGCTGTGCCGTCGATGGTTGTGACCGAGAAGCTGTCGCAAAGGGTGTCGCAGCTATTGAGCGCCTCGACCGTGCAGTTGGCGTTGTCGAGCGTGTAGGTCCACACGCCGGCCGCCGTCATGGTGAAGGTGCCGTAGCCGCCCGCGCTCGCCTCCGGCCAGCAAACCGGCGTGAAGGTATTGGGCGTATTGTCGACGTCGGTGCTCGTGAGCGTGCCGCACGCGACCGGGTCACCATGATCATCGCAACCAGCCTCGACCACACATCCGGCTGTGGTGCCGGAGATGACGGCCGGGTCGTTGGCGCCCTGGATGGTGACCTTCACCACCTGGGCGGTACCGTCGATGGTTGTGACCGTGAAGCTGTCGCAAAGGGTGTCGCAGCTATTGAGCGCCTGCACGGTGCAGTTCGAATTGTCGAGCGTGTAGGTCCACACGCCGGCCGCCGTCATGGTGAAGGTGCCGTAGCCGCCCGCGCTCGCTTCCGGCCAGCAAACCGGCGTAAAGGTACTGGGCGTATTGTCGACGTCGGTGTTGGTGAGCGTGCCGCACGCAGTCGGCTGGCCGTATTCGTGACAGGCAGCCTCGATCACGCTTCCGGCTGTGGTACCGGAAATGACGGCCGGGTCGTTGGCGCCCTGGATGGTGACCTTCACCACCTGGGGGGTGCCGTCGATGGTTGTGACCGTGAAGCTGTCGCAAAGCGTGTCGCAGCTATTGAGCGCCTGCACCGCGCCGTTGTTGTCGTCGACCGTGTAGGTCCACTTGCCATCCGCCGTCATGGTGAAGGTGCCATAGCCGCCCGCGCTCACCGTCGGCGCACTGACGGCCGTAAAGGTATTGGGCGTATTGTCGACGTCGGTGTCGGTGAGCGTGCCGCACGCGGTCGCCTTGCCGTATTCATGGTGACCAGCCTCGGTCACCGACCCGGTTGTGGTGCCGTAGATGATGGCCGCGTCGTTCGTTCCCTGGATGGCGACCGTCACCACCTGCGCTGTGCCGTCGATGGTGGTCACGGTGAAGGTGTCGATCAGCGTGTCCCCGATGTTGAGCGCCTGCACCGCGTGGTCGCAATCGTCGACTGCGTAGGTCCACACGCCGCCCGCCGTCAACGTGTAGCTGCCGTGGCCACCCTCGCTCGCGGTTTGCGAGTCAACCGGCGTAAAGCTGTTCGGCGTGTTGTCGACATCGGTGTCCGTAAGCGTGCCGGTCGCGCTCGCCGTGCCGCGCTCGGCGCTGCCCGCCTCGGTCACCGCGCCGGCCGTGGCGCCGGAAATGACCGCCGCGTCGTTGGCGCCCTGGATGGTGACCGTGACCAATTTGGCGGTGCCGTCGACGGTGGTCACGGTGAAGGTGTCGGTCAGTGTGCCGCCGACATTGAGCGCCTGCACCGCGCTGTTGGTCTCGTCGAGCGTGTAGGTCCACACGCCATTCGCCGTTATGGCGAAGTTGCCGTAACCGCCCGCGCTCGCAGTGGGCGTCTCGATCGCCGTGAAGGTATCGTGTGGATTGTCGACGTCGGTGTTCGTGAGCGTGCCGGTCACGGTCGGCATGCCCAGCGCGCGGTTGGCGACGCCACTGGCCTCGACCGTTGAACCGGTCGCGGCACCGGAAATGATGGCCGCGTCGTTGGCGCCGTTGATGGCTATCGTGAAGGTCTGGTTGGCTGCGAGCGTGCCGTCAGACACCGTGACGGTGAAGCTCGTGGTCGTGGGCTCGGTCAGCGCATTGATCGCGTGACTGTCCGGAACGAAAGTGTAATCGCCGGTCGTGCTGTTGACGTAAAGCGTGCCATAGGGGCCCGTCTGCGAGACATCGAATGTCTCCCCATCCAGTACCGTGCCGCCGGCGGTCCCGCCGCTGATGCCGTAAGTCAGTGTGTCGCCGTTGGTAGTGCTGGCGACGAAAGTGCCGCTCGTCGCAGTGAAGGTGTCAAACGCCGAGGTGTCGATTTCGGTCGGCCCTGCCACGGCGTTCAGCGTCGGCGGGACAGGCGGGATGGCTGCGGTAATAATTTCGGTGACCGGGAAGTTGGGCACCGGCAGCGGCAGGAGCGAATCCCCCGCTGGGGTGAGGACGTCAGTCTCGATAAAATTGATCGGTTGCACCGGCAGCCGATCGACCAAAGGAGGTGTGCTCGACCCCGTTGACTCCATGCCTTTCGCAAGGGTGGCGAGCGCTTCCTGCTGGGCTGCCTGCAACTCCGCCATTCGCGAGGAGGAATTTGTCACCCGGCTGATATTGATCGAGGATCCTTCGGCGCGCAGGACGATTGTTTCGCCGGGATCCTCAACGAAGAAGTGCCGCGGGATAGGCTCCTTGGTCACAAGCTCGAAGGTTCCGTGCTCCAGATCCTTGTAGGTTATGCTGCCGTCGTCCAGGAAAACGACATTCGGGTCCGCGGCTCCGGCTTCGTTCATCATGGAGAAGGTCAGCGCTGTGAGCCACAGCATGCCGAACCGGGCGTGAGTGCGGCCCGAAATGCCAGGAAATGGCCTGTCGGCTTGGGGGCAATCGCTCTTTGCCCGCTGGCCGGGGGGGCCGCTACCGGCTTCCGTCTGAACATAGCCGATGACGCGGGGAAGCCGCTCCGCTGCCGCGTTTCGATCGTCCCCGGTTTCGGCGTGGGACCCTGTGAACATGAGTTCCGTCCCGGCCTGCCGCTGTTGCGTAATCGGGTCAAAACATTTGGCGCGGTCAGCCAAAGACTAACCATCGAGATCTTCTGTGCCAAAATAGCCCAATCCGGTGGAAGAGATTAGGAAAGTCTGCAGGAGGCCCGCGGCGCAAAGGGGGTACTCCTTTTGGGGGAGGTGGCGCGGAGCGGCCGGCCCGGCATAATATATCCAACACTGCATCTATTGTTGCCCTGGCCGGCGGTTCAAGGAACCGGTGTGGCCACACGAACGGGTTTTGCTCGGGAAGGGCCGATCATGTGCAACCATGCGATTACCGTTTTGCTGACGGGCTTGGCTCTGGCGATAGCCGGATTTTTCCCGGGTCCGGCTCAGGCGCAACGCGATTCTGCAGTGCCCGCGGTTCAGGATCTCGCATCCAAACCGATTGGAAAAGTCGTTGTCGCGACAGGTTCGGTCACCATCGAACGTGCCGGTGCGACCGTCATTCAGGTTCGTGTCGACGCTCAAGGCGGGCAGGCGAAGGTCGGTGATGTCGTCTATGAGGGCGACGTGGTCGCGACCGGCGCCGACGGCCGGGTCGGCATTAGCTTTACGGATGGCACCGCGTTCAATCTGTCGAGCAACGCTCGCATGGCCTTGAGCGAGTTCGTCTATGACCCAAACGGGAAGTCCAACAAGACCTTGCTCAGTCTGACCAAGGGAACCTTCACGTTTGTTGCCGGCCAGGTCGCGAAGACCGGCGATATGAAGGTCGATACCCCCGTCGCGACAATGGGGATTCGCGGAACTACACCACACGTCGAAATGTCGGACGATGGGACATTCAAGTTTTCCACCCTCATTGAAGAGGGCAAGAGCAAGGTCGCGCGAAAGCCGGGGAGACCGGCGGCGGCGCCATCCGAACCAACGCCTCCCGGATCAAATCTGAAAATTTGTCGGGGGTGCTAGGGCGGTCGACCGCCGATCTCTCGTTCCAAAATCGGAAGCCTGACATGGAATCCAGCGCAAGCGGGCGCATTGTCCTCGGCCTGGCGCCGATCCTCGCCTTGCTGCTGTTCGGATCACCGGCGGCGGCACAGAACCCGAAGCCGGATGGCTATCTCGGGAATCTCGAATTGTGCAACGGCTCGCATCGCGCGTCGCTCGAGCGTCGGATCAATGCTTGCACGGCGCTTATCGGATCGGGTCAACTCACGACCGCAGCCTTGGCTGTTGCCTATAACAATCGTGGCAATGCCTATGCCTCAAGGAGCGACTACGACCGCGCCATCCCTAATTTCAATGAAGCGATCAAGCTTAATCCAGGCGATGCCAAGCCGTTCAACAACCGGGGTGTAATTTACCTGAAAAAGGGCGAATACGATCTCGCCATCCAATCTCTCGATCAGGCGATCAAGCTCAATCCCAACTACGGCAGAGCCTTCGCCAACCGTGCGGGAATCTACCTGAAGAAGCACGCGTACGACCGCGCGGCGCGGGACTATGACGAGGCGGTTCGCCTTCAGCCCGATCTGGCAGCCGGATGGAGCGGGCGGTGCTGGACACGGGCTGTCCTCGGGCCGTTGGAAACCGCGCTGGCGGACTGTAACCGGGCGCTTCAGTCGGGACCGGACAATGCCGAAACGTTCGACTCGCGTGGGCTGGTTCATCTGAAGATGGGCCAGCTCGATGCGGCGATCGATGACTATGATTCTGCGCTGCGAACAGAGCCGAAGCTGGCGAGCGCGCTCTATGGGCGCGGGCTTGCCAAGCTCAGGAAGGGCGACAAGGCTGGCAGCGATAGCGACATCTCGGCGGCCAGGACCATCCAGGCCGGCATCGGCGATCACTTCACGCGCTATGGGGTGGAGTAGGGACGACGCAGTTGGAACCTCGGGCCGAGGACGCCCCGGCACCCCCGAGCCGCCCAAAAAAAGGGAAAAATCAAGGTTATCTGCAGCTCATCTGAATGCCGGCTCGAAGCTTGGCAAGCCGGTCTGGGCCATGGTGGCCAGCATGAAACGAAGAGATTTCATAACGCTTGTCGGTGCTGCGATGGCTTGGCCGGTCGCCGCACTGGCTCATGATCCAACAAGGGTCTATCGCATTTTCTGGGTTTCCACCGGGTCCCAGCCCGACCCGTTCCTCGACGGGTTCCGCGAAGGATTGCGCGCGCGGGGCTATGTCGAGGGCAAGAACGTTGCCCTGGAATTGCACTATGCGCCCGGCAATCCGCAGGCGCTGCGCGAGGTGGTATCGAACGTTCGGCGCGGCAATGTCGACCTTGCCGTGTCGAGCGGCCCCGCGACCCGCGCGCTGACGGAGGTAACGGATGTTCCGGTCCTGTTTGCCCTGAGCGGCGACCCGGTGGCGCTCGGCCTCGTCAAGAGTCTCGGGGAACCGGGCGGCAATTTCACCGGCTCGACCTTCCTGTCGCTTGATGTGGCGGGGAAGCGGGTTGAACTGCTGAAGGAAATCTTTCCGAGCCTGCGCACCCTGGCGGTACTTTCGAACAGTCTTCATCCGGGAGAACAGTCGGAGTGGCGCGCGACCCAGGACGCCGCCAGGCAACTCGGCATCACGCTGCTTTATGTGCCCTTTGCCGGCGCGAACGAACTCGACCACGCGCTTGGACTGGTGGGCGACGCGCATCCGGATGGGTTGCTCGTCTTTCCGGATGTTCTCACGCTGGTGCACCGCGCCAAGATCGCCCAGCTCGCCATCAAGCATCGGCTGCCTTCGATGTTCGGATGGAGCGAGTATTGCGACGCGGGCGGGCTTATCAGCTATGGCGCGAACCAGCGCGCGACCTATTTCGCGCTTGCGACCTACGCCGACCGGATCTTGCGCGGCGAAAGCCCCGCCACGCTTCCCGTTGTGCAACCCACCAAATTCGAACTGGTCGTCAATCTCAGGACGGCTGAGCAACTCGGCATTGACCTGGACAAATCCTCCATCCTGTTTCGCGCCAACAAGGTGATCGAATGAGGCCGGCACATCTCATCGTGACTTGGAGCTCCAGTTGCCGGGCGCCATCAGCGTGACCCGGCCGCGCCGCTCCCTGTTCGTCAAATACTTCATCACACTGTTTGTCGCAGTGGTGGTGCCGCTCACGCTTGGCTCCATGATCGAAGCCTGGTTCGCCTTTCGCGACCATCGTATTCATCTCAATGAAGTGCTTCAGATCGAGGCGCGCGCTGCAGCCGACCGGATCCAGACCTTTACCGATGGCATACGCGATCAGCTCGGCTGGCTCGTGCAGTTTCCCTGGACCCAGGGCGAGGACGACCGGCGCAGGGTCGACGGGCTGCGGCTGCTGCAGCAGGTGCCGGCGATCGTTTCGGTGTCGCTGGTTGACCCGGCCGGCACCGAACGCGTGTTCGTATCCAGGATGAGTCTGAACCGGACCGGTCGAGGTGCGGATATGTCGGCCGATCCCGCGGTGGAGGGGGCGCGCGCGAACCGGGTCTGGTACGGTCCTGTGCGATATCAGCGCGATTCAGAACCCTACATGCGGATCGCCGTCGCGGGAAACCGCGCGGCCGCCGGAATCGTCGTTGCCGACATCAATTTGAAACTGATCTGGGATGTCATCGCGGCGATCAAGATCGGCGACACCGGCCACGCCCTTGTCGTCGACGACGCAGGGCGCCTGATTGCCCATCCCGACATCAGTCGCGTGCTGCGCAGTGGCGCCGGGTCGGGCGAATTCAGCAGGCTCAAATCGGTGGTGTCAGCTGCGAACGGATCGGCGGTCGTCACCACGGATGATGACGGGAGGGACGTCGTCGCGCTTTCAGTGCCGGCCGCGAATGTGGGTTGGACCGTGATTGCCCAGCAGCCGATCGTGGAAGCCTTTGAATCCATGCGCGCGACGCTGTGGCGTTCCCTGATGTTCATCGCCATCGGAACCGTTTTTGCGCTCGTGCTGGCCTATTGGCGGGCGTCGCGCATGTGGGTGCCGATCCGCAAGCTCGAGGAAGGCGCAGAACGGATCGGGATGGGACAGCT
Organism: Bradyrhizobium sp. AUGA SZCCT0222; assembly: GCF_018130205.1. Lineage (NCBI taxonomy): Bacteria > Pseudomonadati > Pseudomonadota > Alphaproteobacteria > Hyphomicrobiales > Nitrobacteraceae > Bradyrhizobium > Bradyrhizobium sp. AUGA SZCCT0222. Next base: position 47,835 of record NZ_JAFCLX010000016.1, read on the forward strand.
CGATCATCGCATTGCGATCGAAAGCCGTGACGAACTGGAGCAATTGGCGATCCGATTCAACCAGATGGCGGGAGAGCTCGGGGCATCACAGCAGAAATCCGAGCGCATCAATCGCCTGAAGCAATTCCTTGCCCCGCAGGTCGCCGAACTGGTGGAACACTCCGATCCGCGGCTGCTGGATGGACAGCGGCGTGACGTAGTTGCGATTTTCGGCGATCTGCGCGGCTTCACCGCGTTTACCGCCCGTGCCGAGCCTGAGGCCATTCTGGCCGTGCTGAGGGAATATTATGAAGCCATTGGCGCCGTCACCGCACGCCATGCCGCCACCCTGATCCGCTTCGCCGGTGACGGCGTGATGGTTCTGGTCAACGCGCCGGTCACCTGCGAGGACCCGGCGCATTGCGGCATCAGGCTTGCGATCGACATGCAGACTGCGGTGCAATCCCTTGCCAACAACTGGTCCGCCGGTGGCTGCACCGTAGGTTTCGGCGTGGGCATCGCGATGGGACCCGCGACCGTCGGCACCCTCGGCTATCACGGGCGTGTCGACTACACGGCGATTGGAAACGTCGTCAACCTGGCATCACGGCTTTGCAGTCTGGCTGACGACGCCGAGATACTGGTCGACCCTGTTGTCACCGAACAGGTGAGGGATCGCATCCCGCTGGCCTCGATCGGAAAGCAACTGATCAAGGGTTACGATCATGCTGTCGAGGTGTTCGCCGTCGTTCGTAGCGATCCATCCGTCCGGCATCTTGGCTGTCAGCGCCAGCCTGCCTGCGTTCCATCCGTCGGGACGGGATTTGGTAGAACCGTACCGGAGCTCTCTTCGACCGATGGGAGATGAATTCGATCTTGGCGCCGCATCATGAAAGACGATGGTCTGTTGTTGGTTTGACAAAGAATTCGTGGCGAGCTTGTGCTGTTCACGCGAGAAAAAATGACAGTGATACTGTCCTGCTGAGTAGTGACGCCTTTCATACTCTTCCAGCATTATTGATGCGCATATACATATGGACGCGGTTGGAAGGCAGCCCCGGTGCAGGGTTTTCCGATGTGTGATCTCCTTGCGATGGCAAGCTGAGGAATGTTTATTTTGTATGCCCATTTCAGCGCACGGCGTGGTGATATCCGCTGTGCATTTACAAAAGCGGTCAGGCTAACTGCTCTGCGAAGGTAGCTTTCGAATAACGGACTGGCTCTACCCGAGAGGCTTTCGCCGATCGAAGGAGACGGCACCGATGGGAATCGATCTGGTTGCGGCGCGGCAGAAGCGGCGATTGATGGCTGTGATGCTGGCCGATGTCGTCAGCTATAGCCGCATGATGAGCCGCAGTGAGGATGAAACGCATGCGCGTTTTTCCACTTATGTTAGCGAACTGATCGCTCCAACAGTCAAGAAGCACGGGGGCCGTCTCGTGCGCAGCATGGGCGACGGATTATTGGTCGAGTTTTGGAGCGCGGTCGACGCGGTACGCTGCGCCCTCGATATCCAGCGCGGACTTGCCGAGCGCCAATCTGGCGATGCGGAGAAAATGCAGCTGCGGATCGGAATCAACACGGGCGACGTTCTCGTCGATCATCGCGACATTTATGGAAACAGCGTCAATATCGCGGCACGGCTGGAGGCCCTGGCTTTGCCTGGGACAGTATGCGTTAGCCAGAGCATCTATGACCAGACACGCGCTCAGCCCGAGTTCTTTTTCGCGTACCGCGGGGCTCGCAACGTGAAGAACATTCCGTATCCAATTCACGCTTACCAGGTCGCCTACGAACGGATTCATGAGACGTTTGCTACGTTGCTTGTTGCGAACTGGGTTAAGTTGATTGCGGCCATCAGCATCGTGGCTTTGGCCGTCGCTTCCGTCGCCTCGTTTCTGGTGTTTCGGGAGCAAAATCAGGCGGCGGGCCGTACCAATACGATCGTTGTATTACCGTTCAAGAACGTCGACGGAAACACGGCCGATGAGTATTTGGCCGATGCGATCACTGACGACCTGACGACCGAGCTTTCGCGGTTGCGGCGTGCCTGGGTGATCGCCTCCGGTACCGCGTTCGCATACAAGGGCAAGTCAACGGACCCCCGCCAGATAGGTCGGGAGCTCAAGGTTCGCTACGCGCTTGAAGGTAGTGTCCGGCGCGAGGGGCCGATGGTCCAAGTGAATGCGCAACTGATCGACACCAGAAGCGGCACCAATCTTTGGGCCAATCGCTTCGAGCGCGAAACCGGTAGCCTGCTTGATCTGCAGGACAGCATGTTGTTGCGAATTGCCGCCTCGCTGAATGACGAGATGGTGCAACAGGGCGTTCGACACGAGGTCGGCACACTTGCAGCGGACGGCAACCCTCTGGATGAAAGGATGAAGGCAATGGCTGCAAATACCGGTTATCCAACACCGCAAAAATCGCTCGAAACGCGACAGCATGCGGAGGCAGGCCTCAAGGCTGACCCGGACAACGCGCGACTCTGGGGTCTGCTTGCCAACGTTTTGTCTTCGGACGTGCTCAATTCCTGGAATGGTGCGGGCAAGCCTGAGGTCGATCGTGCAGAGGAGGCCGCCAATAGGGCGATAAAGCTTGATCCGAATACCACGCTCGCGCATTACGCGCTCGGGTTCGTCAATCGGTTGCGCGGCAATCACAGGGCGTCGCTGGACTCGTTCAACGAGGCGATCAGGCTCAACCCAAATCTCGCCAAAGCCTATGCCCAAGCCGCCAATGAGATGGTCTTCGTCGGAAAGCCTGCTGAAGCCATTCCGCTTTCCGAACAAGCCGCTCAGCTCAGCCCGAAGGATCCTTCATTCGGGGTTTTCCGTTGGGTCAAGGGGCGCGCCTATTTTGTCGTTGGTGACTATGCCAGGGCGATCGAGGTGCTCGAAGAATCGGTGAACGTGCGGCCGAACCTTTGGTTCAGCCAAGCGTGGTTGATCGCGGCCTACGCTCTGACAAACAGAGATGCAGACGCCAAAAAGGCGCTCGAGACATTCAGGAAGACGTCGTTCAGCAAGCAGAAATACGACCTTAACAAGATCACTGAATACTATAAGGACGACCAATATCAAACCGAGACCCTGCTCAAAGCCACGGCGGCGTTGCTGGAAGGGCTGCGGAAGGCTGGCTTGAAGTAGCATTCCATGCGCCGTATTGGCGGAGGCCGCCTGCCGCCGCTGGGTTGGCTGAGCGACGGCCTTAACCCAAGCGTGACCACCAGAAGGTCACGAGGATCGTGATGGATCTTGGTTAACAAAACAGCAAGGCTGCTGTCCTAAGATGTAACTACTCGCTTATGGGGGCCGGAATGACCGAATACGTCATCACGGAAGTTGGCCATCATCAATGGCTCGTGTTTGCGGATAGGCAGAGCATTGCTTTTTGCGCCGACGAAAACGAGGCGGTGAAAGCAATGACCGAACATAGCGAACGCAGCCGTCAATCACGTGGGTCTGCGCAAAATTCGCCAGAACAAAGCCCGCCGTTGTGAACCAGCGGGCTTGATTCACCCGACTCTTAGATTTTCCGCGGACGTTTTGCCCCGGTTGCTCATTTCTTCATAACTCACCTTGGCACCCTCATTGAGGCTGCTCAGGCCGGCTTTCTCAACAGCTGAAATGTGGACGAAAACATCCTTGCCGCCGTCGTCGGGTTGGATAAACCCGTACCCTTTGGTTGCATTGAACCACTTCACTGTCCCTATCGCCACTTCAGTATCTCCCGCTAATGAAAACGTGGGATTCAAACACGCGCGATTCGTTGGCCAAGCTGGTGGCACGTTGGTGGCAAAAAGCGGGCGCTATGACGATTTTGCGACGGCCTTGCCCTAGGCGTTACGAAATCATTACCGTCTGAGCCTTCGCGCGTGTGAGGCCAGCCGCCGCCGGTTGCGCTTCCAGATCGATCGGCGCCGGCGCTTCATGACGGCTGCCTCTCGTCGTGCCGGCGCTTGTAGTAGAGGACCTTGAAGTCCCGCAGCATCTTGGCCTGCTGCGTGACGGCAAAGGTGGAGAGTTCCAGCGCGCGAAAGCCAGCCCGAGCTTACAGGGTGCTCAAACATCTGGCCGATCACGTCCTTTGTGATGCCATACAAATGGGCAGCTTGAGATTAACCAACGCTAATCTACCCTGGAAATTGGAGCACCCGGTGGCGCGTGTGCTGGCTTACGGCCAGCCTAAGGGTAGGCATGGAAAATGGCCTTAGACCCGGAAGAGCTTGTTGCCCTGGCCAATCACGGCATCATGAAACTTCGTTCCGCAGTGGCGCGAGGGATGATGTTGCCCCCCGAAGAGCGCGATGCGGCGGCGATAATCGTCCGAAAAGGCGCCCTGGCACAGTCGACCCTCGATTTCGAGCAGATCAAGCAGCTTGCGGCGCGGTGGAAGCAGGAGGAGCAGCCCGCACCTTCCAGCCAGACCACCCCGTGCCATCGATGAAGAAGGATCATGTCCGAAAGCTTTTGGCCGTCTTGCTGATCAGCGGATTGGACCAGTCATAGTCGGTGTCGCGGGTCGTGGAGATAAACGGGCCACTTTAGAGCGTGCTATGGAGCGTTACCTCCTAAGAAGGGGCGTTTTAGCCGGGACTTGGATGGTGTGGGACCGGCTGAAGCGCGGTCCCGCGACTAGGGATGATCGTGAGCTCATTCGGCTGTCGCGAGAAGAAGCTGATGCTGAGTTTGCGAGATTGATTGGGCGGGGTGACCGCGATGCCCCCGAGCCATCGGCTACACCTAAGCCATCGGCTAAGTGGGTAATAACGTATGGCGGGCTGACGATTGAATGCCGTGACGAGCACGATGCTAAGAAGGTGGCGGGCGATCTCTACAGGAAGGGGCATCGCGTTTCTGCCAGGAGATGCAAACCCGAGCGGTCTATCGAGCCAAATCAAATGCGCGGTTGGCTCAAGGAAAAGCTCCCGACAAAGGTTAAGCATAAGCTCCACTAGCCTAACCCCTGGACATTCTCCAAAATCCGCCGAAAATCGGGGCCCGGGGCACGGCACATGTGTCGCAGATTAGATGCCACCCACTCCGCTATTTGACATGGGTCAAGATCAATCTGGGAGTGATCATCGTCAGGCTCGACTTCGCCTAAGGTGTTGCGAGGTCCGGTATGGGTCATTCGCGTCGTTTGACCGGACCACGGCGACTTCCGGTCTACCCCGGTGAACGGACATTCTCAGGATAGGCGGGCACGTCTCAAAGGTGCCGCCACAACCGGACTCATGCGCCGCAGTAATGCCCGTTTCTCGACTAGCTCCAAAGGGATCAGCCGCAGACTCGCACCCGGCGGACCCGCCAGCCATAGCCGTCATAGAGACGCTGTTGCACCCATTCGCAGCTGCCAAAATAGTCGTATGGCCCGCGACCTGAGCCGTAAGGGCCGGACTCATAGTAGCGGCCCGGAGCCACGACGCCTGCGGCGCTGCCACGCTGTGCGCTTACGGGCGTGGCGGCGAGCAAGCCGGCGATCGTTGCGACCGCGATGAAGGCAACAAATGTCTTCTTCACTCTAGGAGCCTCCTGTGCGTGCATGGCGTGCGGCCACACGACCGCCGCACCCAAGAAACCAAGAAAATTCCCCCCGCTGCATGTCAACCCCCAGCGAGCCATCGTATCAGGTCAACTGAATGCGTTGATAGGGGCTGGCTTCGAGTTGCTTGTAGCAAAGTCCTAGATGTCCGTTGCAGGTCATTCGCGGCGGTTTGACCCTACGTCGACTACTTCCGGCTTCCATCCAACACCGGCCATACCGTGGCACTTAGGTCGTTTGCGCTGAGGCCGCACCACTTGCCCGCTGCTTCGCCAGCCGCGTGCGACAAATCAACCCGACGGCCGCGCCCGGCGCAGCCTTGGCGGAGCCGGGGCAAATCAGTTCCGATATTCGGAAGTCGTGTCAAGTCCAAAATTTCCGAAAATCAAAAATATTTCACTTCCCTTCCACCCCAAATCACCTGCACATCAATAGCCATCCCGTCCCACTCAGAGGGGCGTCGGCCGTCGTCATGACGAGGGGCGGGGATGCGGTGGACGCTGATGTTGCGATTGACGGTCGCAGCAAAAGCGTACGGCGAAAGCGTGTGGTCCTGGCGCCCGTAACGGCGTCAAGCTCTGAGGAAGCCAACGCTTCCGAGGGGTGACGGTGGCAATAGAGGCCGTCTCACCGGGGAGAGCGCGTCATAAGCCGTAAAGCCACTGCGCAGGGAATGTCGGATGTTCTCCGCTGCCCTGTATGCTCGTGTGCAGCTTTTTTGCACTATTCGCACACGGGACCGCGGGTGCAGCGCGCATCCGGCATTCCCTGCGCCCTCTGAATTGAGAGGGCGAAAGTTCTCTGCAAACCTCGGGCTCTTCATGCCGCGGGATCGCGAAACTGTATCTCCGTCATCCTGAGGTGCGAGCGCAGCGAGCCTCGAAGGATGAATCGGCCACAGCTGGGCCGTCGCCCTTCGAGGCGCGCAAGGGCGCGCACCTCAGGGTGACGGAGTTGAGAGAGACCCCACGAACCACCCTCCCGAAAGTTTCAAACATCACGATAAATTATCCGCCGAAACTGCCCGAAAAACCTCCCGTAGCTCGGCCAACGACGACGAACACGGTCAATCGACCAGCGTCGTTGTTCTCAGCACCGGCGGCCCCCCGCCGGAGACCTCAATCATCGGGAGAAGATCCATGTCGAACCGTATCGCTTATCTGACCGCCGCCGCCTTCAGCGTGCTCGCGCTCACCGCCTCCATGTCAGCGCCGGCCAGCGCGGAAGAAAAGACCGTGATGGTCGGCGGCGCCGCGATGTTCCCCTCGAAGAACATCGTCCAGAACGCCGTCAACTCCAAGGACCACACCACGCTGGTCGCCGCCGTGAAGGCCGCCGGTCTGGTCGAAACCCTGGAAAGCAAAGGCCCGTTCACGGTGTTCGCGCCGACCAACGCCGCCTTCGGCAAGCTGCCCGCCGGCACCGTCGACACGCTGGTGAAGCCTGAGAACAAGGCGACCCTGACCAAGATCCTGACCTACCATGTCGTGCCGGGCAGGCTCGCCGCAGCCGACCTCAAGGACGGCATGAAACTCAAGACCGCCGAAGGCGAACAGCTGACGGTGAAGCTCGACGGCAGCAAGGTCTGGATCGTCGACGCCAAGGGCGGAACCTCGATGGTCACGATCTCGAACGTCAATCAGTCCAACGGCGTGATCCATGTGGTCGACACCGTGCTGATGCCGGCTTCGTGATCTCCGCGCACGCCTGATTAGTCCCAACAGGATGCGTGGATGGGCGAGCCGGGGCGACCCGGCTCGCTTTTTCGTGAACTCGATAAGCCCCATGCGTCGATCTGGTCGCATCAGGGCAGTAACGAAAACCCGGTTCCCGGCGTATAAACCGGTAACCCATTGCAACGACGGAACAGGCCATGTCGAGCATTGCAGCCAGCGAAGAGCAAGCCAGCGCCAAGGAGACTGCCAAGGCGGCGACCTCGGCCAAGGTCATTCAGCCGGCCTGGGTGCGGGCCCTGCACTGGACCAACGCCTTTGCGATGGTCCTGATGATCATGTCGGGATGGAAGATCTACAACGCCTCCCCGCTGTTCGACTTCACCTTTTCGGACAGTATCACGCTGGGCGGCTGGCTCGGCGGCGCGCTGCTCTGGCACTTTGCCGCGATGTGGCTGTTGATGGTCAACGGCCTGATCTACCTCGCTTTGGGGCTCGCCACCGGCCGCTTCCGCAAGAAGCTGCTGCCGATCACGCCGGAGGGCGTGCTTGCCGATACCAAGGCGGCGCTCACCGGCAAGCTGTCTCACGAGGATCTGACCAAGTACAATTACGTGCAGAAGCTGCTCTATGCCGGCATCATCGTGGTCGGCATCCTGATCGTGCTGTCGGGGCTGGCGATCTGGAAGCCGGTGCAGCTGCAATATCTGACGGCAATGTTCGGCGGCTACGAGGCCGCCCGTTACGTCCACTTCTTCTGCATGGCCGCGATCGTCGCCTTCATGGTGGTGCATGTCGTGCTTGCACTGCTGGTGCCGAAGAGTCTTCGCGCGATGATCATCGGCCGTTGAGGAGAATGACTATGGGCCGCTTGCGCAACCTTCTGATCCCGGGCGTCGACAAGAGCCTGCTGCTCAAGGACGCCGTCAAGACGATGCCGGACCTGACGCGCCGGCGCTTCATCTCCGGCGGCGCCAGCCTCGGCGCGCTGACGCTGCTCACCGGCTGCGACGTGACGGACCAATTCTCGGCCGAGGAAATGCTGAAGCAGGTCTCGAAGTTCAATGACGGCGTGCAGGCCTGGATGTTCAATCCCGATGCGATGGCGCCGACCTTCCCGGAAAGCGCGATCACCAAGCCGTTCCCGTTCAACGCCTATTACAGCCTCGACGAGGCCCCCGAGATCGAGGCCAAGGACTGGAAGCTCGAGGTGCGGGGCCTGGTCGAGAACAAGAAGTCGTGGACGCTCGAGGAATTGTACAAGCTGCCGCAGGTCAAGCAGGTCACGCGCCACATCTGCGTCGAGGGCTGGAGCGCGATCGGCAGCTGGACCGGCACGCCGCTGCGCGATTTCCTGAAAATCGTCGGCGCCGACACGCGCGCCAAATTTGTCTGGTTCCAGTGCGCCGACAAGGACGGCTACAATTCGCCGCTCGACATGCGCAGCGCGCTGCATGCACAGACCCAGATGACGTTCAAATTCGGCGACGAGATCCTGCCGCGCGCCTATGGCTTTCCGATGAAGATTCGCGTGCCCACAAAGCTCGGCTTCAAGAATCCGAAATACGTGCTCTCGATGGAAGTCACCAACGACTACAAGGGCGGCTTCTGGGAAGACCAGGGATATAATTCGTTCAGCGGGAGTTGATTGTCATTCCGGGATGCGCGAAGCGCAGGCCCGGAATCCATTTGGCAGCAGGGGCAGCCTCGCGATGGATTCCGGGCTCTCGCTTCGCGAGCGCCGGAATGACGGCGCATTATTTTGGCTGCAACTTCCTCTGAAACGCGCACAAGACCGCACCGGTCGCCAGCATCGCCGCGGAAACGTTGAGCGCGAACGAAAGACTGCCCACCGCGTCGGTGATCGCGCCGACCACGATCGGCCCGAGCGTCTGGCCGATGCCGAACGAAATGGTCATCGCCGCAATCCCCATCGGCCAGGCGGACGGCGGATAGTTGAAGCGCACGAAGGCGGTGGTCGATCCCACCACCGCGAAGAACGCGACGCCGAATACCAGCGCCGAGATCGCCAGCAACAGCGGCGAGTGCCCGAAGATCGGCAGCGCCGCGCCGATCGCGTTGACGCCCAAGATAATTGCGGTGGTGAGGCCGCCGCGATCCAGCGCCAGCACCCGCCGCCATACCCAGGGCGTTGCGAACGCACTCATCCCGATCAGGCTCCAGAACAGGCTCTGCGCCGCCGCGCCGCCGCCGCCATCGCGGACATAGGCGATCATGAAGGTCATGTAGGCGATGTAGCCGGCGCCGAACAGGAAGTAGCCGACCAGATAGGCCAGCACCGGTCCGACCGAGAATCTGGCCGGTGCCGCGCTGTCGATATCAGCGCCACCGCCCAGCGGCGCCAGCAGCAGCGGCATGATCAGAAGGGCGGAGAGCAGTGTCATCGCCCACCACACGATCCACCACGATCCCGGCCCGAAACCTTGCAGCACGAACGGCGCGATCAGTCCTGACGAGAGGATGCCGAGCCCGGGCCCGGCGTAAAACAGGCTGAGCAGAAAATTGGCGCGCTCGGGGCGCGTCTGCGCGATCGTGGCGGCCAGCGCCGCGCCGCCGACGAATCCGCCCGCGGCTCCGATGCCCGCCAGCAGCCGGGCAAAGCTCAGCACGAAAAAATTGCCGGAGACGGCGCAGAGCGCCAGCGAGATGACGGCAGCGAGTGTTCCCCAGCGCACCGTTCGCGTCAGCCCAAACCGCCGGATCATGCGCGAGGCGAGCAGCGCGCCCGCGAGATATCCGACGGCGTTGATCGTGTTCATGAAGCCGGCCGCGGAATAGGACCAGCCCAGCGCGTCGCGCATGTCCGGAAGCACCAGGGCATAGGCGAAGCGGCCGATTCCAAGACCGATCGTCGGCGCAAGCGACACGATGAGGATCAACCACGCGGGATGCGCGTAGGACGGGGGAGGGTTAGGGGCTCTCACAAAAATCTCCGGCAACGGTCATTCTGGCAGGCCAGGCGACCGTTGCACAGCCGCGCAGGGAGCAATGGTGTCGTGCCGTTTGCGCAACGTCAGCCGATCAGCACCAGCGCCACGCCGGCAACCGTCAGCACCGCGCCGGCGACGATGCGCGGTGTGATCCGTACATGGTGCAGCACCATTGCGCTGAGCAGCAATGTGACGAGCGGATAGATCGCGACGACAGGTGCGACCAGCGTGATCGGGCCGTTGCGCAAGGCGGTGAACAGCGACAGCAGGCTGAGGCCGTTGCAGATGCCGGTCATGGCGAACCAGAACCGGCCCGGCCATGGCGCTGTCACGACGAAGCTCCCCTTGCGGACGCGCTGTACGGTCAGCACCACGAAGGACGACACGACATAGCCGATCAGGCAGGCCCAGAGCGGGCTTGGCCAGATTTCGAGCCCAAGCTTGACGATCGGCGGCACCACGCCGCGCAGCAACGCGCTCGCGAGCGGCAGCAGCAGGGCCCAGCTTCGCCAGTCGCCGAGATCGCGGGGGCGGGTGACGGTGATGATCACGGCGCCGGCGACCGCGATCACGAGGCCGGCGAATTGCAGCTGGTGGAGCGGCTCATGCAGGAGGACGACGGCGAGCGCGACCGCGAACAACGGCGCCAGATTGCCGAGGGTCGAGGTGACGACCGGTCCCAGCGCGCTGTTGGAGGCAAAGGTCAGCAGGGTCAGCATCGCCGGAAATACCAGCCCGATCGCGGCGAAGATCGGCAGGGCCCGCCAGACCACGGGCTCGCCGGCCAGCAGCAGGGGCGAGACCAGCAGGAACAACAGCGTGAACGAGGGTACGCTGATCGCGGCCCCGGACAGCGGTTCGACCGTTCGCAGCCCGAATTGCGCCGTCACGACGCCCGCGCCCAGAAAGGCGGCCGAGGCAAAGGCGAACAGGATGGCAGGGGTCATGAGGTCCGTCTTGAGGCGGGCTTGCTCGAGCCGCCTTTGTGGCCTGTCCAAGCCGCCTTGCCAATCCGCCCCGGGCGTTTTAGCACTCCCGCGGAATTCCTCCGCTGTCATGCCCGGGCTCGACCCGGGCATCCATCGCCTTCAAAGAAGCTGGATTGCCGGGTCAAGCCCGGCAATGACAACCAAACAAGCTCCGAGGTAACTGATCATGGCGACCCATAAACTGCTGCTTCTCCCTGGCGACGGCATCGGCCCCGAAGTGATGGGCGAGGTGCAACGCCTGATCGACTGGCTCAACGCGCAAGGCATTGCCCGTTTCGAGACCGAGCAGGGGCTGGTCGGCGGTTCCGCCTATGACGCTCACAAGGTCTCGATCAGCGAGGGCGACATGGCCAAGGCCACAGCGGCCGATGCCGTGATCTTCGGCGCGGTCGGCGGTCCGAAATGGGACGCCGTGCCCTATGACGTGCGGCCCGAAGCCGGCCTGTTGCGCCTGCGCAAGGATCTCGGCCTGTTCGCCAATCTGCGCCCGGCGGTGTGTTATCCGGCGCTGGCGGACGCCTCCAGCCTGAAGCGCGAGATCGTCGAAGGCCTCGACATCATGATCGTGCGCGAACTGACCGGCGGGGTCTATTTCGGCGAGCCGAAGACCATCACCGATCTCGGCAACGGCCAGAAGCGTGCCGTCGACACCCAGGTCTATGACACCTACGAGATCGAGCGCATCGCCCGGGTCGCCTTCGATCTCGCGCGGAAACGCCGCAACAAGCTGACCTCGATGGAAAAGCGCAACGTCATGAAGTCAGGCGTGCTCTGGAACGAGGTGGTGACGCAGGTGCACGCCCGCGAATACAAGGACGTGACGCTGGAGCATCAGCTCGCCGATTCCGGCGGCATGAACCTCGTCAAGGCGCCGAAGGCGTTCGACGTCATCGTGACAGACAATCTGTTCGGCGACATGCTGTCGGATATCGCGGCGATGCTGACGGGCTCGCTCGGCATGCTGCCCTCGGCCTCGCTTGGCGAGATCGACGCCAAGACCAAGAAGCGCCGTTCGCTGTTCGAGCCGGTGCACGGCTCGGCGCCCGATATCGCAGGCAAAGGTCTCGCCAATCCGATCGCGATGATTTCCTCGTTCGGCATGGCGCTGCGCTATTCGTTCGACATGGGCGCGCTCGCCGACAAGGTCGATGCGGCGATCGCTGCCGTGCTCGCCAGCGGTCTGCGCACCGCGGATATCAAGTCCGAGGGAACGACGGCGGCCAGCACCACGCAGATGGGCGATGCGATTTTGAAGGAATTGCAGAAGCTGCACGCGTAAGCCGAAGGACTCTCCGCATCGTCGTCCCGGCCTTGAGCCGGGACCCATAACCACAGTCGGTTATGATGGCGAAGAGAGTCGTCGAGCAGCTTTAGTAGATCGACGGGCCGCGGCGTATGGGTCCCGGCTCAGGGCCGGGACGACACTGTTGGCTTTGGTTCAATACAGCGGGAAGCGCTGCGGATAGCCACCCATGTCCGACGGCGGGTTGAGCGGCTGACGGTCGATCGGGCGATTGAGGTTCTCGCGCGCGAATGACGGGTAGCCGAGATCCGGCGGAAACGCGTAATCCTGGAATTTGCGGTCGCCCGGCAAGACTTCGGTGCCGGCGTCGAGCCAGGAGCGCGTCGTGACGTAAACGCGGGTATTCGGGCCCTGCTGGTAGACCCGGTTGGGGCCATTGCGTCCGTAGTGGGGGCGGCCATCCTTGTCGTAGCGCTGGTTGGACTGGGCGCTGGCTTCGGTCGCGGCGACCGCAACGAGGGCGGCTGCAGCAAGCATCACCACGAGCTTGCTCGCAGCAGGGAATTTGGGGGTCATCGCATCCTCGTCATTGTCAGCCCCTTGGGGCCGATCACCAAATCGGGTTGGCGCTCATTGTAGCCGCGGCAGGGTGGGCGTCACTAGGTCAATTGCGCCACACCGGACCATAATAATGCCGGCACTGGCGAAAAAGTTTCATGAAAACCAGTATCTTGGCGCGGTATGGCAATTAGAAGGCGCCGCGCAATTGCGGGTTGTCTCCGCCGGTCAGCCAATCCGCCGACAGGGCCGGCGCGGCTGATGTCGCGCAGTCCGCGCGCCTGAGTTCGGCGCGCGCGAACAATTCCGCCAGTTTCGGGTCGTTTCCGGTGCTCAGCAGGGTCAGCCGGTTCAGCATGCAGGAGATCGCGGTGCGGCGGGCCGGCAAATTGTCGCCCTGGCACGACCAGCCGGAGATACGTAAATTGGAGTCGCTGACGCGCTTCATGAATCCGAGGCAGCCGCGGGACGCCTCAGCGCCGCCGATCAGGCGCAGCAGGGTCACCGTGCCGAACTTGCTGTCGATCAGGCCCGCGGCTTCCAGCTCGCGCAGGCCGCCCGGGTCCATTCGGGCGGCGATCTCCGCGATCGCGGGGCCGGCATGGCTGAGTTCGCCGCCCGGGCGATAGATCTCGAGTTCGGCGACCGGCTTTTTGTCGGCGCCGCGCCACCGGAAGACATCCCGGCGGCCGCCCTGCGGATGCCGAAAAATCTCGTAAGCCTCTGTTTTATCGTGCGGATCAAACTGGCTGACGGCAAGAGCGCGCGACGAGCGGTCGACCAGGCTCCAGGCATCCTTCAATGCGGCATCCTTCAATGAGGCTTCCCTGGCTGAGGGGGCCATCGCCGCGGCATCGGGCAATTGTTCCCACAACGCCATGCCGCCCATGGCGAGCAGAGCCAGGGTCATTACATACGCAACCAGGCGAGCCAGCGTACCGCAGAACTCGTCCGCAAAGCTGGCCAGCGCCGGATGGATTCTCGTCGTATAATGGGACTTGTAATGGGACTTGGCCGGTTCGGCCGAAAAGGACTGCATCAAACGCCCAAACGCAACGGTCAAACGTTCTTGCAAACGTTGTCTTGAGGGTGTTTCTCGCATAGAAGCGCTGCCTCTTCCCTTTCCGCCGCGGGCGGGGGGACGGCATTTTTCGTCGGAGAGTGAACGATGGGTTACAAAGTCGCGCTGGTCGGAGCGACCGGCAATGTCGGGCGGGAAATGCTCAACATTCTCGACGAACGCAAATTCCCCGCGGACGAGGTGGTGGCGCTGGCGTCACGCCGCAGCGTTGGCGTGGAAGTTTCGTATGGCGACCGTACCCTGAAGTGCAAAGCGCTCGAGCACTACGATTTCTCCGATATCGACATCTGCCTGATGTCGGCGGGCGGTGCGGTGTCGAAGGAATGGTCGCCCAAGATCGGCGCCGCCGGCGCTGTCGTGATCGACAATTCGTCGGCCTGGCGGATGGATCCGGACGTGCCGCTGATCGTGCCCGAAGTGAACGCCGACGCCGTGACCGGCTTCACCAAGAAGAACATCATCGCCAATCCGAACTGCTCGACCGCGCAGCTCGTGGTGGCGCTGAAGCCGCTGCACGACAAGGCCACCATCAAGCGCGTCGTGGTCGCGACCTATCAGTCGGTGTCGGGCGCCGGCAAGGATGCGATGGATGAGCTGTTTTCGCAGACCAAGGCCGTCTACACCAACAGCGAACTGATCAACAAGAAATTCCCCAAGCGTATCGCCTTCAACGTCATCCCCGAGATCGACGTGTTCATGGAGGACGGCTACACCAAGGAAGAGTGGAAGATGATGATGGAGACCAAGAAGATTCTTGATCCCAAAATCAGGCTGACCGCCACTTGCGTGCGCGTGCCGGTGTTCGTCGGCCATTCGGAAGCCGTCAACATCGAGTTCGAGAATCCGATCACTGCCGATGAAGCGCGCAACATCCTGCGCAATGCGCCGGGGTGCCTCGTGATCGACAAGCACGAGCCTGGCGGTTACGTCACGCCTTATGAAGCCGCCGGCGAAGACGCGACCTATATCAGCCGCATCCGCGAGGACGCGACCGTCGAGAACGGGCTGTCGCTGTGGTGCGTTTCCGATAATCTGCGCAAGGGTGCGGCGCTGAACGCGGTGCAGATCGCCGAGTGCCTGATCAACCGCAAGCTGATCAGCGCCAAGAAGAAAGCAGCATAAAGGCCGCGTAGCCTTTAGATGCTGCCCTGCATCTCGCTGACGGCGTGGAATTCCTTCGCCGCCGGATCGAGCACGAACAGGGAGCCTTCAGCGACGCCGAAATAGGCGCCGTGCAAACTCATCTCGCCGCGTTCGACCAAGGTGCGGACGAACGGAAACGTCATTAGATTCTCGAGGCTGCGAAACACCGCCGCCTTCTCGATCCGCACCGTAAATTCCTGCATCGACTCGCGGTCACGCTGCTCGACGACTTCGCCCGGCTTGATGAACATCTGCATCCATCGCCCGATGAAATCGCCGGGCGACAGGGGTTCGATTTTGTCGATGAAGGCGCGGATGCCGCCACATTGCGCATGGCCGAGCACCACGACGTGCTTGATGCGCAAAACATTTACCGCGTATTCCAGCGCCGCGGATACGCCGTGGGCGCCGCCGTCGGGCTGATAGACCGGCACCAGATTGGCCACGTTGCGGACCACGAACAGTTCGCCCGGGCCGGCATCGAAAATGACCTCCGGCGAAACGCGGGAATCGCAGCAGCCGATCACCATGACAGCGGGCGACTGGCCACGCTCGGACAGTTCCCGGTAGCGTGACTGTTCTGTAGGCAGTCGCTGCGAGGTGAAGGTCCGGTAGCCGTCGATCAGATGTTGCGGAAATGCGGTCATGGCCCTTGCCTAACCATAGACCGATGACAGGAACAAGGCTTTCGGCGGCTCGTTTGAAATGATATCGCGTGGGGTACAAAAAGCCCCATAGGAAACCTGCCCATGATCCGTCCGCGCCGCAGCCTGTTGTTCATGCCGGGATCGAACGCGCGGGCGCTGGAAAAGGCGCGCAACCTTGCCGCCGACGGTATCATCCTCGACCTTGAGGATTCGGTGGCGCCGGACGCCAAGGCGCTGGCCCGTGACCAGATCGCCAAGGCGATCGCGGCTGGCGGGTTCGGCAAGCGCGAGGTGCTGATCCGGGTCAACAGCCTGGATACGCCGTGGTGGATCGACGACGTCACCATGGCCGGCAAGGCGCGGCCCGACGGTATCCTGGTTCCCAAGATTTCCAGCGTCGCGGATCTCAACGCCATCGCCAATCGCCTCAGCGACATCGGCGCGGATACCTCGATCCGGGTCTGGGCCATGATCGAGACTTCGCGCGCGGTGCTGGACGCGGACAAGCTCGCCGCGGCGTCGAAGGATTCGGAAACGCGTCTCGCGGGCTTCGTTTTCGGGCCGAACGACATTTCGCGGGAGACGCGGATCCGCATGCAGCCGGGCCGCGCCGCGATGATCCCGATGATTACGCATTGCATCCTGGCGACGCGCGCGCATGGTCTCGAGATCCTCGATGGGCCCTACGGCGATATTGCTAACGTCGATGGCTTTGCCGTCGAATGCGCGCAGGGCCGCGATCTCGGGTTCGACGGCAAGACGCTGATCCATCCGAGCCATATCGAGGCCTGCAACGCGATCTTCACGCCGCCGGCGGAGGAAGTCGCGGAAGCCCGCAAGATCATCGCGGCGTTCCAGCAGCCCGAGAACGCTTCGCGCGGCGCGATCCAGCTCGACGGCCGCATGGTGGAACGGCTGCACGCCGACATGGCCAAGCGGACGATTGCGATTGCGGATGCGATCGCGGCGATGGGGCATTAGAGACCTTCACATCACAGTCCACGTCGTCCCGGCCTTGAGCTCAGATGCGCAATTGCGCATCGGGGGACCCATACCGCGTGATCTATCGGTAGAAAAAAGCCGACATACACTGCCTGCAATTACTACGGCCGCGGCGTAGGGGTCCCGGCTCAATACCGGGACGACGGGATCAACCAAACCTATCCGTCGCCCAGGCGTAGAGACTGCCGGGAATCGGCTTCTGGCTGCCGCGGCCTTTCGGAGAAATATGCAGGCCGATAATCGCGGGATCGGCGAGCAGCGCCGAAAAATCGGTCTGTTCGAAAAACAGTTTCGGTTCGGCATGGACCGCATAGAATGATTGCTTCGGCAATGCGTGCTGCAATTCGCCTCCGCGGCGCGCGAGCGCGGTGAGCGCGGCCGGACCGAAGATCGCCACGCGAATATCCGAGAGGCGGTTCGATCCGCCGCGCAGTTGCCGCAGCATGAAGGTCAGGCGATGGCGCAGTGCCAGCCAGTCCGGCGTCAGTTCGTCCTGGGCCATCAGATTCTCGAACGCCGTGACGATGGGATCGCTAGGGGGCAGATACAAAACCGAATTGCCGAGCTGGCGCGGCCGTTCCCAGGCGAAATAGGGTTTTGCGGGATCGATCTCGACCGGCTTCAGCAGCAGGACATCCGCGTCGAGCCAAAGCCCGGCCTTCTCCGCCATCAACCGCATGCGGAAGAAATCGCTGAATTGCAGGATGGTCCAGTCGCGCCAGCTGCCGTCGGGCTGCGGTGGACGAAGCCGCTCGGAAAAGGAATGCGGCAGGATCGCTTCGGCCTCGGCATTGCCGACGCCGTCAGGCAGGCCGGCAAGCGGGTCGAAACTGTAAACGGTGACCTTGTGGCCCGCTGCGACCTGCGATCGCAGGCAGGTCAGCCGGAGCGCATCGAGCGGGCCATGCCAGAAGGTGACGACGTCAGGCCGCATCGGCGTCGCCTCACTATTGTCGAGCGAGGGCAGCGACCCGCGATCAGGCCCAGGCGCGCTCTTTTGTGGCCTTGGCCTCGTAGGTATCGATGGAAGCCTTTTTCTCCATCGTCAGGCCAATGTCGTCCAGACCGTTGAGCAGGCAATGCTTGCGGAACGGGTCGATCTCGAACTTCACGGTGCCACCGTCGGGGCCGCGGATTTCCTGGGCCGCGAGATCGATTGTCAGCGTCGCGTTGGCGCCGCGTTCGGCGTCGTCGAACAGTTTGTCGAGGTCGTCCTGGGTGACGCGGATCGGCAGGATGCCGTTCTTGAAGCAGTTGTTGTAGAAGATGTCGCCGAACGAGGTCGAGATCACGCAGCGGATCCCGAAATCCAACAGCGCCCACGGCGCGTGCTCGCGGCTCGAGCCGCAGCCGAAATTGTCGCCGGCGACCAGCACCTTGGAATTGCGGTAGGCGGGCTTGTTGAGGATGAAGTCCGGATTCTCGCTGCCGTCATCCTTGTAGCGCTGTTCGGAGAACAGGCCCTTGCCAAGGCCGGTACGCTTGATGGTCTTCAGATACTGCTTCGGAATGATCATGTCGGTGTCGACATTGATGATCTTCAGGGGCGCGGCAACGCCTTCCAGTGTGGTGAACTTGTCCATCGAACGTACTTCCCGGCTGAAAATGAAGGGATAGGGCGGTAATTTATCGCGAAATCGCCCCCGGCAAAAGGCCAATTTGCGCAATCCTACCCTGTCTGGGCTTCAATAGCCTCCATATCGGCATCCGACAGACCGAAATGGTGGCCGATTTCGTGAATCAGCACGTGCCGGACGATATGGCCGAGGGATTCCTCATGCTCGGCCCAGTAGTCCAGGATCGGCCGCCGGTAGAGCCAGATCATGTTGGGCAGGCGGCCGACGTCGTTATTGCTTTGCTGCGGCAGGCCGACGCCCTGGAACAGCCCGAGCAGGTCGAACTCGGTTTGCGCCTGCATTTCGTCGAGGACCTCGTCGGTCGGGAAATCGTCGACGCGGATGATCACGCCCTCGCACAGGGTTCGAAAGCCCTTTGGCAGGCGCTCGAAGACCTCATGCGCCATGGCTTCCATTTCGGCGAGCGACGGTGCTTTTGCTTCCTTCCACATCGCGTCTGTTTAGCGCGTGTTCCACCGGCGCGCCTACTCATTTTGAATACCACCGCAAAGGTTGACCTTGGCGCGGCAATCGGAGACCGTGCGGCCCGATAACAGGCTTTGGGTGGGCGGAATGAAACGGATTGCGGCGGCGGCGGTAGTGGCGATTTTGACCGGATTCTTGTTGCCGGATGTCGGCGCACAGGCTCAGACGGCACCGTCTGGGATACGCACCGCACAGGCGCCGAAGCCGGCTGTCACCGACGCGTCCGCACAACGCCGGCGGCCGCTCCGCCGCGTGCCGATCTACCGGCAGGAGCAGTGGGAACCCGATGTCTATCCGCGCTACAATCCGGGGCCGAATGCGGTGCGCAGCTGCACGGCAACCTATGTGCAGGAATACCGGCCGAGCGGCGCCGTCATCACGCCGCGCATGAACTGCTACTGGCGGCCCGGCTAAAGCGTTTTCCAGCGAAGTGGACACCGGTTCGCGTCAAGAAAACGTGTCCCCGTTCCGATTCAATCGGAACGGAAAAAGACTCTAGCGCCGGCGTACCGCGCCGATCAAGTTCACGCAGACCACAATCGCCGACAAGCGATAGACGAGGACGGCCATCGCCGTTTGCGTGAACACGCCGCATCTTCATCGCGGAGTCATTTTCGTGGCGGAGTCATTCAGTTCGCATTCACGTCATCAGCTTAAATCTGTGAACTGCGTCGTGGCGATGCGGCATGCTTGTCGAAAACCGTCCGCCACGGACGTGACATCCCCGCGTGAGCGTAAGCTCATCGCTGGAGGACCAAGGAGACTACACATGCAAATGACGAAAGTTCTGGGGCTTGCCGCCGTTGGCGCCATGCTCGTTATAGCCGCTCCGACCGAGCGCGCTAACGCGTTGTCGCTCAGCAATCCCGGCGCTGCCGCGGCCGTCCAGGAGGATGTCAGGCCTGAGACGACAGAGGCGGGATGGCGGCATCGCCATCATCGTTGGCATCGTCATCATCACCACCGTCGGCATCATCATCATCATCATCGCCGCTGGTGATCGCGGCTTTGCGTATGTGAAGTGAACAGGCCCGTTCATCGCGGGTCTGTTTTCACTTCAAGTTTACTGCCACGAAACGGGCGCGATTGCTGCCTGTTATTTGATGATCCTGAATCAGAAGAGGTAGATCGTCATGAAGACCTTGATCGGAGCGGCTGCAGTCGCGGGCGCTCTGGTGTTTGCCGGCCCGGCGGCGGTCAACTCGGCGGCCGCGGCATCGCCGCAAATGAAGCAACAAACCGCCGGCACATCAGGTGCGACCGACTTCAGCGCGCAGCGCTATCGGCGCCATTATGGTTACGGCTATTATCGGCCGTATGCTCGCCCATACTACCGGCCGTATTACGGACCCCGCTACTACGCGCGGCCCAATTACTACCGGCCATATCCCTATTACGCACCGGCGCCGTTCACGTTCGGCTTCGGCTTCGGGCCGTATTGGTAACGGGCGAGGCCATCGCGCTCCGTAGGATGGGCAAAGCCACCCGGTCGCGCGAATGCGCGCCCGATGATGAACTCCGCGTGCCCACCACTAAGAATAGATGGTGGGCACGGCGCTTGCGCGCCTTTGCTAACCCTACGGTGTGATAGCGATCAGGCGGCGCGAATGAGATCGAGGAAAGTGTTGACGTCGGCGCGCAGCTTCTCCGACTGATGGCTGAGGTCGTCAGCCGCCGTCAGCACTTCCGACGCCGCGGCGCCGGTCTCGTTGGCGGCGTCGTTGACGCTGCCGACGTTCGAAGATACCTCGGTCGTTCCCTTCGAAACTTCCTGGATGTTCTGCGCAATGTCGCGGGTGGCAGCGCTCTGCTGCTCGACCGCGGCAGCGATCGCCGTGGCGATTTCGTTCATCTGGGCGATCGTCGTCCCGATCGTCTTGATGGCCGTCACGGCGTTGCCGGTCTCCTGCTGGATCGCGGCGATCTGGGCTGAAATATCCTCGGTTGCCTTGGCGGTCTGGGTGGCAAGCGCCTTCACCTCGGTGGCGACGACGGCAAAGCCCTTGCCGGACTCGCCGGCGCGCGCCGCTTCGATCGTGGCATTGAGCGCCAGCAGGTTGGTCTGCGACGCGATGTTCTGGATCAGCGAAATGACTTCGCCGATTTTCTGTGCCGCTTCGGCCAACCCCTCGACGGTCTTGTTGGTGCGGTCGGTCTCGGCGACCGCAAGGTTGGCGGTCTGGGACGCCTGCGCCACCTGGCGCGAGATTTCGCTGATCGAGGCATGCAGTTCCTCGGTCGCCACGGCAACCGTCTGCACGTTCGCGGAGGCGACGTCGGAGGCGTTGGCGACAGCGGTGGCCTGCCGGCTGGTTTCCTCCGCCGTTGCCGTCATGCTGCCGGCGGTGGCGTGCATCTCGGCCGACGCCGCGGTCAGCGTTTGCAAAGCTTCGGAGACCTGGACGTCGAAGGTCGCGATGTAACCTTCGATGGCGCGCTGCCGGGCTTCCTTGCGGATCTGCTCCTCGCGCTGTTCGGCTTCGAGGCGTCGCGCCGTCATCGCATTTTCCTTGAAGACGGTGAGCGACTTGGCGAGACCGCCAACCTCGTCGGTGCGGCCGGCACCGACGATCGAAATATCGAGATCGCCCCCGGCAAGCTTGGTCATTTCAAGCGTCATGCGCCGCAATGGCTGGGCGATCTGGCCGAACGCGATCCAGCCGAGGATAGTAAAGGCCAGCAGCAGGCCGACAATCGCCCCGACCACGAGCAAGAAACGGGTGTATTCGGCGCTGGCGACGCTCGCGTCGCGCGCGGCGCGCATGGCGTCCGTATTAATGGTGATGAGTTGTCCCACCGCCGCGATCGCGGTCTGGCGATGCTTGGCCGCGACGTTGACCGAATAGGCGAATGCTTCCTCCATCTTGCCGGCGGCCGCCAGTTCGAACACCTTGGCGCTGGCGACCCGGCGGTCCTTGACTGCGGTTCGCATGGTGTCGATCAACTGGCGCTGTTCGGGAGCGGTGGTGACGGTCGCCAGACGATCGATCGCCTCCAGCGTGGCATCGGTGGCCTTGCCGTAGGACTCGACGTTCCGGCTGATCGCCTTGCTGTCCGTGCCGGAGAGAATGACGTTCTTCTCGCTCACCGCGGCGCTGTTGAAATGGCTTTCGGCCTGCAGACTGTATTGCACCCGCATCGCGTTGCCGTCGACGAGGCTCGCCGCCGTCGCGGACAGGTTGCTCAGGGCCATCGAGGCCTGCACGACGATCCCGACCGCCACAAGGGCGACGATCGCGGCAGGCACTGCGATCTTGGCAATAATGGGCAGGTTTTGAAATCTGGCGATCATGTCTGGATCTCTCTGGAGTGAAATTTGCTTGCTGCCGAACCACTGCGACCGGCCTGAGAACCGCGCCCGTGCCGGCACGGCGCCACGCCGGATCAAGCCCTCCACACGAGGGGATCCGAGGCCAGCTATCGATTTTCTGATTGGTTAAGGGTCAGTTTACCAGCCGGCCGTTAGCAAAGTGTTGACGCTGCCGGATCGAGTTCCCGACAAGGCGCGGCTGAGCTTCATCAAACGTTTTGGCCAGGGTGAGTTGAAACAAAGCAGGCGCCCGCTGGGGCGCCTGTTTTTTTGAATAGCGTGATGAGCGCGTAGGCTCAGTCCCAGTCCTTGCCCTTCCAGGGCTTGATCTTCCACGGCGTCAGCGCTTCCAGCCGCCATTCCCGCCAATGCTCGGGCGGCCAGTTGCTGAGGCGCCTTGTGTCCTTGGGTGTGGCGGGGACGAGATCGACGATGCGCGAGACGTTGCGCCGGCTCTGGCGCGTCGCCTCGCTGATCATATCGACATATTCTGGTTTATCGGCCACTTCAGGCTCCTCGCGATGACCATTCCCGCAAGCAGCCAGTCTGCGCCCCGCGCCTTAACGAGGCCTTGCCAGAACGCCTCGATGTTGAGGCAACGCGCGTTAACGCCACTCCCTGATATCAACAAAATGCCCGGCGATCGCCGCCGCGGCCGCCATCGCCGGCGACACCAGATGGGTGCGGCCCTTGAAGCCCTGCCGGCCCTCGAAATTGCGGTTCGAGGTCGAGGCGCAGCGCTCTTCCGGCGACAGCTTGTCGGGGTTCATGGCCAGACACATCGAGCAGCCCGGCTCGCGCCATTCGAAGCCGGCCTTGATGAAGATCTTGTCGAGGCCTTCGGCTTCCGCCTGTTCCTTCACGATGCCAGAGCCCGGCACGATCATCGCGCTGACATGACCGTTGACGGTTTTGCCTTCGGCGACTTTCGCCGCCGCGCGCAAATCCTCGATACGGCCGTTGGTGCAGGAGCCGATGAACACGCGGTCGAGCTTGATGTCGGTGATCCTGGTTCCCGCGGTCAGGCCCATGTATTTCAACGCGCGATGTTTTGAGAGCCGCTTGGCTTCATCGGCGATCTGGTCGGGGTCCGGCACCATGCCCGTGATCGACACCACGTCCTCGGGCGAGGTGCCCCAGGTCACGATCGGCGGCAGCTTGGCCGCATCCAGCCGGATCTCGTGGTCGAAATGCGCGCCTTCGTCCGAGCGCAGCGTGTCCCAGTAGCGCATCGCGGCGTCCCACGCCTCGCCCTTCGGCGACATCGGACGGCCCTTGAGGAATTCGAACGCCTTTTCATCCGGCGCGATCAGGCCGGCGCGGGCGCCGCCTTCGATCGACATGTTGCAGACCGTCATGCGGCCTTCCATCGTCAGCGCGCGGATCGCGTCGCCGGCATATTCCAGCACGTAGCCGGTGCCGCCGGCGGTACCGATCTCGCCGATGATGGCCAGGATGATGTCCTTGCCGGTGACGCCGTCGGGCAATTTGCCGTCGACCACCGCGCGCATGTTTTTTGCTTTTTTCTGGATCAGCGTCTGGGTTGCCAGCACGTGCTCGACCTCTGATGTGCCGATGCCGTGGGCCAGCGCGCCGAACGCGCCATGCGTTGACGTGTGGCTGTCGCCGCAGACGATGGTGGTGCCGGGCAGCGTAAAGCCCTGCTCGGGACCGATCACGTGCACGATGCCCTGGCGCTTGTCGTGCTCGTTGAAATACGTGATGCCGAATTCCTTGGCATTGTCGGCCATCACCCGCATCTGTTCGATGCTTTCAGGGTCGGGATTCGGCTTCGAGCGATCGGTGGTCGGGATGTTGTGGTCGACCACGGCCAGCGTCTTCTCCGGCGCGCGAACCTTGCGGCCGGTCATGCGCAGGCCTTCGAACGCCTGCGGCGAGGTCACCTCGTGCACCAGATGGCGGTCGATATAGAGCAGGCAGGTGCCGTCATCGGCTTCGTGCACCAGATGGTCGTTCCAGATTTTGTCGTACAGCGTGGTGGGGTTGGACATGAGCGTAAGCTCCAAAAATGATTCTGTGTGAGCGGTCAGCGCGGTTAGGCGCGCAAGCAACGGGCAGTCAGCGCGGCATCAAAGGCCGCGGCTAAGCTCTGACGTCGCCGAGGTCGCAAAGCGTCCGAAGAAACGGCCGGGCAGGCGCGAGCGGTCGTCGATCACGAAGGGTGCGACGCGCCGGCCTGCAAAGCTGGTTTGATCTGGAACCATTCTAGCCTCATAGCACATGAGGTATCTAAGCGCGATATGCGTTTATATCCACCGTCATTGCGACCCGTTGGCTCGCAATGACGAAGAGCCCCAACAAAAAAGCGCGGGGCAAAACCCCGCGCTTTTGGTCACATCCCCCTGCAGGAGACGAATTACTCGCCGACGGCGGCCGCGCGCTCGGTCTTCTCGACGATGCGGGCCGACTTGCCGCGCAGTTGGCGCAGGTAATACAGCTTGGCGCGACGCACCTTGCCGCGGCGCACCACCTTGATCGAGTCGATCATCGGCGACATCACCGGGAAGACGCGTTCCACGCCTTCGCCGTAGGAAATCTTGCGAACGGTGAAGCTCTCATTGAGCCCGCCGCCGGAACGGCCGATGCAGACGCCTTCATAGGCCTGCACGCGGGTGCGCTCGCCTTCGACCACCTTGACGTTGACGATCACGGTGTCGCCGGGGCCGAACTCGGGGATCGACTTGGTCGCGGCCAATTTGTCGAATTGCTCTTTTTCGAGCTGTTGAATGATGTTCATTGAAATCTCCATCGGCGGCGCGCCCAGCCAGTCCAGCGCGGGCTGCGCGAACGTCCATCTATCCTGCTGTATGCTGCGGATTTGGCGCCCGTATAAGGCATCAAAGCGCGCTTGTCACCCGTCTGTCGTGCTTTTTGGGCGTTTTTGGCGGGTCTTAATCGCCCACAAATCCGGCCGCCGCGCCCTGGTCAGGGCTTCAGCCTCGGCCTGACGCCAGGCGGCGACCTTGGCATGGTCGCCGGAAGTGAGGATTTCCGGGATCGTCCGGCCCTCGAACTCCTGCGGGCGGGTATATTGAGGGTATTCCAGTAGTCCTTCGGAAAAGCTCTCCTCGGTCCCTGAGGCCTGTTTTCCCATCACCCCCGGCAAAAGCCGCACACAGGCGTCGACCAGCACCATGGCGGCGACTTCACCGCCGGACAGCACGTAATCGCCGATCGAGACTTCCTCGAGCCCGCGTGCCGCAATGACCCGCTCGTCGATGCCCTCGAACCGGCCGCAGACGATCAGCGGCCCTGGGCCAGCGGCGAGCTCGATGACCCGGGACTGGGTCAATGGCCGACCTCGGGGGCTCATCAGGAGCCTTGGTCGATCGTTTGGACCGGACTGGCCGGTATCGGCGGCGTCGATGGCGGCCGCCAGCACGTCGGCGCGCAGCACCATGCCGGGCCCGCCGCCAGCCGGCGTGTCGTCAACGCTGCGGTGGCGGTCGGTGGCCGATGCCCTGATGTCGCGCGCTTCCAGCGCCCACAGGCCGGAGGCCAGCGCCTTGCCCGCCAGGCTGACGCCGAGTGGGCCCGGAAACATGTCCGGGAATAGCGTGAGGATGGTGGCGTGCCAGGGACTTTCAGAACAGGTCATTCAAAACCCATCACGTAAGCGTCGGAACGTCGTCGCCTTCAATTTCCTTGGGCAGTTCTATCACGACGCGGCCGGCCGCAAGGTCGACCGTCGGCACCACGGCATTGGTGAACGGCAGCAGCATCGTCGGGCCCTGCGGCGGCGCGATCTCGATGATGTCGCCGGCGCCGAAATTATGGATCGCGGTGACGCGGCCGAGCGGTTCGTTCGCGGCATTGACCGCGGCGAGCCCGATCAGATCGGCGTGGTAATATTCGTCGTCGTCGGTCTCAGGCAGTTTGTCGCGCGCGATATAGAGCTCGATGCCGTTGAGGCGTTCGGCGTCCTCGCGGGTGGCGACGCCTTTGAACGTGGCGACCAGATGATCTTTCGCCTCGCGGGCATGCGTCACCTCGAACTGGCGCGCGCCGTCCTTGGTCGTCAGCGGGCCGTAATCCCTCACGGCCAGCGGGTCTTCGGTAAACGTCCACAGTTTCACCGCGCCGCGCACGCCATGCGCGGCGCCGATCCGGGCGACACAAATCGGTGCTGCCACCGCCCCGCGCCGCTAGCGCTTATGACTTCGCGGCGGCTTCGGCAGCGGCCTTGCGCTCCTTGCGCGGCACGGCCTTTTCCGGATTGTTGCGCGCGGCGCGCTTCACGACACCGGCGGCATCGAGGAAACGGGTGACGCGGTCGGACGGCTGCGCGCCCTTGGCGAGCCAGGACTTGACCTTGTCCATGTCGAGCTTCAGGCGGGCTTCGTTGTCCTTCGGCAGCAGCGGATTGAAATGGCCGAGACGCTCGATGAAGCGGCCGTCGCGGGGAAAGCGCGAGTCGGCGACGACGACGTGATAGACCGGGCGCTTCTTGGTGCCTGCGCGAGCGAGGCGGATAACGACTGACATTGTATTCTCCGTAAGTTTGGTTTGATGTGATGAGAGTGAATTGATCGCGATTATTTCTTCTTGCCGGGGAAGCCGCCGAGGCCCGGCAATGTCGGCTTGCCGCTGAGGCCCGTAAGCCCGGGCAAATTCGGCAGGCCCTGACGCAAGCCCACCGGAATATCCTTCGGCAGCGCGGGCATGCCGCCGGGGCCGGCGCCACCGGGCATTTTCTCCGCCAGCGCCTTCATCTGTTCGGCCGACGGCATGCCGCCGCCGCCAAATCCCATCGCCTGCGCGATGCCGGCCATCGGGCCGCGCTTGCCCGAACCCATCGCCTTCATCATGTCGGCCATGTTCCGGTGCATCTTGAGCAGCTTGTTGACTTCCTCGACCTTGACGCCGGCGCCGGCCGCGATGCGCTTCTTGCGGCTGGCTTTGAGCACGTCGGGGCTCTTGCGTTCCTGCCGCGTCATCGAATCGATCACCGCGACCTGGCGCTTGATGATCTTGTCGTCGATCCCGGCGTTGGCGATCTGGTTTTTCATCTTGGCGATGCCGGGCATCATGCCCATCAGCCCGCTGATGCCGCCCATGTTCGCCATCTGCAGCAATTGCTCGCGCATATCGGCCAGGTCGAACTGGCCCTTGCGCATCTTCTCGGCGACGCGCGCCGCCTTTTCGGCGTCGATATTGGCCGCCGCCTTTTCGACCAGCGACACCACGTCGCCCATGCCGAGGATGCGGCCGGCGATACGGCTGGGGTGGAAATCTTCCAGCGCGTCGGTTTTTTCGCCGGTACCGATCAGCTTGATCGGCTTTCCCGTGACCGCGCGCATCGACAGCGCGGCGCCGCCGCGGCCGTCGCCGTCCACCCGTGTCAGCACGATGCCGGTCAGGCCGACGCGTTGGTCGAAGGCGCGCGCGAGGTTGACCGCGTCCTGGCCGGTCAGGGAATCCGCGACCAGCAGCACTTCATGCGGGCTGGCGACGGTTTTGATTTCCGCCGCTTCCGACATCATCTCTTCATCGAGCGTGGTGCGGCCGGCGGTGTCGAGCAGCACCACGTCGTAGCCGCCGAGCTTGGCGGCTTCCAGCGCGCGTTTTGCAATTTGCGCCGGCTTCTGGCCGGCGACAATGGGCAGCGTCGGAATGTCGAGATCGCGCCCGAGCACGGCGAGCTGTTCCATCGCCGCGGGGCGATAGATGTCGAGCGAGGCCATCAGCACCTTGCGCTTGTCGCGCTGGGTCATGCGGCGCGCGAGCTTTGCTGTCGTGGTGGTTTTGCCGGAGCCTTGCAGGCCGACCATCATGATCGCGACCGGCGGCACCGCATTGAGGTCGATGGTCTGGCCGTCGGCGCCAAGCGTGGCGACCAGTTCGTCATGGACGATCTTGACCACCATCTGGCCGGGTGTAACCGACTTGACGACGGTGGCGCCGATGGCCTGCTCGCGTACGCGGTCGATAAAGCTTCTGACGACGTCGAGCGAGACGTCGGCCTCGAGCAGCGCGCGACGCACCTCGCGCATCGCGGCATCGACGTCCTTTTCGGACAGCGCACCGCGGCCCGTCAGCCGATCGAGTATCCCACCAAGCTTTTCCGACAGATTGTCGAACAATGCCGTTATCCTCTGTCCTGCCTCAGGACGAATTTCCAAACACGATTACGCCCGAGGGCGCATCGCGCTGTCGGGCGTTGGCCTCCGGTCTCTAGGGCCGGGCGGCGGGTCGAAAAGAACGTCTTTCCGAGAAGTGCCGGGGTTAAACGCCCGGAAGCCATCAAAGTCAAGGGGAAACTAGGACGAAATGCCCTGGCCCATCGGACTTAAAGCATTGAAGTAGCTATATTTTATGTCGAAATGACGAGCCGGTGAGCGTTCTCTCCGTCGCGGGTTCCAACTTCGTCCGCGAACGCCATATAACGCCCCGTACCCGTTGTCCCTTGCCGCCCTATGTGATCGCGCCCGTGTCCATCACCCGCCGCCGTGTCTTTGCAGTGCTCGCCGGTCTCGGTCTGGCCGTCGGCGCGCCGTCTGTCTGGATGTCCCGCATGAAAACCTATGACGGCCCCGTTTCCGATCATTTCGACGGCCTGACCTTCTTCGATCCGGATGGCTCGCCGCCGAAATCATTGGCCGAGGTGCTGCGTTGGCAGTTCGGCGGCGGCCGGCAGCGCGCGAGCTGGCCGGATTGGGTGCCAAGTGCGCACGCCGATACACCGCCGCCGCGCGTTGATGGCAACAAGGTGCGGTTGTCGTTCGTCGGCCATGCGAGCTGGCTGATCCAGACTGGAGGCCTCAACATCCTGATCGATCCGGTGTGGTCGATGCGGGCCTCGCCGTTCAGCTGGGCCGGGCCGAAGCGCCACAACGATCCCGGTATTGCGTTCGACGCGCTGCCGAAGATCGATGTCGTGCTGGTGTCGCACGGCCATTACGACCATCTCGATCTGGCGACGCTGTCGAGGCTTGCGAAAACGTTTTCGCCGCGCGTGATCACGCCGCTCGGCAATGACGTCACCATGCGCGACGCGGATTCGGCGATCAAAGTCGAAGCGTTCGACTGGAAGGATCGCGTCGAACTCGGCAACGGCATCGCCGTGACGCTGGTGTCGACGCGTCATTGGTCGGCGCGCGGGCTGTTCGACCGCAACAAGGCGCTGTGGGCGAGTTTTGTGCTGGAGACGCCCGTCGGCAAACTCTACATCGTCTGCGATTCCGGCTACGGCGACGGCAAGCATTTTCGCCGGGTTGCCGAAGCACATGGCCCGCTGCGGCTGGCGATCCTGCCCATCGGCGCCTATGAGCCACGCTGGTTCATGCGCGACCAGCACATGAACCCGTCGGACGCTGTGAAGGCGCTGGCCGATTGCGGGGCGCAAACGGCACTGGCGCATCATCACGGCACGTTCCAGCTCACCGACGAGGCGATCGACGCGCCAGCGATCGCGCTGGGCGAAGCGCTGGACGAAGCGAAGATTCCGCGCGAGCGGTTTGCGACGTTGAAGCCCGGGCAGGTTTTCGAGGTCTAACGTCTTGTCGTCCCTGCGAACGCAGGGACCCATAACCACAACATGACGTGATTATGTCGAGCTGTGGCTCCAGCCTTTTTCAATAATTGGCAGCGGTGGCTATGGGTCCCTGCGCCCGTGCGCAATTGCGCACTAGGCAGGGACGACATCCCATTTACTGCGCGGCCTTGATCGCCCAGGACACGCTCACCGAAACCGACAGCGTCTCTTCGCCTTGCGCCACCGGCGCGCCGGCGGCCATCGGCGCTGCCATCTTGCCGCGAAACACCGGCGCGGATGCGCCTTCCTCGGAAATGCTGATCGGTTCGCCGAGCGTGACGCCGGCAGCCTTCGCATAGATATCGGCCTTGCGGCGCGCGTCCGCGATCGCCTTCTCGCGGGCCTCGTCCAGATGCTTGGACGGCTGCGTCACGATGAAATTGATGCCGCCGATCTCGTTGGCGCCGGCGCCGACCAGCACGTCGATCACGCCTGCGACCTTGGTGACGTCGCGGACCTTGATCGTGACGCGGTTGCTGGCGCGGAACCCAACGACGCCCGGCCGCTCCGCGGTTTTGGACGAGGTCGCATATTGCGGCTGCAGCGACAGCCGCGAGGTCTGGTAATCCTTTTCGTCGATCCCTGTGCCCTTCAGCGCCAGCAGCACCTTGCCCATGGCCGCGTTGTTGGCGTCGGAGGCCTCGCGCGCGGTCTTGGCGTCAGTGGCAACGCCGCCATCGATCTGCGCCTGATCCGGCGGCACCGACACGTTGGCCTCGCCCGTCACGGAGATGGCGGGCGGCGGCGCTGTCTGCGCCAGCGCGGGCGTGGCCACCAGCACGGCCGCGGTGATAACAAATGCGAGCGGATGCTTCATGTCTCTCACTTCAGCGGCACGTAAACATTGATCACCAGCTTGTCCTCTGCGGTCTTCAGCGGGTCGGTAATGTATTCCTCGACGAAGGTGTCTTTTGCTTCAAGTTTCTTGTCGTCGAGGTGATTGGTGATCGCCTCATAGGTGTTGTCCATGTTGTCGTAGGAGCCGCGATGGACAAACTTCAGGGCTTTGCCCTCGGGCGATTTGCCGATGCTCATGTCCTTGGTCAGGTTCTTCGGCTCCTGGTCGACTGGAATTTCGGCCAGGAACGTAAAGCCGCTATCGTCGGTCGAGGTGTAGACGATCATCGAATTGCCCGCTGCCTTGATGCCCTGCTTGTCGAGCAGCGCGTTCAGCGCCTTGAACGAATCGATCAGGGTGTCGAACGCCGAGTCCCAATTGGCGGTGCCCTTCATGACCACCACCTTCCTGGGCTCCAGCGTGAACTGCTCACCGAAGGGATCGGCGGTCTGAACGGCCGCAGGGGGCGTCGCCGGCGCTTGGGCGGCCGCGGGTGGCGGCGAGGGGGCAACGGACGGGCTTGCCACCGGTGCGGGGGCGGTTCCCGGTGCCGGGATCGCGGATGCCGCGGGTGAAGGCGTCTCCGCCGGGGCAGGGGAAGCAGAAACGGCGGGCGCCGGTGCCGCCGCGGAGGGGCTGGCAGCTGGCGAGGCGGCTGGTGCCGGCGCTTGCGCCAGCGCAGGGCCGCCCACCGCGATGGCTACCATCGGGATCAGCGCGGCCATGGCCGAGCGGAAACGGCTGATACGGTTCATTTTAAGCATTCTCCATCCATCCCAAGCGGTCGCGGTGTGTCCCGGCTCACGCCCGCAAAGACGCCGCCATCCCTAACATGCAAGGTCCGCCTTCGTCC
Source organism: Bradyrhizobium sp. AUGA SZCCT0222 (assembly GCF_018130205.1). Classification (NCBI taxonomy): domain Bacteria; kingdom Pseudomonadati; phylum Pseudomonadota; class Alphaproteobacteria; order Hyphomicrobiales; family Nitrobacteraceae; genus Bradyrhizobium; species Bradyrhizobium sp. AUGA SZCCT0222. The sequence goes on from NZ_JAFCLX010000016.1 coordinate 79,306, forward strand.
CATGACAGATGCGTCATGGACCCCTGCGTACTAGGCAATCGGCCATTATTGGCCATATAAGACAGGCAGAAATTGGGAAATTCCATGAGCGCGCTGGCCAATCACGCATTCGCCAAGATGAACGGTATCGGCAACGAAATCGTCGTGGTCGATCTGCGCGACCAGCCGGCCAAGGTGACGGCGGAGGACGCGCGCGCCGTCGCCTCGCCCGCCGGCGTGCCCTATGACCAGTTGATGGTATTGCAGCCGCCGCGGCTGGACGGCACCGAGGCCTTCATCCGCATCTACAACAATGACGGCTCCGAGGCCGGCGCCTGCGGCAACGGCATGCGCTGCGTGGTGCGACGGCTGTTCGAGAAGACCGGCCAGACGGCGGTGACCTTTGAGACCCGCTCGGGTCTGCTCAATTGCTGGCAGGGGCCGCAGCCCGATCTCTACACGGTCGACATGGGCGCGCCAAAATTCGGCTGGCAGGAAATTCCACTCGCCGAGGAGTTTCGCGACACGCGTTACATCGAACTGCAGGTCGGGCCGATCGACGCGCCAATCTTGCATTCGCCGTCGGTCGTCAGCATGGGCAATCCGCACGCGATCTTCTGGGTCGACGACGTCAACGCCTATGATCTCGAGCGCTTCGGGCCGCTGTTGGAAAATCACCCGATTTTCCCCGATCGCGCCAACATCACGCTCGCCCATATCGTCGATCGCGACCACATCACGATGCGCACCTGGGAGCGCGGCGCCGGCCTGACCAGGGCCTGCGGTTCGGCCGCCTGCGCCACCGCGGTTGCGGCGGCACGGCTGAAGCGCACCAATCGCATCGTCGAATTGTCGCTGCCCGGCGGCAAGCTCTCGATCGAATGGCGCGAGCGCGACGATCATGTGCTGATGACCGGCACTGCCGATTTCGAATATGAAGGCCGCTTCGATCCGGCGCTGTTCGCCAGCGTCGCCTAGAGCATGATCCGGAAAAGTGTGAAGCGGTTTTCCCTCGCGACAAACGCGGAACGCGTTTGCGCGGAGATCATGCTCAAACGAAGAATAGCTTGATGGGCGTCGACGTCCTCACCTTTGGCTGCCGGCTCAACGCGTTCGAATCCGAAGTGATCCGGCACGAGGCGGAGAGCGCGGGCCTTTCCGATACCATCGTCATCAACAGCTGCGCGGTCACCAACGAGGCGGTGGCGCAGGCGCGGCAATCGATCCGGCGGTTGAAGCGCGAGCGGCCCGAGGCGCGCATCGTCGTCACCGGCTGCGCGGCGCAGACCCAGCCTGAAATGTTCGCCGGCATGGCCGAAGTCGATCGCGTCATTGGCAATGATGAGAAAATGCGTAGCGAGGCCTGGCGCAGCGCGCGCGCGGCGTTCGATTCCGGATTCGGGATCGCCGCCAGCGAGAAGGTCGCGGTCGCCGATATCATGGCGGTCACCGAGATGGCGCCGCATCTGCTGGAAGGTTTTCAGAGCGGCCTGCCGCGGGTGTTCGTGCAGGTGCAGAACGGCTGCGACCACCGCTGCACCTTCTGCATCATTCCCTACGGCCGCGGCAATTCGCGTTCGGTGCCAATGGGAGCTGTTGTCGAGCAGGTCCGCGCGCTGGTCGAACGCGGTCATGCCGAGATCGTGCTGACCGGCGTCGATCTCACGAGCTACGGGGCTGATCTGCCGGGTACGCCAAAGCTTGGCCAACTGACAAAACAGATCTTGCGGCATGTGCCGGAACTGAAACGCTTGCGGATTTCATCGATCGATTCCATCGAAGCCGATCGCGACCTGCTCGACGTCATCGGCGACGATGAACGCCTGATGCCGCATCTGCATCTGTCGCTGCAGTCCGGCGACGATCTGATTTTGAAGCGGATGAAGCGGCGGCATTCACGCGCAGATGCCGTCGAATTCTGCGCGCAGGTGCGCCGGCTGCGGCCGGACATCGCGCTCGGCGCCGATATCATCACGGGCTTTCCGACCGAGACCGAAGAGATGTTCACGCGTTCGCAGGATCTGGTCGAGGAATGCGATCTCACCTTCCTGCACGTGTTTCCCTATTCCAAACGCCCGGGCACGCCGGCCTCGCGGATGCCGCAGGTCGCGGGCGAAGCGATCAAGGAACGTGCGAAGCGCTTGCGCGCGACGGGTGAGGCGGCGTTGCGGAAGCGGCTGGCGGCCGAAATCGGCGCCACGCGACAGGTGCTGATCGAGAGCGGCAAGCAAGGGCGGACGGAGCACTTTTTGCCGGTGGCGATCAGTGGCGAAACGCCGGGCGCGGTGCGGGCGCTGACGATGATCGGACATGACGGCGCTCGGATGACGGGACGCTAGGCAAACATGGCTTTTGCTGTGAGCCTGCATTTCAATTCTGAAATAGCGGACGCTATTTCGGCGCGCTGGGCGCGGCTTGCAAATGCGGGCGTATCAAGTTCTATGCCTGATCTCAGGTTTCCGCCGCATGTGACATTGGCTGTTTATGACGATCTGGTGGTGGAGGCGGCGGTCGCTTCGCTTGATCGGATATTCGGCAAAGCCGATCAGATCACCGTCACCTTGACTGATTTTTCGACGTTTGGTGCCGGCAGCGGCGTTTGTTACGCGGCCCTGGCTTCTTCACCTGATCTGATGCGGTTGCATGCGACATCATTGGTGCGCCCGGCGAAACCTGCAGGCCACATTATCAAGCGGGATGCTGGACACCTCATTGTACCCTGGCAACGGGCATGTCGGATGCCGGATTGGATCAGGCGAAAGATCTACTTCAAGCGGATTGGCGGCCGCTTACGGGCGCATTCGAGACGGCGACGCTGGTTGAGTTTGTGCCGGTTGTTGAACTCAAGCGCTGGACCTTGGTCGCTACTCCCCGTTCCAGCCGCACGCCCTGAGCCGCTCGCGCATGTGCTCCGGCGCCGGAGCGACCACGCGCACCGGTTCCTTGTTCCTTGAAATCGGAATCACGATCTCGCGGGAATGCAGATGCAGGCGCGGCTCGCCGAAGCGGGGGCCGTTGCCGTAGATGTTGTCGCCGACGATCGGCCAGCCCGTGGCCGATGAGTGCACGCGCAATTGATGGGTGCGGCCGGTGACCGGTTCCAGCTCGAGCCAGGCGAGGCCATTGCCGCGGCCGCGCACTTTCCAGTTTGTGACGGCTTTTTGACCATCCGGATCCGGCTTTTGCCACCAGCCGCGCTCGACGTTGAGCCGGCCGAGCGCCATGTCGATGGTGCCTTCATCTTCGGCAGGTCCGCCTTCGACGACGGCCCAATAGGTCTTGCCGATCTTGCCGTGCTTGAACAGCAGGCCGAGCGAGGCCGTGGCCTTGCGATGGCGTCCCAGCACGAGACAGCCGGACGTGTCCTTGTCGAGGCGGTGCGCCAGCACCGGCGGCCGCGGCAGGCCGAATCGCAACCCGTCGAACGAGGTTTCCAGATTGGCGCCACCCTTGGGGCCGCGATGCACCGGCAGGCCGCAGGGCTTGTCGATGACCAGCATCAGCCCGTCGCGGTGAAGCACGCGGGCCTGAATTTCTTCCGCGGTCAATTCGGGAGCATCAAGGGATGTCCCGGGAATATCAATGGGTTTGTTGTGGCTTTCGTTCATGGCGCGAAACCGCTAACACACGTCCGACATGAGCGATACCACTCCCGGAACTCCAAAACTGAGCTGGTGGCGGCGGCTTTCGAGCGGCCTGAAGCGAACCTCGAGTTCGATCGGGTCAGCCGTTGCCGACCTCGTCACCAAGCGAAAGCTCGACCGCGCCATGCTCGATGATATCGAGGATGTGCTGCTGCGCGCCGATCTCGGCACCGAAGTGGCGGTGCGGATCGCGGACGCCGTCGGCGCCGGCCGCTACGACAAGGCGATCTCGGCGGATGAGGTCAAGGCGGTGGTCGCGACCGAGGTCGAGAAGGTGCTGGCGCCGGTGGCCAGGCCGCTGGTGATCGACGCCAATCAAAAGCCGTTCGTCATCCTGGTGATCGGCGTCAACGGTTCCGGCAAGACCACCACCATCGGCAAGCTGGCGGCGAAGCTCAGCGCCGAGGGCCGCAAGGTGATGCTGGCGGCCGGCGACACGTTCCGCGCCGCGGCGATCGAACAGTTGAAGGTCTGGGGCGAGCGCACCAAATCGCCTGTGATCGCGGGCGCGCAGGGATCGGATTCGGCCAGCCTCGCCTTCAATGCGCTGACGGCGGCGCAGGAGCAGAAGACCGACGTGCTGCTGGTCGACACCGCCGGGCGATTGCAGAACAAGGCCGAGCTGATGAAGGAGCTCGAAAAAGTCGTGCGCGTCATCAAGAAGGTCGATGCGTCGGCCCCGCATGCGGTGCTGCTGGTGCTCGACGCCACGGTGGGACAAAATGCACTGTCGCAGGTCGAGGCTTTTCATCGTACCGCAGGCGTCACCGGCCTTGTGATGACCAAGCTCGACGGCACCGCGCGGGGCGGCATCCTGGTGGCGCTGTCGGAGAAATTCAAACTGCCGGTGCACTTCATCGGGGTCGGCGAAGGCGTCGACGATCTGGCGCCGTTCACCGCGCGGGATTTTGCGCAGGCGATTGCAGGGATCGAAAGTTAAGATGGACAAGACCCAACCGCATCCGCTGTTCAAGCTCGCGACCGAACTTGGTCCGCTGCTCGTGTTCTTTGGCGCCAACGCCAAGTTCGGTCTGTTCGTCGCCACCGGTGCGTTCATGGTGGCGATCATCGCTGCGATGGTCGCGTCCTATGTGGTGACGAAGCATGTACCCATGATGGCGATCGTCACCGGCGTCATCGTCATCGTGTTCGGCACGCTGACCCTGGTGCTGCACGATGAGACCTTCATCAAGGTGAAGCCGACCATCATCTACGGCCTGTTCGCCGCGATCCTCGGCGGCGGCCTCCTGTTCGGCCGCTCCTTCATCGCCATCATGTTCGATCAGATGTTCAATCTGACGCCGCAGGGCTGGCGCATCCTCACCCTGCGCTGGGCGCTGTTCTTCCTCGGGATGGCGCTTTTGAACGAATTCATCTGGCGCACCCAGTCGACGGATTTCTGGGTGGGCTTCAAGGCGTTCGGCGTGATTCCGCTGACGATGATCTTTGCGATCGCCCAGATGCCGCTGACCAAACGCTACCATCTGGAGCCGGCCTCGCTGGAAGCCAGTGAAGCGGACGCGGGCGACGTGCGGAAGGGGTAGCTGGCACCGCTCTGACTCCCTCGCCCCGCGCTTGCGGGGAGAGGGTTGGGGTGAGGGGCCTCTCTCCGAGCAAAGATTGCCGAGGGACCTGTACCCCCCTCACCCGCCGCGCAAGAGCGCGTCGACCTCTCCCCGCAAGCGGGGAGAGGTCAGAAAAATCAGCTCTTCTGCTTGGCGATCACGTGGTCCTTGATCTTGTCGTAGGTCGCCTGCGGGACGATGTTCTTGTGCACCAGATCGTCCTTGCCCTTGTAGGGGCGGCCCGCGATGATCTTGGCGGAATAGGCCTTGCCGATCCCCGCCAACGCCTCGAGTTGGTCGGCGGTCGCCGAATTGATGTCGAGCAGATCGGCCTTCGGAGCCGGCGCCATCTTCGACTCCTGGGCCTTCGGCGCGGGAGCCATCTTGCTGTCGGATTTGGTCGCGGGCTGCGCGGTCTGGGCCATCGACGGGGTTGCCGTCATCAGGCCAACCGTGAGCGCAGTTGCGAGAAGAGAAGCGAGCGTGAAATGACGCATAGAAGTGTCCCTCCAAGGACGGTTTAAGTAACGCCATCAAGCTAGCTTCGAATTCGTGGCGGCGCCATGGCCGGCAAATGAACGGCAGATAAAAGCTGGAAATTATTTGAACTCGTCATTCCCCGATGCGCAATTGCGCATCTGAGGGCGTGCGAAGCACGAGCCCGGAATCCATCGTGAGGCTGATCGTGCTGCTAGATGGATTCCGGGCTCTCGCTTCGCGAGCCCCGGAATGACGGCGAGAGTTATGATCCCCGCAACGCCTTCTCGATCTCTGCCTTCAGCACGGTATCGACATTGGCCGGCGTGATCGGCCCGACCAGTTTGTAGAGAATCGTGCCTTCGCGGCCGACCACGAAGGTCTCGGGCACGCCATAGACGCCCCATTCGATCGAGGCGCGGCCGTTGCCGTCGGCGCCGACCATGCTGAACGGGTTGCCGTAGCGGCCGAGGAAGCGGCGGGCGTTGTCGGGGGAATCCTTGTAGTTGATGCCGACGATCTGCAGCCGCTTGTCCTTGGCCAGAGCGGTTAGTAGCGGCATCTCGTCATGGCATGGCACGCACCAGGACGCCCAGACGTTGACGACGCTGACCTTGCCCTTGAAGGCCGCCGGGTCGAACCCGGGAATGGCGATGCCGTTGTCGACCAGGCCTGCCAGCGCCGGCAGCGCGGTTTGCGGCGCCGGGCGGCCGATCAGGGCGGATGGAATTTTGGAGGGATCGCCGCCGTGCAGCCGCAGCAGGAACAGCCCGGCCACCGCCATGAAAACGATCAGCGGCAGCGTCACCAGCCAGCGCCGGCTTTGCCGCGGTGCGTCAGATGCCGCCGGCCCGCTCATCGGATATCCGCCGCACTGCGGCCGGAGCGCCTGGTGATGCCGCTGGCCTCGAGCTCGCGCAGGCGCTGCTTCTGGCGGCGAAAATCGATGGCGATCCAGGCAATCAGGATAGCGACCACCGCGGCGACCAGCGCGTAGGACGTCACGATGAAGGAGGCATAGGGACCGAGCGCCATCGCGTCACGCGGCCTGTTGGCTGGCTTGCATGATCTGCAAGCTGCGCACGCGGCGGCGCAGGATCTCGTTGCGCATCGCCGCCAGATGCAGCGTGATGAACAGCAGCGAAAATCCAACCGCCATCACCAGCAACGGAATCAGGAAGGCGCGGTCGAGCGTGGAGCCTCCCATCCGCAGCACCGAGGCCGGCTGATGCAGCGTGTTCCACCAGTCGACCGAGAATTTGATGATCGGCAAATTGAGCGCGCCGACCAGTGTGAGGATCGCCGCCGCCCGCGCCGCGCGCGAGGGATCGTCCACCGCGCGCCACAGTGCGATCAGACCGAGATACATCAGGAACAGGATCAGCACCGAGGTGAGCCGCGCATCCCATTGCCAATAGGTGCCCCACATCGGCCGGCCCCACAGCGAGCCCGTGACCAGCGCGAGAAATGTGAAGGCGGCGCCGATCGGGGCGGCCGCTTTCGCAGCGACGTCGGCGAGTGGATGCCGCCACACCAGCGTGCCCAGCGCCGCAAGGCTCATGACGCCCCACACGAACATCGATAGCCACGCGTTGGGGACGTGGATAAACATGATCTTGACGGTGGCGCCCTGCTGATAATCGTCGGGCGCCATTGCTGCCTGGTACAAGCCGATGAGCAGCAGGATCGCGGTCACGCTCGCCAGCCACGGCAATATGCGCGCCGTCAGCGTCAGGAATTTGGTGGGGTTGGCGAGGTCGATCAGCGTCATGGGCATCCTGATAGTCGGCGGCGGCGGAGCAGGCAATGCGGCTTGTTCTGTTCCATCAAGTGTTGATCGGCATCAAATTATCTAGTCCAGCCCGTGCCGCAGGCTGGCGGCTGCGGCAAACGGTCCGATCACGAAACTCACCAGCGAGATCGCGCACAGGATCGAAAACGGTGTTCCAAACGGCAGCGGTCCCGATATGGCGGCCTGCGACGCCGCGACGCCAAAAATCAGCACCGGGATCGACAGCGGCAGCACCAGCACCGCGAGCAGCAACCCGCCGCGATGCAGCGTCACTGCCAGCGCGGCGCCGATCATGCCGATAAAAGTCAGCGCCGGCGTTCCCACCAGCAGCGTCAGCGCCACGGCCGAGGTCGCGGTGGCGTCGAGATTGAGCATCAGCCCAAGCACGGGGGTCGCGATGATCAGCGGCAGGCCGGCGGCGAGCCAGTGTGCCAGCGCCTTGGCGGCACAGGCCAGTTCCAGCGGCGTCCGGCTCATCACGATCAGATCGAGCGAGCCGTCCTCGTGGTCTGATGTGAACAGGCGGTCGAGCGTGAGCAGACTGGCCAGCAGCGCGCCGAGCCAGAGAATGGACGGCCCGAGCCGCGTCAGCAGCGCCAGGTCAGGCCCGAGCGCAAACGGCATCAGCACGGTGACGGTGAGGAAGAACAGCACGCCGATCAGCGCGCCGCCGCCGACGCGCAGCGCGATCCTGATGTCGCGTCGAATCAGCGCGGCAAGGGCGGTCATGCCGGCCCTCCCATCCGCAATTCGCCCGCCTCGATCCCGAGCGGCGCATGGGTGGCAGCGACGATGATGCCGCCGCGCGCGAGGTGGTCGCGCATCAGGCCGGCGAACAGATCCTGTCCCGCGGCATCGAGTGCCGAGGTCGGCTCGTCCAGCAGCCAGACCGGCCGCCGCACCACGTGCAGCCGGGCGATCGACAACCGCCGCCGTTGGCCGGCCGACAGATACGCCGCCGGCAAATGCGTGGCGTGCGCGAGCCCTACCTTGGCGAGGCTTTCATTGGGATCGCTGGCGTCCCCGCCCAGGAAATCCCGCCAGAACGACAGGTTTTCAAGCACGCTGAGCGCGGGTTTGAGGGCGTCGCGATGGCCGAGATAGTGGGCCTGTTCGGGCAGCGTCAGTTCGCCCGCACCGCCTTCCAGCGCGACCGATCCGCCTGCCGGCACCAGCAAGCCCGCGATCAGCCGCAGCAGCGACGTCTTGCCGGACCCGTTGGGGCCGATAACGGCGAGCGCGTGGCTGGATGCGGCCTCGAAATCGAGCCCGGAAAACACCGCGCGCCCACCCCGCACACAATCGATCTGGCGTCCTGTGAGCCGCATCTTGCCTCGTTACGGCCCTTCAGAAAAGCTTGGGGTACCGCATCAGAATTTTTGGGTCGCGCAATGCTGCAGCACGATCGTGGTTGTGGCGGCGCATCTAGAAAGATTCTATAAGCCCGGAACTTGATGCAGCACACAACCGGCGGCCGCAAGCCGGTAAGCCGACCGCGCTGACGGTGTTTAAATACCCTTTGCCGGGTATAACTGAGAATTGGGATTTCCTGACATGACCTCGCTCGACAGCTTCAAATGCCGCAAGACCCTCAAGGTCGGTGGCAAGACCTACGTGTATTACAGCCTGCCCGCCGCCGAGAAGAACGGTCTGAAGGGAATTTCCAAGCTCCCCTATTCGATGAAGGTGCTGCTGGAAAACCTGCTGCGCTTTGAAGACGATCGCACGGTCAAGAAGGCCGACATCGTCGCGGTGTCGAAATGGCTGAAGACCCGCAAGCTCGAGCATGAAATCTCGTTTCGCCCCGCACGCGTGCTGATGCAGGATTTCACCGGCGTGCCGGCGGTGGTCGACCTCGCCGCGATGCGTAACGCGATGCAGGCGCTCGGCGGAGATGCCGAAAAGATCAATCCGCTGGTGCCGGTCGACCTCGTCATCGACCACAGCGTGATCGTGAACTTCTTCGGTGACAACAAGGCGTTCGGCAAGAACGTGGTCGAGGAATACAAGCAGAACCAGGAGCGCTACGAGTTCCTGAAGTGGGGCCAGAAGGCGTTCACGAATTTCTCGGTGGTGCCGCCCGGCACCGGCATCTGTCACCAGGTCAATCTCGAATACCTCGCCCAGACGGTGTGGACCCGCAAGGAGAAGATGACGGTCGGCAAGAAGACCGGCACTTTCGAAGTCGCCTATCCCGACACGCTGGTCGGCACCGATTCGCACACCACGATGGTCAACGGTCTCGCCGTGCTGGGCTGGGGCGTTGGCGGCATCGAGGCGGAAGCTGCGATGCTCGGCCAGCCGCAGTCGATGCTGCTGCCCGAAGTGATCGGCTTCAAGCTCAAGGGTCAAATGAAGGAAGGCGTCACCGCCACCGATTTGGTGCTGACCGTGACGCAGATGCTGCGCAAGCAGGGCGTGGTCGGAAAGTTCGTCGAATTCTACGGCCCCGGCCTTGATTATCTGTCGGTCGCGGACAAGGCGACGATCGGCAACATGGCGCCGGAATATGGCGCGACCTGCGGCTTCTTCCCGGTCGATGCCGCGACCATCGATTATCTGAAAACCTCGGGCCGCAAGGCCGATCGCGTGAAATTGGTCGCGGCCTACGCCAAGGCGCAGGGCCTGTTCCGCACCGCCAAATCGGCCGATCCGGTGTTCACGGAAACGCTGACGCTCGATCTTGCCGACGTGGTGCCCTCGATGGCCGGACCGAAGCGCCCCGAAGGCCGCGTCGCACTTCCGGCGGTCGCCGCGGGCTTCTCCGCGGCGATGACCAGCGAATACAAGAAGGCGGCGGATGCCTCGCATCGCTACGCCGTCGAGAACCGCAATTTCGATCTCGGCCATGGCGACGTCGTGATCGCGGCGATCACCTCCTGCACCAACACGTCAAACCCGAGCGTGCTGATCGGCGCAGGCCTGCTGGCCCGCAACGCCGCCGCCAAGGGCCTGAAGGCCAAGCCATGGGTCAAGACCTCGCTGGCGCCCGGCAGCCAGGTGGTCGCGGAATATTTGTCCAACTCCGGACTGCAGCTCGATCTCGACAAGGTCGGCTTCAACCTGGTCGGTTTCGGCTGCACCACCTGCATCGGCAATTCCGGCCCGCTGCCGGAGGATATTTCGAAGTCGATCAACGACAATGGCATCGTCGCCGCCGCCGTGTTGTCGGGTAACCGAAATTTCGAAGGCCGCGTGTCGCCGGACGTGCAGGCGAATTATCTCGCCTCGCCGCCGCTGGTCGTCGCCTATGCGCTGGCCGGCACCGTGACCAAGGACCTTTCGGTCGAGCCGATCGGCGAAGGCAAGGACGGCAAGCCGGTGTTCCTGAAGGACATCTGGCCGACCACCAAGGAAATCAACGCCTATATGAAGAAGTTCGTCACCGCGACGATCTTCAAGAAGCGCTACGCCGACGTGTTCAAGGGCGACACCAACTGGCGCAAGATCAAGACGGTCGAGAGCGAGACCTATCGCTGGAACATGAGCTCGACCTATGTGCAGAACCCGCCCTACTTCGAAGGCATGAAGAAAGAACCGGAACCGATCGTCGACGTGGTCGATGCGCGGATTCTGGCGATGTTCGGCGACAAGATCACCACCGACCACATCTCACCGGCCGGTTCGATCAAGCTGACCTCTCCGGCCGGAAAATATCTGTCGGAGCATCAGGTGCGTCCGGCCGACTTCAACCAGTACGGCACGCGGCGCGGCAACCATGAGATCATGATGCGCGGCACTTTTGCGAATATCCGCATCAAGAACTTCATGCTCAAAGGCGCTGATGGAAACATTCCGGAAGGCGGATTGACAAAACATTGGCCCGACGGCGAGCAGATGTCGATTTACGACGCGGCGATGAAGTACCAGGCCGAGCAGGTGCCGCTGGTGGTGTTCGCCGGCGCCGAATACGGCAACGGCTCGTCACGCGACTGGGCGGCGAAGGGCACCAGGCTGCTCGGCGTCCGCGCGGTGATCTGCCAGAGCTTCGAGCGCATCCATCGCTCCAACCTGGTCGGCATGGGCGTGCTGCCGCTGACCTTCGAGGACGGCCAATCCTGGACGTCGATCGGGCTGAAGGGCGACGAGAAGGTGACGATCCGCGGCCTGCAGGGCGATTTGAAGCCGCGCCAGAAGCTGACCGCGGAAATCGTGTCCGGCGACGGTTCGCTGCAGCGCGTTTCGCTGCTCTGCCGCATCGATACTCTCGACGAGCTCGACTACTACCGCAACGGCGGCATTCTGCACTATGTGCTGCGCAAGCTTGCAGCTTGAGTTCTGTTTTGACGCGTTTTCTACCGCAGATAAGTCTACGCAATCTGCGTAAACTTGATTGCTATGCGAACCGGTATCCACCCCCGGATCAAGTCCGGGGGCATGCTTCGCTTGAAAACGCTTTGAAACGCGGATTTGTGATCGGTGCCTCACTGCTACGTGAGTAGCGACCGGGAAGAAGGCGGCCTATGAAAAGGCCGCTTTCTTGCGTCTGGGGTGCGCGCTTAGGGATAGAAAATCATGCCCCGTACAAATACGGATAGAAATCGCCAGGACCGGTTCGCAGTATGACAGCGATGATGGCCAATAGTTCGATTTCGCGATGGTCGAGTGCGCTTGGCGTCTGTGCCATTGTCGCGATTATCCGTCCCGCTCATGCCGATCCGCGCGCGGTCGTCGAGCTGTTCACCTCGCAAGGCTGCTCGTCGTGCCCGCCGGCCGACGAGATCATTGGCGAGCTTGCCAAGGATCCCAACGTGATCGCGCTGAGCATGCCGATCGAGTATTGGGATTATTTGGGCTGGAAGGATACGCTGGCGGACTCGCGCTTCAGCGCGCGTCAGAAAGCCTATTCGCAAATGCGTGGCGATCGCGACGTCTACACGCCGCAGGTCATCGTCAACGGTTCGGCGAAGGTGGTCGGCAGCGATCGTGCAGGCATCGACAGCGCAATCCAGCACACCCAGAAGGCCGCCGGCGTGATGTCGGTGCCGGTGACGATGACGTTGTCCGGCAAGCACATCAACGTCTCGGTGGCGGCGAGCAACGCGCCGACTTCATCGCAGGGCGAAGTCTGGATTTGCTCGGTCTCGAAGGCGGTGCCGATCTCGATCGGGCGCGGCGAAAACCGCGGCCGCCAGGTCACCTACTACAATGTGGTGCGCAACATCCTGAAGGTCGGGGACTGGAACGGCAATTCCGGAAGCTGGACCGTTCCGCTCGAAAACATCTCCCGCGATGGCGTCGATGCCGCGGTCGTCTATGTCCAGGACGGCAATCGCGAAAAGCCCGGCCCGATGCTGGGCGCGGCCTACACGCCGCTGCGCTGATTTCTCCCGTCGTCATTCCGGGATGCGCCACTTGGCGCAGGCCCGGAATCCATACGCATTATCGTGGTTATGGATTCCGGGCCTGCGCCAAGTGGCGCATCCCGGAATGACAACAGTGATGAAGCGCACCCCCCAAAAGAAAAAGGACCAACTCTCGTTGGCCCAGTGCGGGAGAAAGCTCCCCTGCGAACAGACCCGATCCCGACGGCCCCGGGGGGCTGGGGGCTGAGGAATCCGGAACCGAAAGGACCGGGTCAACGCAGGATTCACTTGTCGCAAGCCAGCGGGGCGGGCGATGGGCGGAAGTGGGGCAGCAATATGATTCCTCTAACGTTCCCGTGACTCGGTATTTCCGGCGTTGCCGGACGGTCTGTCGCGGTTTCCGTCGCAATTTCAAAGGGCCTTGCGGTGCCCGGCGGTTAGCGCGATCATGTCATTGTCATGATCCCGAGCCGAAGGGCCGCGTCAGCGCAAACCAGGGACAGGTTTTTCGGAACAAGGCCATGCCGGAGACGACAGGAGGCGCTCGATGAGTTCGATGTCGGAGGACACTGATCCAAGCGGGAGTCGCGCAGTGGCGCGCACCGCCACTGCAAGTCCGCTGCCGAATAGCGTTACGTTCAATCGCCTGGAGCTCAATCGCATCCTCAATCTGTACGGCCGCATGGTCGCCGATGGCGAGTGGCGTGATTATGCCATCGACTTCCTGAAGGACCGCGCGGTGTTCTCGGTGTTCCGCCGCGCCTCCGAAGTCCCGATCTATCGCATCGAGAAGGATCCGCGGCTGGCGCGCAAGCAGGGCATGTACAGCGTGATCTCGGCGACCGGGCTTATCCTGCGCCGCGGCCATGAGCTGGAGCGCGTGCTGCTGGTGATCGATCGCAAGCTGGCGGTTGTCTAGCGCGGTCCTGTAGCCCGGATGAAGCCAACGGGTCGCGCGAATGCGCGCCCGATGACAGGCTCCGCGAAATCCGGGGCCGCTGTAGCTTATTATTCCCGGATTGCGCTGCGCTCCATCCGGGCTACGAAGCTTTCGAATCCGCGGGCACCGTCGCGGCGCCTTCGCCGAGCGCGCGCTGCATCATCACCGTGTCCAGCCAGCGTCCGAATTTGAGACCGACGCAGGGGTGGGTCCCGATCATCTGGAAGCCGGTTTTGGTGTGGACGCCGATCGAGCCGGCGTTGGCGGAATCGCCGATGACGGCGATCATTTGCCGGTAGCCCCGCGCTTCGCATTCGGCGATCAGCCGCTGCAGCAGCAGCAGGCCGATGCCGCGGCGGTGGGTCGCCGGCTGCAGATAGACCGAGTTCTCCACCGTGAAGCGATACGCCGGCCGAGGGCGGTAGGGGCCTGCATAGGCATATCCGATCACCCGGCCTTCCACCGCGGCGACGAAATACGGGAAACCCCCTTCCATCAGCGCGCGGAACCGCCGGGTCATCTCGGCGAGATCGGGCGGGATCAGCTCGAATGTCGCGGTGCCGTAGCGCACCGCGTGCTCGTAGATGTCGGTGACAAAGGGGAGGTCGGCCTCGGTGGCGGGCCTGATATCGGGCGTAGACATGGTGACAGATTATTTTTGCTGGCCGCAAAAGAAAAGCCCCGGCCGCGAGGCCGGGGCTTCAATTCTTTGGCTGGGCTGGGGCGCTAGTCGCGCTGGCCAAGCAGCTGCAGCAGCAGCGTGAACAGGTTGATGAAGTTCAGGTAGAGCGAAAGTGCGCCGGTAATCGCCGCCTTTTCCGCAATGTCACCGCCCTGCGAGGCATAGCCGTAGATGTAGTCGTTCTTCAGCCGCTGGGTGTCATAGGCGGTGAGGCCCGCGAACACCAGCACGCCCACCACCGAGATGATGAACTGCAGCATCGAGCTGCCGAGGAAGATGTTGACCACGCTCGCGATGATGATGCCGATCAGGCCCATGAACAGGAACGACGCCATGCCGCTCATGTCACGTTTGGTGGTGTAGCCGTAGAGGCTCAGCGCGCCGAAGGTCGCCGCCGTGATGAAGAACACCCGCACGATCGAGGTGTGGGTGTACACCAGGAAGATCGACGACAGCGATACGCCCATCAGCGCCGCGAACGCCCAGAACAGCAATTGCGCCGTCGCGGGCCTCAGCCGGTTGATGCCAAACGAGATCGCGAACACCATGACCAGCGGCGCGAGGATAAACAGCCACTTCAGCGGGCTGACATACATCGCGTAGCCGAACGGCGTCAGGAACTCCCTGCCGAACTTGGCGACGCCGGCCGACTGATCCGGGGTCACCGCCATCATGTAGACGCCGAGCGCCGCCAGACCGGTGATGGCCAGCCCGATCGACATGTAATTGTAGATGCGCAGCATGTACGCGCGCAGACCGGCATCGACGGCCGCGGCATCGACGCGTCCGGCGGCCCGGCCGAAAGGAGAAGCGTAGTTACGGTCTAGGTCCGACATGGTCGAATTCCCGTTGGTTGCCCGGCGGATCGCAAGGGGTTTGCGTCGCCGGTTAGAATATCTAGCCCAAAGGCCGCGATTTGCTGACATTAATTCGGTGTCATCAAACCGGCCTCTGTCCCAGACTGGTATGTGGGAAACTAACACATTCGCTGCAAGCTTCCACGCGCGGCTGAATGTCGCTCTAGATAGCTATTTTCCAGCAAAAGCAGCGTTAACGCGGCCTTGCCGCCCGCTACAAATTGTCACAAATTTCGCAGCACGCTGGCCGGCTTCTGGTTCAGGGCCAGCAACGTGCCGGCGAGTCCGAGGCCTACCGTGACGATCAGGGCCGCGGCGACGACGCCGGCGGCGCTGCCGGCCTGCCATATGAAGCTCAGCGTCATCAACCGGGTTACGATCAGCCAGGCCGCAACCGAGCCTGCAATCACGCCGAACACCGCCGTGGCCAGGCCGATCATCAGATATTCCAGCGCGTAGGCGCCGAGCAGCCGCACCCGCGTCGCGCCAAGGGTCTTCAGGATGACCGCGTCGTAGACCCGGTGGCGATGGCCGGCGGCGAGCGCGCCGCCCAGCACCAGGATGGCCGAGATCAGCGTCACGGCGCTGGCGCCGCGAATCGCGAGCGTCAGATTGGTGACGACGGTGCCGATCGTGTCCAGCGCCTCGCGGACCCGCACACTGGTCACCATCGGGAACGCGTCGGCCACCTGCTTGATGATCCGGGCGTCGCCGGCCGGATCCGGGTGAGCCTCGGACAGGGTCGCGACATGGGTGTGCGGCGCGCCCTTGAAGGCGTTGGGCGAGAACACCAGCACGAAATTGATGCCGAGGCCCTGCCAGTCGACGTTACGCAGATTGGCGATCTTCGCCGGGATGTCGCGGCCCAGCACATTGACGACGATCTCGTCGCCGATCTTGAGCTTCATTCCGTCAGCGATCTTCTTCTCCATCGAGACCAGCGGCGGCCCGCGATAGTCTGCGCTCCACCAATCGCCCTCGACGACTTTCGAGCCCTTGGGGATGTCGGCCGTATAGGTCAGGCCGCGGTCGCTCTGCAGCACCCATTCGGTATCCCGCGTCGGCTTGAGCTCGTCGGCCTTGACGCCGCGCGCCGCGACGATGCGTCCGCGCAGCATCGGCACATCCTCCACGGTCGATTGCGGCGCAGTTTGCTTGAGAAACGCGCCGAAGCGATCGGCTTCCGAGGTCGGGATGTCGATGAAGTAGAACGAGGGTGCGCGGTCCGGCAACGCCGCCAGGAACTGGCGGCGCAGATTGCCGTCGATCTGGGTGATGGTGACGAGGACGGCGAGGCCAAGGCCCAGCGACATCACGACCGACGGCGTCAGCGCGCCGGGACGGTAGATGTTGGCAATCGCCAGCCGCAGCATGGTGATATCAGATCGCGGCAGCCGGCGCGCCAACGCCATCAGGCCGGCGGCGACGCCGCGCAGCAGCGCGAACACCGCAACCGACGAGGCGACGAACACGGCCGCGATGCGCTTGTCGTAGGCAAGGCCGATGGCGACCGCGATCAGCAGCGCGATCACGACGGCCATCAAGACGAGGTATCGCCAGCGCGGACGGTGCCATTCGCGGGCGACTTCCTCGCGGAACAACGCCGCTACCGGCACGTCGTGCACCCGTCCGAGCGGCCACAGCCCGAACGCGAGCGCGGTCAGCAGGCCGTAGATGAAGGACAGCGCGAGCTCGTCGAGATGCAGCGCGGGGATCACCGGCAGCGGCAGCAGCTTGCCGAACAGGCCGACGATGACGAACGGCAGCGCTGCCCCGGCGGCGAGTCCGATGATGGAGCCGATCCCGGCGAGCACGATCACCTGGGTCAGATAGATCGTGAAAACGTCGCGGCCGGTGGCGCCGAGCGCCTTGAACGAGGCGATGACGTCGCGGCGGCGGTCGATATGGCTCTTGACGGCGTTGGCGACGCCGACGCCGCCGACCAGGAGGGCGGCGAGGCCGACCAGCGTGAGGAACTGGGTGAAACGGCTGATGGTGCGCTCGAGCTGCGGCGAGGCGTTGGCGCGGCTGCGGATCCACCAGCCGGCTTCCGGCAACGCGGTTCGCACGCTGTCGATCAGTTGGGTCGCTGCTCGCTCGTCGGCCGCGTTATCAGGCAATTTTAGCCGGTAGATCCAGCGCACCAGGCTGCCGGGCTGCAGCAATCCGGTCGCGCGCAGGCTGGTTTCGCTGACCAGGACGCGCGGGCCGAGCCCGACATTGCCGGCGAGCTTGTCCGGTTCGGCGCTGACCACGCTGCGGATCTGGTAGTTGGCGTTGCCGATGCTGATGCGGTCGCCGATCTTGAGATCGAGCCGTGCCAGCAGGACGGAATCCACCGCCGCGCCGAATACGCCGTCGCGCTCGGCCAACACGTCCGCAACCGGCATCTTGGGATCAAGCGTCAACTCCCCGAGCATCGGGTATTTGCCGTCCACCGCCTTGAGTTCGACCAGCGCCAGCCTGCCGTCGCCGCTGCGGGCCATGACCCGCAAGGCGGCTGCGACCGAAACCTCGCCGCGGGCGCGCAGGAAGGCGACTTCCTCTGGCGTGGCTTCGCGCTGGATCAGCGAGAATGCGACGTCGCCGCCCAACAAGGTGCGGCCTTCGCGGCTCAGGCCGTCGCTGAGGCTGGCCGCAACCGAGCCGACGCCGGCAATCGCCATCACGCCAAGCGCGATGCAGGCGATGAACACGTAAAAGCCGCGCAGTCCGCTGCGCAATTCGCGAAGCGCGTAGCGCAGCGCCAGCGATGACGCGCGGCTGCCGCCAGCGGCTTCCGGCGCCATGGTCATGAAGTGGACTGTCCGTCGATGCGGCCCGATCGCAGCCGCACCACGCGGTCGCAGCGTTGCGCCAGCGAGGTGTCGTGCGTCACCAGCACCAAGGTCATGCCGCGCTCGGAATGCTTGGTGAAGAGCAGGTCGACGATCTGCTTGCCGGTCGCCTCGTCGAGATTGCCGGTCGGTTCGTCCGCGACGAGGATCGCAGGATCCGGCGCCAGCGCGCGGGCCAGCGCGACGCGTTGCTGCTCGCCGCCGGAGAGTTGCGTCGGATAATGATGCAGCCGATCGCCGAGGCCGACCGAGGTCAGCTCTTGCTCGGCGCGTTTGGCCGCATCGGGATTGCCGGCGAGCTCCAGCGGCACCGCGACGTTTTCCAGCGCCGTCATGGTCGGGATCAGATGGAAGGACTGAAACACGATGCCGACCTGGCGGCCGCGGAAGCGCGCGAGGGCGTCCTCGTCGAGGGCATTGAACGGCGTGCCTGACACCACCACCTCTCCGCTGTCAGGCCGCTCCAACCCCGCCATCACCATCAGCAAGGTCGACTTTCCCGAGCCTGACGGTCCGATCAGGCCGATCGCTTCGCCCGGTGCCACACGAAGGCTGATATCTTTCAGGATATGAACGCGTGCCGCGCCCGTGCCGAGCGAGAGATTGACGTTGGAAATGGAAATGGTGTCCGGCTCCAGGCCGGTTAGTGACGAGGGTTCGATGAGACTGTCCATGGATCGGTCATATGGCAATTCCGCCGCCGGGGTCGAGGGCCGGATAGGTATGTTCGTGCACATACTCGTGTTGATTATGGCCTTGATGACGACACAGACGGTTTTTGCGCAGACCCCGGCCACACCCCCGGTCAAGCCGATCAAGATGGTCGTGCTCGGCGATTCCCTGAGTGCCGGCTATGGCCTGGCGGCGACCGGAGCGTTCCCCGTCCGCCTGCAAAAGGCGTTGGAAGCCAAGGGGATAAAGGTCGATATGATCAATGCCGGGGTGTCCGGCGACACCACGTCAGGCGGCCGCGACCGGCTCGACTGGTCGGTGCCGGAAGGAACCGAGGCTGTGATCCTCGAACTCGGCGCCAACGATGCCTTGCGCGGTACTGACCCCGCCGTCACCCGCGCCGCGCTCACCGATATCCTGACCCGGCTGAAAGCCCGCAAGATCGCCGTCCTCCTGTGCGGGATGCTGGCGCCGCCGAATTATGGCAGCGAGTATGCGGCCCGCTTCAACGCGATCTACCCGGAGCTTTCGAAATCCTTCGGCGTGCCGCTCTATCCGTTTTTCCTGGAAGGCGTCGCCGCCGAGGCCAAGCTCAACCAGCCGGACGGATTGCATCCGACCGCTGAGGGCGTCGACATCATCGTGAAAAATATTCTGCCCAGTGTCGAGGCATTTCTTGGCGCGTTATCTGCGCAACGCAGCTGAAAATACAGCAGGGAATAACCCTACTGGATAATTTTCCCCGTAGCTTTCCGGTCCAGTGGCGCCGGCTGCTTCGCAGAGTCATATAACTCAGGTAGAAATTGGTGATCGGTGATTCGTCACCGGGTTTCAGCATCGGGAGTCGAGCGATGCCGCGATTATTTGCTGGACTGGAAATTCCGGCCGAGATTGGCCAGACCCTTTCCAATTTGCGTGGCGGCCTTCCGGGCGCCCGCTGGATCGATCCCGAAAATTATCACGTCACCTTGCGCTTCATCGGCGACATCGATGGCATGTCGGCGAATGAAATCGCCTCGATGCTGTTTCGGGTCAACCGGAGGCCGTTCGAGGTCAAGGTGCAGGGCCTGCAGAGTTTTGGCGGGCGCAAGCCGCGGGCGGTGGTGGCGTCCGTCGAACCGAGCCGGCCGCTGATCGAATTGCAGGCCGAGCTCGAGCGGATGATGCAACGCATGGGGCTCGATCCCGAGGGCCGCAAATTCACCCCTCATGTGACGCTGGCGCGGCTGCACGACGCCTCGAGCCAGGATGTCGCCGACTATCTGTCGGTGCGCGGCTATTTTCCGAGCCGCACCTTCATGGCCTCGCGCTTCGTGCTGTTCTCGTCGCGCGCCTCCACCGGCGGCGGCCCCTACGTGGTCGAGGATTCCTACGCGTTGAGTGCGTGAGGAGGCCCTTTCGCCAGGTCCATAGCTGTCATCGTCCGCGAAGGCGGACGATCCAGTATTCCAGAGACCGCAGTGCTTAAGTAGAGAAGCTGCGGCGTACTGGATCCCCGCCTGCGCGGGGATGACGACCAATCTTTGTGGCGGGCGTCCGGGGTACGGGCCGCGCATACCCCCACCACCAATTCACGGCTTGCAATTTTCGCACGCTTGGGGCCGTAAGGTGGGCCATGCTGTCGACCACCCCACCCACCTCGTTCGGCGCCCATTATCAGGGCCTGGTCACCTCCGGAGCGATCGAGGCCGACCCGGCGCAGGCCCGCGCCGCGGACGCCTTTGCGGCGCTGGAAGACCGGCTGTCCAGCTACAAGCCGCTGCGCAAGCAGAGCCTGCTTGGCCGGCTGTTCGCCGACAAGGACGAGCCGCCGCGCGGGCTTTACGTCCATGGCGAGGTCGGCCGCGGCAAGACCATGCTGATGGATCTGTTTTTTCAGCAGAGCGCCATCGAGCACAAGCGCCGCGCGCATTTCCACGAATTCATGGCCGAGGTGCATGAGCGGATCTACGGCTACCGGCAGGACATCGCGCGCGGCGAGATCGCCGACGGCGATGTGATTGCGCTGACCGCGAATGCGATCTTCGATCAGGCGTGGCTGCTGTGCTTCGACGAATTCCACGTCACCGATATTGCCGACGCCATGATCCTGGGCCGGCTGTTCACAAAGCTGTTCGAACTCGGCACCGTCGTGGTGGCGACCTCGAACGTGGCGCCCGACGACCTCTACAAGGGTGGCCTGAACCGCGCGCTGTTTTTGCCTTTCATCGCGCAGATCGCGGACCACATGGACGTGCTGCGGCTCGATGCGCGCACGGATTTTCGGCTGGAAAAACTCGCCGGCGTGAAGATGTGGCTGGTGCCGGCGGATGACGCCGCCGGTGACGCGCTCGACAAGGCCTGGCGCAAGATGACCGGCAACGCGCCCTGCAAGGCACGCGATATCGCAATCAAGGGCCGCATCCTGCGGGTGCCCTGTTCGTCGCACGGCGTCGCCCGCTTTACCTTCGCCGAACTCTGCGAGCAGCCGCTGGCTGCGTCGGATTATCTTCGGCTGGCGCACGACTATCACACGATCCTCGTCGACCGCATTCCTGTCATGGACTACGCCGAGCGCAACGCCGCCAAGCGTTTCATCTCGCTGATCGATACGCTCTATGACAATGCCGTGAAGCTGATGGCCTCGGCGGAAGCCGATCCGGTGTCGCTGTATCTGGCAACCGATGGCAACGAGGCCAACGAGTTCAAGCGGACCTCGTCGCGGCTGATCGAAATGAGTTCCGAATCCTACCTGGCGCTCCCGCACGGCCGGAAGGATTCAGCCGCGAGCGGCTCCAGCACCGGGCTGGTGGAGACGTAGGTCTCTCCGCCGTCATTGCGAGCGAAGCGAAGCAATCCACCCCTCTGCGCGGGGATAGATGGATTGCTTCGCTTCGCTCGCAATGACGGTTGGGAACGCCCGTGGCATACCTGATCGAAATGAAGGCAAGGCCTACAATTGGGCACGCCGCGACTTGAACGTATCATTCGAAAGGGATAACCAGCCTCCCAGTTCACTCTCCATCCTCCTCTACGTCTCAGAAGGACAAATTTCCCATGGCGCGCGACAAGATTGCTTTGATTGGCTCCGGTCAGATCGGCGGAACGCTGGCTCACCTCATTGGCCTGAAGGAGCTCGGCGACGTCGTCATGTTCGACATCGCCGAGGGCGTGCCGCAGGGCAAGGCGCTCGACATTGCGCAGTCGTCGCCGGTCGACGGTTTTGACGCGCATCTGACCGGCGCCAATTCCTATGAGGCGCTCGACAATGCCAAGGTCTGCATCGTCACCGCCGGCGTGCCGCGCAAGCCCGGCATGAGCCGCGACGATCTCCTCAGCATCAACCTCAAGGTCATGGAGCAGGTCGGCGCCGGCATCAAGAAATACGCTCCCGACGCCTTCGTCATCTGCATCACCAACCCGCTGGACGCGATGGTGTGGGCGCTGCAGAAGGCCTCCGGCATGCCGCACAAGAAGGTCGTCGGCATGGCCGGCGTACTGGACTCCTCGCGGTTCCGCTATTTCCTCGCCGATGAATTCAACGTCTCGGTGGAAGACGTCACCGCCTTCGTGCTCGGCGGCCACGGCGACACCATGGTGCCGCTGACGCGCTACTCCACCGTCGCCGGCATTCCGCTGCCCGACCTCGTCAAGATGGGCTGGACCTCGCAGGCGCGGATCGACGAGATCGTCGATCGCACCCGCAATGGCGGCGCCGAGATCGTCAACCTGCTGAAGACCGGTTCGGCCTTCTACGCCCCGGCGGCTTCCGCCATCGCGATGGCCGAGAGCTATCTGAAGGACAAGAAGCGCGTGCTGCCCTGCGCCGCCTATCTCAACGGCGAATATGGCGTGAAGGACATGTATGTCGGCGTGCCCGTTGTGATCGGCTCCAAGGGTGTCGAGCGCATTGTCGAGATCGAGCTGGCCGGCAAGGACCGGGAAGCCTTCGACAAGTCGGTCGGCGCCGTGCAGGGCCTGGTCGATGCCTGCAAGAAAATCGCGCCCGATCTGCTCGGCCGTTGATTTTGTTGAGCTTTCGCCCTGGAAACGGGGCGAAAGAATTTTCGGGGTTGCAGTTCCTTTGGTATATGGTATGCCAACTACCAATATCGGTGGGCTGTAGAACTTGCCGTATAAGGTTTGGGGAGCGTCCAGATGAATATCCATGAATACCAGGCCAAGGCGTTGCTCAGTGAATTCGGGGTGCCGATTTCACGCGGCGTGCCAGTCTTGAAGGCCTCGGATTCGGAAGCGGCGGCCAAGGCGCTTCCCGGCCCGATCTGGGTGGTGAAAAGCCAGATCCACGCCGGCGGCCGCGGCAAGGGCAAGTTCAAGGAAGCTTCCGCGGGCGACAAGGGCGGCGTGCGCATCGCCAAGTCGGTCGCCGAGGTCAACGAGTTCGCCAAGCAGATGCTGGGCGCGACCCTCGTCACGATCCAGACCGGCGCCCACGGCAAGCAGGTCAACCGCCTCTACATCGAAGAAGGCTCCGACATCGACAAGGAGTTCTATCTCTCGATCCTGGTCGATCGCGAAACTTCAGAAGTCTCGTTCGTGGTATCGACCGAAGGCGGCGTCAATATCGAGGACGTCGCGCACAACACCCCTGAGAAGATCATCACCTTCTCGGTCGATCCGGCCACCGGCATCATGGCCCATCACGGCCGCACGGTGGCGAAGGCGCTGAAGCTTTCCGGCGATCTTGCCAAGCAGGCCGAGAAGCTGGTCGCGCAGCTCTACAAAGCCTTCACCGCCAAGGACATGGCGATGCTGGAAATCAATCCGCTCGTCGTCACCAAGCAGGGCGATTTGCGCGTGCTCGACGCCAAGGTGGCGTTCGACGACAACGCGATGTACCGGCATCCGGAAGTCGCGGCCCTGCGCGACGAGACCGAAGAAGACGCCAAGGAAATCGAGGCGTCGAAATACGATCTCAACTACGTCACGCTCGACGGCACCATCGGCTGCATGGTCAACGGCGCCGGCCTTGCGATGGCGACCATGGATATCATCAAGCTCTATGGCATGGAGCCCGCCAACTTCCTCGACGTCGGCGGCGGCGCGAGCAAGGAAAAGGTCGCGGCCGCTTTCAAGATCATCACCGCCGATCCGAACGTGAAGGGCATCCTCGTCAACATCTTCGGCGGCATCATGAAATGCGACATCATCGCCGAGGGCGTGGTCGCGGCTGTCAAGGAAGTCGGTTTGAAAGTACCGCTGGTGGTTCGTCTCGAAGGCACCAATGTCGACGCCGGCAAGAAGATCATCCGCGAATCCGGCCTTAACGTGCTGCCCGCCGATAATCTCGACGATGCCGCACAGAAAATCGTGAATGCCGTCAAGGGAGGCTAGCGATGGCTGACCGTCTCGCCGCACCGACTGCCCTGGAGGAACACCGCAAGCTCGCCGTGTTTGCCGGCGAGTGGAGCGGCGAAGAGATGGTCTATCCCTCGCGCTGGAACGCGGGCGGCCCGGCGACCGCGCATGTCAAGGCGCGCATGGATCTCAACGGTTTTTATCTGATCCAGGACGCCGTCCAGATGCGCGACGGCAAGCAAAGCTTCGCCACCCATGGCGTGTTCACTTACGACCGCGAGGACCGCCACTACAAACTGTTCTGGCACGATTCGCTTGGCTACTACTCCCCGGCGCCGGCCTCCGGCGGCTGGACCGGCAAGACGCTGATCCTGGTGCGCGGCTCGCTGCGCGGCAACGCGCGCCACGTCTATGAAGTCGTCGACGACAACAACTACACCATGAAAATCCAGTTCTCGCCTGATGCCGAAGGCTGGGCCGACGTGCTCACCGGCACGTATCGGCGAATCCACTGATCCCGTTTCCGATCATCCAGGGAAGTAACATCCATCATGTCCGTTCTGATCGACAAGAATACCAAAGTCATCTGCCAGGGTTTTACCGGTAAGAACGGCACGTTCCATTCCGAAGCCGCGATCGCATACGGCACCAAGATGGTCGGCGGCACCTCGCCGGGCAAAGGCGGTGCGACGCATCTGGGTCTGCCGGTGTTCGACACGGTCGCCGAAGCGCGCGAGAAGACCGGCGCCGATGCGTCCGTCATCTACGTACCGCCGCCGGGGGCTGCGGACGCGATCTGCGAGGCGATCGATGCGGAGATCCCGCTGATCGTCTGCATCACCGAAGGCATTCCGGTGCTCGACATGGTCCGCGTCAAGCGTTCGCTATCGGGGTCGAAGTCCCGCCTGATCGGACCGAACTGCCCGGGTGTCATGACCGCGGGCGAATGCAAGATCGGCATCATGCCGGCCAACATCTTCAAGCCCGGCAACGTCGGCATCGTGTCGCGCTCGGGCACGCTGACCTATGAGGCGGTATTCCAGACCACCCAGGAAGGCCTCGGCCAGACCACCGCGGTCGGCATCGGCGGTGACCCGGTCAAGGGCACCGAATTCATCGACGTGCTGGAAATGTTCCTCGCCGACCCCAAGACCACCTCGATCATCATGATCGGTGAAATCGGCGGTTCCGCCGAGGAGGACGCCGCCCAGTTCATCAAGGACGAGGCCAAGCGGGGCCGAAGTAAGCCGATGGTCGGCTTCATCGCCGGCGTCACCGCCCCTCCCGGCCGCCGCATGGGCCATGCCGGCGCGATCATCTCCGGCGGCAAGGGCGACGCCGGTTCCAAGACCGCAGCGATGGAATCCGCCGGAATCACCGTCTCTCCGTCGCCGGCGCGGCTCGGACACACCCTTGCCGAAAAATTGAAGTCCTAATTCAATTCTTGGTTCTTTTGGGCGGGAAATTTCGCGCTAAATAGGTTAGAGGTGCTTTAACTCGCTGGTCCGGGCCTCCGGACCGGCCAAAGCGCCGTTTTCCACGCGCGAAGCCAAAAATTACCAGGACGCCATCATGTCTCGCCAGGACGCGAATGCCGCATTTGCCCTTTCCTCCTTTTTGCAGGGCACCAACGCCACCTACATCGACGATCTCTACGCCCGCTACGAGCAGGACCCCGCTTCGGTCGATCCCGATTGGCAGGAGTTCTTCAAGAGCCTGAAAGACACCCCGGCCGACGTCCAGAAGAACGCCGAGGGCGCCTCCTGGGGCCGCGACAACTGGCCATTGACGCCGCGCGACGAGCTGACCTCGGCGCTGGACGGCAACTGGGCGCAGGTCGAAAAGGCGGTTGGCACCAAGCTGGCGGCCAAGGCCGAGAACAAGGCCTTTGCCAAGGGCGCCGAAGTGGCGTCGGCCGACATCAACCAGGCGACGCGCGATTCGGTTCGCGCCCTGATGCTGATCCGCGCCTATCGCATGCGCGGTCATTTCCACGCCAAGCTCGATCCGCTCGGCATCGAGGCCCAGCGCGATCGCGAGGAGCTTGATCCGCGCAGCTACGGTTTTGCCGAGGCCGATTTCGACCGCAAGATTTTCCTCGATCACGTGCTCGGTCTTGAATACGGCACGCTTCGCGAAATCGTCGCGATCTGCGAGCGCACCTACTGCCAGACGCTCGGCGTCGAGTTCATGCACATCAGCAACGCGGCGCAGAAGGCCTGGATCCAGGAACGCATCGAAGGGCCGGACAAGGAAATCAGCTTCACGCCGGAAGGCCGGCGCGCGATCCTCAACAAGCTGATCGAAGCCGAAGGCTTTGAGAAGTTCTGCGACATCAAATTCACCGGCACCAAGCGCTTCGGCCTCGACGGAGCTGAATCGCTGATTCCGGCGCTGGAGCAGATCATCAAGCGCGGCGGCAATCTCGGCGTGAAGGAAATCGTGCTCGGCATGCCGCATCGCGGCCGCCTCAACGTGCTGACGCAGGTGATGGGCAAGCCGCACCGCGCGCTGTTCCATGAATTCAAGGGCGGCTCCGCCAATCCCGACGCGGTCGAAGGCTCCGGCGACGTCAAATATCACCTCGGCGCCTCGTCGGACCGCGAGTTCGACAACAACAAGATTCATCTGTCGCTGACCGCCAACCCGTCGCATCTGGAAATCGTCGACCCCGTCGTGCTCGGCAAGGTGCGCGCCAAGCAGGACCAGCACGGCGATCCGCCGGACATGCGTATTTCGGTACTGCCGGTGCTGATGCATGGCGACGCCGCTTTCGCCGGCCAGGGCGTGGTCGCCGAATGCTTCGGCCTGTCCGACCTGAAGGGCTACCGCACCGGCGGTTCGCTGCACTTCATCGTCAACAACCAGATCGGCTTCACCACCTATCCGCGCTACTCGCGCTCCTCGCCCTATCCGTCCGACGTGGCGAAGATGATCGACGCGCCGATCTTCCATGTGAACGGCGACGATCCGGAAGCCGTGGTGTTCGCGGCCAAGGTCGCGATCGAATTCCGGCAGAAATTCCACAAGCCCGTCGTGATCGACATGTTCTGCTATCGCAGGCATGGCCACAACGAAGGCGACGAGCCGATGTTCACCCAGCCGGTGATGTACAAGAAGATCGCGACGCATCCCGGCACGGTCGAGCTTTATTCCAAGCGGCTGATCGCTGACGGCGTGCTGACCGAGGGCGAGGTCGAAAAGGCCAAGGCCGACTGGCGGGCGCGGCTCGATGCCGAACTCGAGGCCGGCTCGGGCTACAAGCCCAACAAGGCCGACTGGCTCGACGGCAAATGGGCCGGCTTCAAGTCCGCCGATCAGGAAGAGGATGCGCGCCGCGGCGTTACCGGCGTCGATACGGCTATCCTGAAGGATATCGGCCGCAAGATCACCAAGGTGCCCGACGGCTTCCGCGTTCACCGCACCATCCAGCGCTTCCTGGAAAATCGCGCCAAGGCGATCGACAATGGCGTCGGCATCGACTGGGCCACCGGCGAGGCGCTGGCGTTCTGCACGCTGATGCAGGAAGGCCGGCACGTCCGCCTGTCGGGGCAGGACTCCGAGCGCGGCACCTTCTCGCAGCGCCATTCGGTGCTGATCGACCAGGAGGACGAGAGCCGTTACACGCCGTTCAATCACCTTGGCCCCGATCAGGGCCACTACGAGGTGATCAACTCGCTGCTTTCGGAAGAGGCGGTGCTTGGCTTCGAGTACGGCTATTCACTGGCCGAGCCGAATGCGCTGGCGATGTGGGAAGCCCAGTTCGGCGACTTCGCCAACGGGGCGCAGGTGCTGTTCGACCAGTTCATCTCCTCGGGCGAACGTAAATGGCTACGCATGTCGGGTCTCGTCTGCCTGCTGCCGCACGGCTATGAAGGGCAGGGACCGGAGCACTCCTCGGCCCGTCTCGAGCGCTTCCTGCAGATGTGCGCCGAAGACAACATGCAGGTGGTCTATCCCACCACGCCGGCGAATTACTTCCACGTGCTGCGGCGTCAGCTGCATCGCGAAATCCGTAAACCGCTGATCCTGATGACGCCGAAATCGCTGCTGCGCCACAAGCGGGCGGTGTCACGGCTCGACGAACTCGGCAAGGACGCCACGTTCCACCGCATCCTCTACGATGACGCCCAGATGCTGCCGGACGAGAAGATCAAGCTGGTGGACGACGACAAGATCCGCCGCATCGTGCTGTGCTCGGGCAAGGTCTATTACGATCTCTACGAGGAGCGCGAGAAGCGCGGCATCGACGACATCTACCTGATGCGCGTCGAGCAGCTCTATCCGGTGCCGCTGAAGGCACTGGTGCACGAGCTCGCCCGCTTCAAGAATGCGGAAGTCGTCTGGTGCCAGGAAGAACCGCGCAACATGGGTGCCTGGCACTTCATCGAGCCCTATCTCGAATGGGTGCTGAACCAGATCCACGCACCGAACAAGCGTCCGCGTTACGCCGGCCGCGCGGCGGCGGCGGCGACGGCCACCGGTTTGATGTCGAAGCATCTGGCGCAGCTCAAGGCGCTGCTGGATGACGCGCTAGGCTAGACCACCATTCAACCGTCATGCCCCGCGACCTGTCCGCCGTAGCTCAACGAGCGAAGGCGGAAGGCGGGGATGGCGGTTACGATTTATGACCGCTTAAGGGTATTGAGGAAAACAGACCATGACTGACATTCGCGTTCCGACGCTCGGCGAGTCCGTGACGGAGGCCACCATTGGCCGCTGGTTCAAGAAGGCCGGCGACGCCGTGGCGGTGGACGAGCCTTTGGTGGAGCTCGAGACCGACAAGGTCACCATCGAAGTCCCGGCGCCTTCAGCGGGCGTGCTGGGCGAGATCGCCGCCAAGGACGGCGAAACCGTCGCCGTCGGCGCGCTGCTCGGACAGATCAATGACGGCGCGGCAGGCGCCAAGCCGGCGGCCGCGCCGCCCAAGAATTCTGCAGCTGCAGCTGCTCCCGCCGCGCCGCCGCCCGCCGCTGCCGCCGCACCTGCTGCGGCGCCAAAGGCCGCACCCGCGGACGCGCCGCTGGCGCCCTCGGTGCGCAAACTCTCCACCGAAAGCGGCATCGATGCCGCCACCGTGCCCGGCTCCGGCAAGGATGGCCGCGTCACCAAGGGCGACATGCTGGCTGCGATCGAGAAGGCCGCTTCCGCGCCGACTCCGGTCAATCAGCCCGCCGCCGCCGTGCAGGTGCGAGCACCGTCGCCCGCCGACGATGCCGCGCGCGAAGAGCGCGTGAAGATGACGCGGCTGCGCCAGACCATCGCGCGCCGCCTGAAGGACGTGCAGAACACCGCGGCGATGCTCACGACCTTCAACGAGGTCGATATGAGCCACATCATGGCGATGCGGACGCAGTACAAGGACGTGTTCGAGAAGAAGCACGGCACCAAGCTCGGCTTCATGGGCTTCTTCACCAAGGCCTGCGTGCAGGCGCTCAAGGACATTCCGGCCGTCAATGCCGAGATCGACGGCACTGATCTGATTTTCAAGAATTACTACCATGTCGGCGTCGCCGTCGGCACCGACAAGGGCCTCGTCGTGCCTGTGGTACGCGACTGCGACCACAAGTCGATCTCCGACATCGAAAAGAGCATCGCCGATTTCGGCCGCCGCGCCCGTGACGGCCAGCTCAAGATCGACGAGATGCAGGGCGGCACCTTCACCATCACCAATGGCGGCATCTACGGTTCGCTGATGTCGACGCCGATCCTGAACGCGCCGCAGTCCGCCATTCTCGGCATGCACAAGATCCAGGAGCGGCCGATGGCGATCGGCGGCAAGATCGAGATCCGCCCGATGATGTATCTGGCGCTGTCCTACGATCACCGCGTCATCGACGGCAAGGAAGCGGTCACCTTCCTGGTCCGCGTCAAGGAGAGCCTGGAAGATCCGGCGCGACTGGTGCTGGATCTCTGATGGTCGCGTCCGAGTGCCCGCTGCTCGGCGGGTATTGGCGCGGCGTATTGATGGATGGGGGCGAATGTGACCGATAAAGTCGTTGTCATCACCGGCGGTAGCCGCGGCATCGGTCGCGCCACCGCGATTGCCGCGGCGGCCCGTGGCTTTCGGGTTGTCGTCGGTTACGCCAGCAACGAGGCGGCGGCGAACGAAGTCGTCACCGAGATCGAGCGCAAGAACGGCAAGGCTGTCGCTGTGAAATGCGACGTTGCCGAGGAAAGCGACATCCTCGCGCTGTTCAAGGCGGCCGATCAGTTCGGTACGTTAGGGGCGCTCGTCAATAACGGTGGTATTGTCGGTCAGAGCGGCGTGCGCGTCGACCAGATGTCGGCCGAGCGCATCCAGCGCGTGATGGCGGTCAACGTTACCGGGTCCATCCTGTGCGCACGCGAGGCCGTGAAGCGCATGTCGACCAAACATGGCGGCAAAGGCGGCGTCATCGTCAATCTTTCCTCGGTCGCGGCGAAGCTCGGCGCGCCCAATACCTATGTCGATTATGCGGCGTCGAAGGGCGCCGTGGATTCGTTCACGGTCGGCCTCGGCCATGAAGTCGCCGGCGAGGGCATTCGCGTCGCCGCGATCCGGCCGGGACTGATCGACACCGAGATTCACGCGAGCGGCGGCGAACCCGATCGCGCCCATCGCCTAGCGCATATGGTGCCGATGCAGCGCGTGGGTACCGCGGAAGAAATCGCCAATGCCATCGTCTGGCTGATGTCGGACGACGCTTCGTACGTCACCAGTGCCATCCTCGATGTATCGGGCGGCCGGTAATACCCTGTCATAGAATTCAGTTACGGGACTTCAATCATGGCTTCTTACGATCTCGTCGTCATCGGCACCGGTCCGGGCGGATATGTCTGCGCGGTACGCGCCGCGCAACTCGGCATGAAAGTGGCCGTGGTCGAGAAGAATGCGACGCTCGGCGGGACCTGCCTCAACGTCGGCTGCATGCCGTCGAAGGCGCTGCTGCACGCGTCCGAGATGTTCGAGGAAGCCGGGCATTCCTTTGCGAAAATGGGCATCAGCGTTTCCGCGCCGAAACTCGATTTGCCGTCGATGATGAACTTCAAGCAGCAGGGCATCGACGGCAACGTCAAAGGCGTCGAGTTCCTGATGAAGAAAAACAAGATCGACGTCATCAGCGGCACGGGCAAAGTTCTTGGTGCCGGCAAGGTCGAAGTGTCCGGCAGTGACGGCAAGGCGCAGACGGTCGAGAGCAGGAACATCGTGATCGCCACCGGCTCCGATATCGCGCGGCTGAAGGGCATCGAGATCGACGAGAAGCGGATCGTGTCGTCGACCGGCGCACTGTCACTCGACAAGGTGCCGTCGAGCCTGCTGATTGTCGGCGCCGGCGTGATCGGTCTCGAACTCGGTTCGGTGTGGCATCGTCTTGGCGCGAAAGTCACCGTGGTGGAGTTCCTCGACCGAATCCTGCCCGGCACGGATGGCGAAGTGGCAAAACAATTCCAGCGCATTCTCGAAAAGCAGGGCTTTGCGTTCAAGCTCGGCGCCAAGGTCACCGGCGTCGACACGTCAGGCAAGACGCTGTCAGTCAAGGTCGAGCCGGCGGCCGGCGGTGCGTCCGAGGCCATCGAAGCCGATGTCGTGCTGGTCTGCATCGGCCGCGTGCCCTACACGGACGGCCTTGGCCTGAAGGAGGCGGGTATCGCGCTCGACAATCGCGGCCGCGTCGAGATCGACGCGCATTTCTCGACCAGCGTGAAGGGCGTCTATGCGATCGGCGACGTGGTGGCGGGTCCGATGCTCGCGCACAAGGCCGAGGACGAAGGCGTGGCGTGTGCCGAGATCATCGCAGGGCAGGCCGGGCATGTGAATTACGACGTCATCCCGGGCGTCGTGTATACCACGCCGGAAGTGTCGTCGGTCGGCAAGACCGAGGAAGAGCTGAAGCAGGCGGGCGTGGCTTACACGTCGGGCAAATTCCCCTTCACTGCCAACGGCCGCTCCAAGGTCAACCAGACCACGGACGGCTTTGTGAAGATTCTCGCAGATGCGAAGACCGATCGCGTGCTCGGCGTGCACATCATCGGCCGTGAGGCCGGCGAAATGATCCATGAAGCCGCCGTTCTGATGGAATTTGGCGGTTCCGCCGAGGATCTGGCCCGGACCTGCCACGCGCATCCAACCCGCTCCGAGGCCATCAAGGAAGCCGCGCTTGCGGTCGGCAAACGGGCCATCCATATGTGATCGATGCCCGGCACACGCCGGGTCGAGATTTTCAGATGATGCGCCGCCTATTGAAACCGTTATGGGTTCTGCTTGCGGTCATCTTCCTGATCGAAGCATGGCTATGGGATCATCTCGAGCCGATCGTCGAGCGCGTCGTCGCGTGGATTCCGTTCCGTGCGTTCAAGCGATGGCTGTCCGAGCGTGTTGCTACGCTGTCGCCGGCGATGACGTTGATCGTGTTTGCGGTGCCGGTGATTCCGCTGTTTCCGCTCAAGCTGGTCGGGCTGTGGCTGCTGGCGAATGAATATTGGATCAGCGCGATCGTCGTCATCGTTCTCGGCAAGTTCGTCGGCGTCGGCGTCACCGCCTTCATCTTCGATGTGACGCGGCCGAAGCTGCTGAAGATGCAGTGGTTCAAAAAGGTTTATGAGTTCATCATGATGCTGCGCGCCAAGGCAGCTGCATTGGTCGAGCCGGTCAAGCGCCGGATCGCCGAGATGCTGCGCGGCGACGGCGAGGGCTGGTCAGGTCGGATGCTGAGGCTGATCCAGCGCTTTCGCAAACGCGTGCACGAAGCGCGGTAATCGAATTCACCCTAGCAGAGATCGGCTTCACCTCTCCCGATGGGAGAGGTGAAGCGAGCTACATCAAATGCACGAGATGCGGCGCGAACAGGCCGATCAAGGTGAAGCCAATTCCGATCACGGCGAGCAGGGCGGAACCCCACGCCAGCACGATCATGCCGGTGATGATGGTCGCCGATGCCAGCACGATGCCGATCTGGAACGCGGCCGAGGCGACTTCGTAGTGATGGTATTTGGCCATCGCCTCGTCGCGCAAATGTTCGGCATGCTTGGCGCGCTTCATGAGTTCTTCCGAGCCCTCGCCGGTTTCCGGCTCCGAGCGATAGCGCGCCGCAGTCTTGGTCCAGTCGTCGATCTGCTTTTGCAGCGCCGCCTTTGCGGCCGGATCGGTGGTGACCCCGAGGCTCAGCTTGGCGTGCTCGGCGGTGGCCTGAACCGTGGTGCGGCGGATGCTCTTGGCCTGGAAGAACGCCCAGAGGTTCGACGCCTCGACATTCTTGCTGATCGATTCGGTCTGCGCGCCCTTGCCGAGGGTCTCCGACAGCGCAAGAAACAGCGCAATGACGGCGATCAGCAATGCGATTCTCTTGTTGGAGCTGGAAGCGTGCTCGGCGTGCTCCGCATGCTCCATACTTTCATGTGCGCCCATGATTCCCTCCTGCCAGGTGACCTGCTTACGATTGCCGGAACCATTCGGCCAGCGCAAGGGGCGGGCAGGGGAAGTCCGCGATGTGACGATAGTATGTCGGCGCGCGGCGCGGGGCACTAGGCGCGCGGATGCGCGGTCTTGTACACTTCCAGCAGCCGCTCGCTGTCGATGCCGGTGTAGATCTGCGTGGTCGAGAGCGAGGCGTGGCCGAGCAATTCCTGGATAGCGCGCAGATCGCCGCCGCGCGACAGCAGGTGGGTAGCAAATGAATGCCGCAGCGCATGCGGCGTCGCGCTGTCGGGCAGGCCGAGCGCGCCGCGCAGCCGCTCCATGGTGAGCTGGATGATTCGCGGGCTGAGCGGCCCACCGCGTGCGCCGACGAAAATCGGTCCCTCCGGGTTAAGCTGATGCGGACAGACCGCGGTGTAAGCGGCGATCAGCGCCAGCACGTTCTGCAGCACCGGCACCATGCGGGTCTTGTTGCCCTTGCCGGTCACGATGATGACGTCGCCCTCGCCGGGCAGCGGAACGTCGCGCTTTTTCAGCCCGAGCGCCTCGGAGATGCGCAGGCCCGAACCGTACAGCAGCGCCATCACGGCGGCGTCGCGCGCCCAGATCCAGGGATCGCGATCCTCGCCGGCGCGTTCGTCGGCATCGGCAAAACGTTTGGCGGCCGCCATCTGGATCGGCTTCGGCAGGCTCTTGCCGATTTTCGGCGCACGGATCGCCGAGAGCGCGCCGACCTTGCCCTTGCCTTCGCGCTCCAGGAAACGTCCGAACGAGCGCAGCCCCGCCAGCGCCCGCATCAGCGAGCGGCCCCCGATGTCGTCGGCGCGGCGCATCGCCATGAAGGCCCTGATGTCGCTGGCTTCCAGCGCCGCAAATCCCTTGAGCGTAACTTTTCGGCCCCAGTGCTGGCTAAGAAAAATCAGGCATTGCCGGAGGTCGCGGGCGTAGGCCTCCAGCGTCTTGGGCGACAGCCGCCGTTCGGCGCGCAGATGCGACAGCCAGTGCGTCATCTCCAGCGCCAGCGTCGCGTCGGCGCAATCGAGCTCGATCGGTTGAAGTGACGGAACAGGCTTGGTCATGGACTATGGGCGCCCTGATTCTCCTGATTATATCGCACCTCTTTCGTTTACCGTTCGCTAACTTGCCCCCACCAGCGCCGGTGCCACTGGCCCTCGCCGTCGCGCGCCCTTAACTTGAGCGCCTCTTAACTTAAGTCCCTGCACCCCTTAAGCCTGATTCCCGATGGACCATTCGACGCGCAGCAGCAGTTCCTCCGCCTCATCGACGCGCGTCGTCGATGTGCTGGTGCCGGTTGCGCTCAATCAGGCCTATTCGTATCGCGTGCCGCGCGGCATGGAGCTGAAGCCCGGCGACGTCGTCTGCGTGCCGCTGGGGCCGCGCGAGGTGGTGGCGGTGGTGTGGGCGGAAAACGCCAATCCCGATCCGCGCCTGCATAACCGCTTAAAAGATGTCGGCGAAAAGCTCGATGTGCCGCCGTTGAAGGAGGAACTGCGTTCGCTCGTCGATTGGGTCGCCAATTACACGCTTTCCGCCCGCGGCATGGTGCTGCGCATGAGCTTGCGGATGGGCGAAAATCTCGGCCCCGAACGGATGCGCCTTGGCGTGCGGCTGGTCGGTGAGCCGCCGCGGCGCCTGACGCCGGCGCGACGGCGGGCGATTGACGTGCTGTCGGATGGCCTGCTGCACGGCAAGTCCGAAGCCGCCCGGGAGGCCGGCGTCAGTTCGGGCGTGATCGACGGGCTGGTCGATGAGGGTACGCTGCAAGTCGAGGCGATGCCGCCGCCGCTGGCGCCGCCGGCACCCGATCCGTCGTTTGCCCAGCCTGAATTCTCCCGGCAGCAGCGCACGGCCGTCGATGCAATGCGGGCGCTGGCGGCGAGTGGCAGCTTTCACGTCGCGTTGCTTGATGGCGTCACCGGTTCGGGCAAGACTGAAGTCTATTTCGAGGCGATCGCCGAAATCATCCGCCGCGGCAAGCAGACGCTGATCCTGATGCCGGAGATCGCGCTGACAGGACAATTCCTCGACCGCTTCGCACTGCGTTTTGGCGTGCGTCCTCTGGAGTGGCATTCCGAACTGACGCCGCGCACCCGTGCCCGCAACTGGGCGGCGATCGCAGCCGGCGAAGCGCCGGTCGTGGTCGGCGCGCGCTCGGCATTGTTTCTGCCCTATGCTGATCTCGGCCTGATCATCGTCGATGAGGAGCACGACCAGGCCTACAAGCAGGATGACGGCGCGCATTATCACGCCCGCGACATGGCGGTGGTGCGCGCGCATATCGCGAAAATCCCGATCATCCTGGCCTCGGCCACGCCGTCGATCGAGACCGAAGTCAACGCGCGCAAGGGGCGCTATCAGCGCGTCGCGCTGCCGTCGCGTTTCGGCGGCCAGCATATGCCGCAGATCGAGGCGATCGATTTGCGCCGCGAACCGCCGCCGCGCGGCCGCTTCGTCTCGCCGCGGCTTGCCGACTACATCGGGCAGGCGATCGAGAAGCGCGAGCAGGCGCTGTTGTTCCTCAATCGCCGCGGCTATGCACCGCTGACGCTGTGCCGCGCCTGCGGACATCGCTTCTCCTGCACGATCTGTGACGCCTGGCTGGTGGATCATCGCTTTCGCCAGCGGCTGGTCTGTCACCATTGCGGCTTCTCGATGCCGCGCCCGAATATCTGTCCGCATTGCGCAGCCGAGGAATCGCTCGCCGCCATCGGGCCCGGTGTCGAACGCCTGCAGGAGGAGGCCGCGCAGTTGTTCCCGAACGCGCGCACCATGGTGCTGTCGAGCGACCTGATCACCTCGATCGAAACCATGCGCAGCGAGCTGAACGAAATCGCCGAGGGCCGCGTCGACATCATCATCGGCACGCAGCTGGTGGCGAAGGGCCATAATTTCCCGCGGCTCAATCTGGTCGGTGTCGTCGATGCGGATCTGGGCCTGAGCAATGGCGATCCGCGCGCCGCCGAGCGTACGTTTCAATTGCTCAACCAGGTGATCGGCCGCGCCGGGCGCGACCAGGGCCGCGGCATCGGTTACCTGCAGACCCATCAGCCCGATCATCCCGTGATGAAGGCGCTGGTCGCAAGCGATCGCGAGGCGTTCTATGCCACTGAAATCGATCAGCGCGAACGATCGGGATATCCGCCGTTCGGGCGGCTCGCCAGCCTGATCATTTCCGCCGGCGACCGGCCGACCGCCGAAGGTTTTGCGCGCAAGTTAGCTGCGATCGCGCCGATCGACGAGCGCATCCAGGTGCTGGGCCCCGCCGAAGCGCCGCTGGCAGTGATCAAGGGCCGCTATCGCTTTCGGCTATTGGTAAAGTCGCTGCGCAACGTCGATCTGTCGGACTATTTGCGCGAATGGCTTGCGGCGGGTCCGAAGACAAAAGGCAATCTCAAGCTCGAGGTCGACGTCGATCCGCAGAGTTTTTTGTAAGGTCGTAGAAGTGTCGCCTCATCGTCATTGCGAGGAGCCAACGGGTCGCGCGAATGCGCGCCCGATGACAGGCTCCGCGACGAAGCAATCCATCTTTCCCTGTGCGGTGCTATGGATTGTTTCGCTTCGCTCGCAATGACGGATGAAAAAGCTTGCCGCAATTGATGAGCGACAGCCTCTCGCGGTAGATCAACATCAACCGTTCGACCACAGATTGGTCGTGTATCCCTGCTCGACAAAAGCGTCGATTTTCGCCGCCTGATCCTCGTCGGCGCCGGCCCTCGCCGCGAAGACTTTTCCGAACGAGATGCGCTTGGGCTCCGGCCAATGTTCGGGTTGCCAGAGCTTTGACCGGAGCACCGAGCGGGCGCAGTGGAAATAGCAGCGCTCGATGTGGATCCGGATCGCCAGCAGCGCCGGGCGGCCTTCCTTGCCGAGTGTCGCCAGCAGTTCGGCATCGTCAAAGATCTCGGCCCGGCCCGAGAGCCGCAGCGTCTCGCCGGTCCGGGGGCGCAGAAAAATCATCCCGATCCGGCCGGTCTCGATGATGTTCTGCAGGCCGAACGCAAGGTTGTTGCCCGCCCGTTCCGGAAGCAGAACCGTTGTTTCATTCTCGACGCGGACAAACCCAGGCTCGTCGCCCTTCGGCGACACCTCGATTGGCCCGTCGCGGCCGGTCGTGGCCATCAGCCCAAACGGGCACGTTTGCAGGAAATCGATCGCCTGTTCGTCGAGGTAGGGGGCTATCTTGGCCTTGGTGGTCGCCCGGGGTTCGGGAAGAACATTTCTCAGTTGTTCCACGGTTTTGATCTGGCTCATGATCGATCTCGTCAGTGCTGGTTCAAGGCTGCGGAAGGCGGTGCGCCTGTTGCCTTCGGAACCTAGCACGATCCTCCTGCCACCGTGGTGGCCAGAGCGGCTCCGCGCCGTACGGGCGGGGCAGCAGCGAGTGGCTCTGCCGGCTCGAGCGCGCCCAAATAAAAAGCCTGCCGTCATTTGCGACGGCAGGCCCTTATCGGTGCGCGAAAGATTCCGCGACCGTTACGCTACGCAACGCTTACCTGGTTTGTTGAACCGGCAACGGTGCTCGATCAGCGCTCTTAGGAGACGACCTCGGCGGTGATGCGGCCGACACCCTTGGCGCGGGTCAGTCCGACAGCGCTGGCAGCGCCGGTCGAAAGGTCGAGCACGCGCCCCTTAATGAAGGGGCCGCGGTCGTTGATGGTGACGATGACGCTGCGGCCGCCATGGGTCACCCTGAGCTTGGTGCCGAACGGCAGGCTGCGATGGGCCGCGGTCATGGCGTTCTGGTTGAAACGCTGGCCGGACGCGGTCTTGCTGCCGGATTCATTGCCGTAAAAGGAAGCCATGCCCGAGAAGCTGCGCCCGGAGCTTGAGCCGATCGAGGCGTTGGCGTCCTGCCAGTTGCTCTGGGCCTTTTGGGCGTGGTGGGAATGGTGATGGTGATGACGGTGGTGCCTGGATTTGGCCGAAGCTTCGGTAATGCTGCCACCGGCCAGGAGAGTTGCGGCAATCAAAGCGAACGCTGTACGCGACCGGATGATAGATCCCGGCAGCAGGTTCTTCGTACTCAACATATAAATAATCCCTCAGACAGTATTGCCACATATGTGACAAGTGGAACCCCCGTTCCCGTGTGTGAGATGGCCGTTTGATTAGGCAATGAGGCATGAATTGGGCAGTAATCCTCGTTTTCCGCTGGCTGGCATATCTTGTTACCTAGATCAACTAATCGAATCGTATTTATTAATACATTACGTTAACGAATTTTTAACCATTCCAATACTTGGAATTATTGATGAGTTAAGTGTTCGTTAGTGTTCGCGACGTTACGGCAAGTAAACGGCGGGGAACCGGATTCGGGTTGTTCCGGAGATACATGGCGCCCATGCAAATACGGGCGGAACGATTGAGCTTGTCGCTGACGCGCCGTTCCGGCGCGGGCCTGCGCGGCAAAATCGTGACGGGCGTTTCGCTGCGACTGGCGCTGGAAAAACTGGCCTTGGAAAACTGGATTAGAGGCCAACTAAAATAGTCGTGCGACAAGGCATCGCCCGCGCGCGCCGTCATGTTGCACCTGCGCGCTTGCTATGTTAGCAAAGCCGCGATTTTAACGATCCCGGCACCTCTCGTGCCGGTCGAAAATCGAAGTCCCGCTTGAATTCCAAGGGCTTGGATCGCTAGGCGCCGCTTCCGTGGCGACGGTTTTTCCCTTGCGAGTTTGACAGCAAAAAAGAGCGTCTCTGTGGCTGCTGAAGATCCGTCCGTTTCGGGAGTGTCAGGCCGTTATGCAACGGCCTTGTTCGAGTTGGCGCGCGACGAGAAATCGATCGACGCAGTAAAAGCCGATCTCGATAGATTCGAGGCCATGCTGGCCGACAGCGCTGATTTGAAGCGCCTGGTCCGCAGTCCGGTATTCTCGGCAGATGCGCAGTCGAAGGCGCTCACCGCGATTCTCGACAAGGCCGGAATTTCGGGCACTTCTGCCAAATTTCTCAAAGTCCTGACCGCCAATCGCCGGCTGTTCGCCGTCGGCGACGTGATCCGCGCCTTCCGCGCGCTGGTGGCGAAATTCAAGGGCGAGGCTACGGCAGATGTCACCGTCGCCGAAGCGCTCAACGACAAGAATCTCGACGCTCTCAAGACCGCACTGAAATCAGTGACGGGCAAGGACGTCGCGCTCAACGTGAAAGTCGATCCCTCTATTATCGGCGGCCTGGTGGTCAAGCTCGGCAGCCGCATGGTGGATAGTTCGCTTCGCACCAAACTCAATTCGATTAAGCACGCGATGAAAGAGGCAGGCTGATGGACATCCGCGCCGCGGAAATTTCCGCGATCCTCAAGGACCAGATCAAGAATTTCGGCCAGGAGGCTGAAGTTACCGAAGTCGGACAGGTGTTGTCCGTCGGCGACGGCATTGCCCGCGTCTACGGCCTCGACAATGTCCAGGCCGGTGAGATGGTCGAGTTCGAGAACGGCACCCGCGGCATGGCGCTCAACCTTGAAACCGACAACGTCGGTATCGTGATCTTCGGCGCCGACCGCGAGATCAAGGAAGGCCAGACCGTCAAGCGCACCCGCGCCATCGTCGATACGCCCGTCGGCAAGGGCCTGCTCGGACGCGTCGTCGACGCGCTCGGCAATCCGATCGACGGCAAGGGGCCGATCCAGGCCACCGAACGCAAGCGGGTCGACGTCAAGGCGCCCGGCATCATTCCGCGCAAATCGGTCAACGAGCCGATGGCGACCGGCCTCAAGGCGATCGACGCGCTGATCCCGGTCGGCCGCGGCCAGCGCGAGCTGATCATCGGCGACCGCCAGACCGGCAAGACCGCGATCGCGCTCGACACCATTCTGAACCAGAAGCCGCTCAATGCGCAGCCGGACGAGAACCTCAAGCTGTATTGCGTCTATGTCGCGATCGGCCAGAAGCGTTCGACCGTTGCCCAGTTCGTGAAAGTGCTCGAAGAGCAGGGCGCGCTGGAATACTCGATCATCGTTGCAGCCACCGCTTCCGATCCGGCGCCAATGCAGTACATCGCGCCGTTCACCGGCTGCACCATGGGTGAATATTTCCGCGACAACGGCATGCACGCCGTCATCATCTATGACGATTTGTCCAAGCAGGCCGTCGCCTATCGCCAGATGTCGCTGCTGCTGCGCCGTCCGCCGGGCCGCGAAGCCTATCCGGGCGACGTGTTCTATCTGCATTCCCGCCTGCTCGAGCGTGCGGCCAAGCTCAACAAGGATCAGGGCTCGGGTTCGCTGACCGCGCTGCCGGTCATTGAAACCCAGGCCAACGACGTGTCGGCCTACATTCCGACCAACGTGATTTCGATCACCGACGGCCAGATCTTCCTGGAAACCGACCTGTTCTTCCAGGGCATCCGCCCGGCGGTGAACGTCGGTCTGTCGGTGTCGCGCGTCGGATCGTCGGCGCAGACCAAGGCGATGAAAAAGGTCGCCGGCAAGATCAAGGGCGAGCTGGCGCAGTACCGCGAAATGGCGGCGTTCGCGCAGTTCGGCTCCGACCTCGACGCCTCGACCCAGCGCCTGCTGAATCGCGGTTCGCGCCTGACCGAACTCCTGAAGCAGCCGCAGTTCTCGCCGCTGAAGATGGAAGAGCAGGTCTGTGTGATCTGGGCCGGCACCAACGGCTATCTTGATGCGCTCCCGCTCAACAAGGTGCGCCCCTTCGAAGACGGCCTGCTGTCGTTGCTGCGCGGCAAGAACGTCGAGATCCTCAACAGCATCCGCGAAAGCCGCGATCTCAGCGACGATACCGCGGGCAAGCTGAAGGCGGTTGTCGAAGGTTTTTCCAAGACGCTTGCTTGATGTGCCGGCCGACTAACTAAAGGCTTGGCCCGGCTTAACGCCGGGCCTGATGAAAGAGGGCTTGCGATCAGGTCATAGAGATCAGATCGCCGGGGTGAACTAAGAATGGCTTCACTGAAAGACATGCGGGTCCGCATCGCCTCGACCAAGGCGACGCAGAAGATCACCAAGGCCATGCAGATGGTCGCAGCCTCCAAGCTGCGCCGCGCGCAGACCGCCGCCGAAGCGGCGCGGCCCTACGCGGAAAAAATGGACGCGGTGATCTCGAACATCGCAACCGCAGCCGCGGGTTCACCCGGCGCGCCGGCGCTGTTGGCCGGTACCGGTAACGATCAGGTTCATCTGCTGCTGGTTTGCACCGGCGAGCGTGGTCTGTCGGGCGCGTTCAATTCCTCGATCGTGCGTCTGGCGCGCGAACGCGCGCAGTCGCTGATCGCCCAAGGCAAAGAGGTCAAGTTCTTCTGCGTCGGCCGCAAGGGCTACGAGCAGCTCCGCCGCCAGTTCGACAAGCAGATCGTCGAACATCTCGACCTGAAATCGGTGCGTCAGCTCGGCTTCATCAATGCCGAGGATATCGCCATGAAGGTTCTGGCACGTTTCGACGCGGGCGAATTCGACGTCTGCACGCTGTTCTATTCGCGCTTCAAATCCGTGATCTCCCAGATCCCGACCGCGCAGCAGATCATCCCGCTGGTGGTTGAAGCGCCGGCCGCGAATGCCGGTCCGTCGACGTCCTACGAATATGAACCGGAAGAAGACGAGATCCTGACGCGCCTGTTGCCGCGCAATCTCGCGGTGCAGATCTTCCGCGCGCTGCTGGAAAACAACGCTTCGTTCTACGGCGCGCAGATGAGCGCGATGGATAACGCCACCCGCAACGCCGGCGACATGATCCGCAAGCAGACCCTTATCTACAACCGCACCCGTCAGGCCCAGATCACCAAGGAGCTGATCGAAATCATCTCCGGCGCCGAGGCACTCTAGCCATTCGCGCGACACCCTGACGGACTTCCAGAGACAAGAATTCGAAGGAGAGAGTTTTATGGCCGCAGCAGCAAACCAGACCGGACACATCGTCCAGGTCATCGGCGCCGTCGTCGACGTGCAGTTCGAAGGGCATCTGCCCGCCATTCTGAACGCGATTGAGACCACCAACAATGGTAACCGTCTGGTGCTTGAAGTCGCCCAGCATCTCGGCGAATCCACGGTGCGCACCATCGCCATGGACACCACCGAGGGCCTGGTCCGCGGCGGTGAGGTTACCGATACTGGCGCGCCGATCATGGTGCCGGTCGGTGCTGGCACGCTCGGCCGCATCATCAACGTGATCGGCGAACCGATCGATGAAGCTGGTCCGGTGGTGTCGGAAGGCATGCGGCCGATCCATGCGGAAGCGCCGAGCTATACCGACCAGTCCACCGAAGCTGAAATTCTCGTCACCGGCATCAAGGTCGTCGACCTCTTGGCGCCCTACGCCAAGGGCGGCAAGATCGGCCTGTTCGGCGGCGCCGGCGTCGGCAAGACCGTGCTGATTCAGGAACTGATCAACAACGTCGCGAAGGCGCACGGCGGTTATTCGGTGTTCGCCGGCGTCGGCGAGCGTACCCGCGAAGGCAACGACCTCTATCACGAGTTCATCGAATCCAAGGTCAACGCCGATCCGCACAATCCCGATCCGAGCGTGAAGTCGAAATGCGCGCTGGTGTTCGGCCAGATGAACGAACCCCCGGGCGCCCGCGCCCGCGTCGGCCTTACCGGCCTGACCGTCGCCGAGCACTTCCGCGATCAGGGGCAGGACGTGCTGTTCTTCGTCGACAACATTTTCCGCTTCACCCAGGCAGGCTCGGAAGTGTCGGCGCTCCTCGGTCGTATTCCTTCGGCGGTGGGTTATCAGCCGACGCTCGCCACCGACATGGGCGCGCTGCAGGAGCGCATCACCACCACGCACAAGGGCTCGATCACCTCGGTGCAGGCGATCTACGTGCCGGCCGACGACTTGACCGACCCGGCGCCCGCAACCTCGTTCGCCCATTTGGACGCGACCACGGTGTTGAACCGCGCGATTTCGGAAAAGGGCATCTACCCCGCGGTGGATCCGCTCGACTCGACCTCCCGCATGCTGTCCCCCCTGGTCGTCGGCCAGGAGCACTATGAGACCGCGCGTATGGTTCAGCAGGTGTTGCAGCGCTACAAGTCGCTGCAGGACATCATCGCCATTCTCGGCATGGACGAACTGTCCGAAGAGGACAAGATCGCGGTTGCCCGCGCCCGCAAGATCGAGCGCTTCCTGTCGCAGCCGTTCCATGTCGCCGAAGTGTTCACCGGTTCGCCCGGCAAGTTCGTCGACCTCGCCGACACCATCAAGGGCTTCCGCGGATTGTGCGAAGGCAAGTACGACCATCTGCCGGAAGCGGCCTTCTACATGGTCGGCAACATTGAAGAAGCCGTCGAGAAGGGCAAGAAGCTGGCTGCCGAGGCAGCCTAAGGCGAATGGCGAAAGGGAGTAGCGAATAGATATTCGCCTTTCCATTCGCCACTCACTATTCGCTACGCGCCACTTCCTATTCGCAGGACTACTCCATGGCCACCTTCCACTTCGATCTGGTCTCCCCCGAAAAACTCGCCTTCTCCGGCGAAGTCGATCAGGTTGACGTGCCCGGCGTCGAAGGCGATTTCGGCGTGCTGGCCGGCCATGCGCCGGTTGTGGCCGCGGTCCGTCCGGGCATCCTGACCATCACCTCCGGCGGCACGCATCAGAAGATCATCGTGCTCGGTGGCCTTGCCGAAGTGTCGGAGAAGGGCCTCACCGTGCTCGCCGACGTCGCCATCTCGACGCAGGATCTCGACAGGACGCAGTTCGCCGAGACGATTGCCGAGATGGAAGCCAAGCTCGCCGAGAAGGAAGGCTCCGAACTCGACCACGCCATCGAGCGGCTCGATCACTTCAAGAGCATCGAGCACCAGATCAGCACGACGGCTATGCACTAAGCCCCGGGGCACGGCGCCGGGGCTCCATAAAAACCTGAATAGATTCAGCGTTCGTCATAGTGACGGGCGCTGATTTTTTTTGGCTCGTTTTCGTGGCGGGGACCGGTACTCCCGCTCGGGTCCGGGGCGGGCTTCTGCTGCGAAAACGCTGTGGTTGCACGCGGGAACTTCTGACGGCATTCTGCGGCTAAAGGTGCTGGTGCAGGGCTGTTTTTTATGAAGCGCAAGATCGCGGCGATTTTTGCGGCCGATATTGCCGGCTACAGCCGCCTGGTTGCCGAGGACGAAGAGGAAACGCTGCGGCGGCTCGCGTCCTATCGCCAGGTGACCGACGATTTCATCGCCAAATGCGGCGGCCGCATTTTCAACACCGCGGGAGACGCGGTGCTTGCCGAATTCCCGAGCGCGGTGGAAGCCGTACGCTGCGCCATCGATATTCAGGAAAGCCTGCGCACCCGGAACATGGCGTATCCGCCGAGCCGGCAGATGTCGTTTCGCATCGGCATCACGATCGGCGATGTGGTCGAACGCGACGGCGACCTGCTGGGCGAGGGCGTCAACATTGCCGCACGCCTCGAGGGTCTCGCTGAAGTCGGCGGCATCTGCGTCTCGCGCGCGGTACACGAACAGGTCGCCAACA
Source organism: Bradyrhizobium sp. AUGA SZCCT0222 (assembly GCF_018130205.1). Classification (NCBI taxonomy): domain Bacteria; kingdom Pseudomonadati; phylum Pseudomonadota; class Alphaproteobacteria; order Hyphomicrobiales; family Nitrobacteraceae; genus Bradyrhizobium; species Bradyrhizobium sp. AUGA SZCCT0222. The sequence goes on from NZ_JAFCLX010000016.1 coordinate 124,189, forward strand.
AATTGTCGGTGCAGTTCGCCGATATCGGCGCGCAGGAAGTGAAGAACATCCCGACGCCGGTGCATGCCTTCATGGTGGCGATGCGGCGCGAGGACGGTTCCTACTCGACGCCGCAGGTCAAGAAGCCGATCAAGGCTTCGGATCACGGTGCGCCAAACTGGATGTGGCCGGTCGCGGTCACCCTGATCAGTCTGGCCGCGATCGGCGTCGGCGGCTTTCTGTATTTCACCAAGCTTGAGAACATGGCGGCGAAACAGGCGCCGCAAGTCGCGAGCAGCCATGTGAGCCCGGCGCCGGCGCCGTCGATGGCTCCGACAGGTTCTCCCTCGCCGACGTTTGCGCCGCCGCCCGTCGGCGTGGCGACACCGATATCTCCGCCGACTCCGGCCCCAACGCCGACCGTAGTTGCGTCTGCCGTTCCAGCGCCGCCTCCGCCTTCGCCGATTGCATCAGGGGAGGCGTTCGCAGCAGCTGCCGTACCGTTCATCGGCGACAGGATTCGCGCGACGCTGGATAAAGAGTATGCACCTGCTACCGACTTCAAGGCGTTCTCGCTTAATTTTGGCGGCTTTAACGCCTTCGTCACCGGGCAGCCGAGCGAAGAGGCGGCAAGAAGCATGGCAGTCGAGCAATGCCAGAAGCGCGCGGACAGCGCCTCGTCACCCCGAAAATGCGAACTCTATGCCGTCGGCAACAGAGTCGTTTACGTCAACGGCAAGCCGCCCATGCCACCGCCGCCCTGGATCAAGCACGACCCGGTAACTGAGCGGTCATTTTCTTCCAGGGAGATGCCGCTGACGCGTGAGCCCGGCAAGGCGCGGATCGAAAATATCTATGTGCCGGCCCGTAAGACCAAGATCCTGGCAGTCGGCCCCGGCGTCGGCCAATACTACATGGTCGTCGGTGTGGATTCGGTAGAGGAGGCGGCGCGACGGAGTCTGGAATCGTGCGGCGCCATCGCAGGGGTCCCTTGCATGATTGTGGCGCTGAACGATGCCTTTGTCGCTCCGGTTCCGACAACGATGAGGGTGACCGGCTTCTTCAAGGCGGCCGATACTTCGCTGATTGCACCTGAAGCGCGCGATGATGCCGCGCGCAAACTTGCAGATGCTGCGAGTGGATGGAGCGCAGTCGCCGTAGGCGCCGCTAGGCGGCCTGGTCTGGGATTGAAGCAAGCCAGCGAGCAGGCTGCAGTCAACGAAGCCCTCAGCGAGTGCGCCAAGCGCGACAGCGATTGCCGAATCGTCGCGGTCGGGCCGTTTACGGTCGGGCCCAACTAGCGGCTTATATCAGCTCTGCGCTTTGATCCCGCGCAGCAATGCCGGCAATCCGGCCAGATCTTTCAGTATGAAATCGGCGAGCGCGGCATCGGGCCAGCGAACATGGTTGCGACCCCAAGGGCCGCGTTCAAGTAACGCGGTCTTCATGCCAAAATTCCGTGCCGGAATGACGTCGTTATCGAGACGGTCACCGACATAGAGCACTTCGGCTGGATCGAACTCGGACATTGTGGAGGTCTTGGCGAGGGTCTCGCGATAGAAATCGAGCGAAGGCTTGTCGACGCCGAGCTCCGCCGAGGTCGTGATCAATCTGGCCTCCAGGCCGAACGATTCGAGCGCCGCCTTGGCCGTGGGCGGCTGATTGCCGGCGATACCCACAAACCAGCCGTCTTGCGTCAGTTCGGACAGGCACGGCCTGGCGTCGGCATAGAGATCGCGCGCTTCAATCCTGAAATCAGTTCCGCTTCGCTTGCGTTCGGCGGCGGCGGCACGGACGTCAAAACCCGGCCGCAGCCGCTCGAAGATCAGGCGGTAATTTTCGCCCTTGGCAATGATATCGTCGAGCACGGCCAGAAACTCGGCCCTGTCGACGCCCATGGTGTCGGCCCAGCCGTGCAGCAGGCGCGTTTCGTCGATCAGCGTCTCGCCAACGTCGAAAAATATCGCGCGGATCGGCATCGGCACTTTCTCAAGTCGGCGTGGTTGAAAATCGTGCGAACGCCGTGGCGACGGCCATGTACACCTCGCGCCGGAATGGCACCACGAGACCGGCGACGCGGTCGAGCCGTTCCCAGCGCCATTGGTCGAATTCGGCCGGCTGCCCGTTGCGCGGCGTCAACGGGTCGATCTCGTCGTCGCGCCCGGTGTAGCGCAGGGCAAACCATTTCTGCCGCTGGCCGCGGAATTTTGCGAGGCGATGCGAGGGCGGACCGTCATAGGGCGGAAACTCGTAAGTCATCCAGTCGGTCTCGCCGAGATGCTCGGCGCTGACTGCGCCCGTCTCCTCCCAGAGTTCGCGCATCACGGCATCACGCGGGTTCTCGTCGGCGTCGATGCCGCCCTGCGGCATCTGCCATTCGAGACCGGGGAGGATGATCTCGGGTCCATCGTCGCGAAAGCGCCGGCCGATCAGCACCTGACCGGCGGCATTGAACAAGGCGATCCCGACATTGGGGCGGTAGGGTTTGCGGTTCATCACAAATCTTCGGGCGTCATTCCGGGATGGTCCGAAGGACCAGACCCGGATCTCGAGATTCCGGGTTCGATGCTTCGCATCGCCCCGGAATGACTGCTTCAAGGGAAACGCGCATGCTACAAGCCCGCGAGGCCGGAAAATTCCTTCACCACGCGCTCATAGACCGGCCGCTTGAACGGCACGATCAGGTTCGGAAGATTCTTCATCGGCTCCCAGCGCCAACTGATGAATTCGGCCTTGTGGCCGCCGCCGGGGCTCGCGACGTTGATCTCGCTATCCTTGCCGGTGAAGCGGACCGCAAACCATTTCTGGCGCTGCCCGCGGTAGCGGCCCTTCCAGGTGCGGCCGGCCACGGTGCGCGGAATGTCGTAGATCAGCCAGTCGGGGACTTCGCCGAGCTTCTCCACCGATCGCACGCTGGTTTCCTCATAAAGCTCGCGCTTGGCCGCCGCCCAGGTGTCCTCACCGGGATCGACGCCGCCTTGCGGCATCTGCCAGACGTGCGTTTCGTCGACATGCTCGATGCCGCCGGCGCGGCGACCGATGAAGACCAACCCCGCTGCGTTGATCAGCATCATGCCGACGCATGTCCGGTAGGGCAGGTCTTCGTAGCGCGCCATTCCGTCAGGTTTCCTACACGCACAATTCAAGCGATCGGGCGGGCGCAATCCGGAAAGGTCCGGATCGGCGCCATCAGGTTGATCGCTAGCCTGATTTTGATTTCAGCATCGCCGTTGTCAATGGCACAAGCAGGATGCCACGGTTCTCGAGCGTCTTGATCCAGGCGGCGATCCGCTCGATCGAAATCGGCAGGGCAGAGGCGACGCCGACGGCCAGGCCGCGTTCCTTGGCCAGGGTTTCGAGCTTGAGCAGCGTCCGGTCGATCTCGGCCGAGGTCGGCACCGCGTCGATGGTGAAATCGGCCTTGGTGAAGGGCATCGCCTGACCCGCCGCCAATGCGGGGGCGGCGCTACGCGGGGTGGAGCCGTCATCGAGATAGCCGAGGCCGCGCTTGGCCGCCTCGCGGATGATCGGCTGCATCACGGCGTCCGTCGCCACGAAGCGCGCGCCCATGAAGTTGGCGATCCCCGCATAGCCCTGGATCCGGCTCATATGCCAATACAGACGGTCGATATTCTGCTCGGGCGCCAGCGTCGTCAGCAGGGTCTGCGGGCCGGGATCGTTGTCGGGATAATCGAACGGCTCCATCGGGACCTGCAGCAGGATCTCGTGGCGTTGCGCCCGCGCGCGCTCGGCGAGTTTCGTCGGGTCGGCCCCGTAGGGCGTGAACGCCAGCGTCACGGCGGGCGGCAACTTCATGATGGCATCAACCGTCTTGGCGGCGCCGACACCGAGGCCTCCAACGACGATGGCGACAACGGGCATTCTGGCGGCCTTGGCGCGGTCGGCGTCGGCGGCATAGACCGTAAACGGCTTCAGGCCGTCGGCAACCACCGGGATCATGCCGTAGCGCGACTTCTCCAGCAGGCGCGGATCGATGCCGGCCATCGCGGTTGCGGGCGCTGTCTCCGCATCGTTGTTGTTGCCGGCATCGCCGCCGATCACGACGTCCTGCCGCTTGCCGCTGGATCCGTCGATGATGGTGACAGTCTTGTTCTCGCCGGCCGCAGTCTGTTTGGGCGCGGATTTCGCAGCCTGCTCGACGGGACCGGACGCGGCCGCGGTGGCTTTCTCGTCAGCTACGGGCGTCTTGCGCATGGCGACGTGCGCGACCGGCTCGCCGCCAAAGGGATTGTCCGTAAACAGGGCGATGGTGGCAAAGCCGACCAGGAACAGGCCAAGCAGCACGGCCAGTGCCTGCATCGCGGTGAACGGCAGCCGGAACCGGCGCTTTTTGCGCTTGGTTTCCTGTCCGAGCGGCGTGCTCAGCTCGTCGGCCGTTTCCGTCATGGACCTCCCCGAATCAACCGCGCCGACGATACCACGATGGACCGGATTCGAACGCTCGCGACCCGCTCAAAAGCCGTCCACCCCGGGATGCCGCGGGGGATAGTTGGAACCGGCAACAAAAAGGGCGGCCCGGAGGCCGCCCTTTTCACGGGAATTGACTTAGGTTCGATCAGACTTGGGTTCGAACAGACTTGGGTTCGAACAGACTTGGGTTCGACCAGATTTGGGTTCGATCAGTTCGCAGCCTTGGTGGCGGGCTTGTCGATCGCCGCCTTGTCGCCGGTCGCGGGCGCCGCGGTGGCGGTGGACTTGATGCCGTGCAGCAGGTCGGCCGCGGTCTTCAGCGCCTTGTCGTCCTTGGCGTCCGGCGGCACGTAGGATTGCGAGCCGGTCTTCTCGTCGCCGTCGTTCTTCAGATGGCCGCGGAGCGAGGCTTCGCCCTTGGTGTCGGTGCGCGACTTCAGCTCGTCGGGAACGTCCTGCAGCACCTCGATATCGGGAACGATGCCTTTGGCCTGGATCGATTTGCCCGACGGCGTGTAATAGCGCGCGGTGGTCAGACGCAGCGCGCCGTTGCCGCTGCCGAGCGGGATGATGGTCTGGACCGAGCCCTTGCCGAACGAGCGGGTACCGATCAGCGTCGCGCGCTTGTGGTCCTGCAGCGCGCCCGCGACGATTTCGGAAGCGGAGGCGGAGCCACCGTTGATCAGCACGATCACCGGCTTGCCCTTTGTCAGGTCGCCGACATGCGCGGCGCGGCGCTGGGTTTCCTCGGCATTGCGGCCGCGGGTCGAGACGATCTCGCCGCGCTCGAGGAAGGTGTCGGAAACCGTCACCGCTTCCTCCAGCAAGCCGCCGGGATTGTTGCGCATGTCGATGATGAAGCCCTTCAGCTTGTCGGCGCCGATCTGATTCGTCAGATTGCCGATCTCGCGCTTGAGGCCCTCGGTGGTCTGTTCGTTAAAGGTCGTGATGCGGATATAGGCGATATCTTCGCTTTCGACGCGGGCGCGCACCGAACGAACGCGGATATTGTCGCGTACCAGCGTGACTTCGATCGGATTGTCCTGGCCCTTGCGGATGATCTTGAGCCGGATCTTGGTGTTGACCGGCCCGCGCATCTTCTCGACGGCCTGGTTGAGGGTGAGACCCTGCACGGCTTCGTCGTCGAGATTGGTGATGATGTCGTTGGCCATGATGCCGGCCTTCGACGCCGGCGTGTCGTCGATCGGGGACACGACCTTGATCAGACCGTCCTCCATCGTGACTTCGATGCCGAGGCCGCCGAACTCACCGCGGGTCTGCACCTGCATGTCGCGGAAGCTCTTGGCGTCCATGTAGCTGGAATGTGGATCGAGACCGGCCAGCATGCCCGAGATGGCGGACTCGACCAGCTTGGAATCGTCCGGCTTCTCGACGTAGTCGCTGCGCACGCGCTCGAACACATCGCCGAACAGATTGAGCTGGCGATAGGTGTCCGAGGTCGCCGCACGCGCGACCGATCCCATCAGCACAGAACGAGGCTGCGTCACGAAGAGCGTCAATGCTGCGCCGGTGGCGGCGCTGAGGAGAATTACTGAAGTCTTGCGCATCATCCGCGAACCTTTTCGCCTTCATTTGCGGCCCACCATGGGCCTGGATCGATTGGAGTGCCGTCCTTACGGAACTCAACATAGAGCACGGGCTGACTCGCGGTGGTGGCGAGAATGGATGCAACCTGGGATGTCGACCCCATGGTCGCGACCGGCTCCCCCGTAAGTACAAACTGGCCGATGTTAACCGAAATGCGCTCCATCCCGGCGATCAGGACATGATACCCGCCACCGGCATTGAGGATCAAGAGTTGTCCGTAGCTGCGGAACGGCCCGGCGTAAACAACCCAGCCGTCACACGGGGTTGTGACCTGGGCGCCGGCCCGGGCTGCCAAGGAAATGCCTTTTTCGACGCCACCTGCGCCGTCGGAACCGCCAAAATCGCGAATCTTGCGGCCATTGACCGGCAGGGCGAACAATCCCTTGGCGGAGGCAAAGGCGATCGCCGGGCTGAGCCGGGCAGGATCCTTCAGCGCCCCCAGATTGGGCTTGCCGCCGGGGGCCACCGGGGCCCCCTTCAGGCTGGCGGTGGCGGCCGCCTTGGCGGCGCTTTTCAGGTCCTGCTCCAGTTTGGCGATCAGGCCCTGCAAACTGTCGACTTGCTTGGACAGCGTGATGGCGCGGGCGGCTTCCGCTTCCATGTCTCGCTCGACCGCGCTCTGCTTGCGCTGCCGCTCGTCGACCAGCGCGGCCATCCGGACCTGATCGTCTTTCAACTTGTCACGGTCGAGCGCCAGCGCATCGCGCTCGGTAGCGATGGTCTTGCGGAGCGCGACGAGTTCGCCGAGATCGTTGGCCAATCTTTCCGCACGGCCGCGGAGTTCGGGCACAACGGATCCGAGCAGCATGGCGGTGCGGAGCGATTGCAGCGCATCTTCCGGGCGGACCAGCAGCGCCGGCGGTGTGCGCCGTCCGGCACGCTGCAGCGCCGCCAGCACCTCGATGATTTCGGCGCGGCGCGAGTCGAGGGAGCTGCGGATCTGCTGCTCACGGCTGTCGAGCGGACGCAGCCGCGCTTCGGTGTCGCCGATGCGCGTTTCCACGCCGCGCACCTGGGCGGCGATGTCGATCAGCTGCGCGTTGAGCTTGCTGCGGTCCTGTCCGATCGCTGCGATATCGGCTTTCAGCTTCTGCTGCAGCTCGGCGGCCTTCTTCTGCTGCTCGCGCGCGGTTTCCAGTTCCTGCTCGCGTTCCTTGATAGCTTCGGGGGAAGGCGCGGCGGCTTGTTGGGCAGGCAATTGTTGGGCAGGCGCTTGCTGGGATGGTGCCGGCTGTGCGGGCGCCGTCACCTGCGCGGCCGCCGGCGAAATCGAAAGACCCATCAGGCTTGCGGACAACAGCACGACGCAAAGCGGAACACGCGACGCCAACGAACCATCATGGCCGATGGCGTCAGGGCGTATTTGAATGTCCCGTGTTGTGTGCATCCAGTTATTCAGCGCTCTCTATTCACGCTACCGTGCCTAAGCGCGGTGATAGGGGTGGCCCGACAGAATCGTCGCGGCCCGGTAAATCTGTTCCAGAAGCATGACGCGGACCATTTGATGCGGCCAGGTCGCCGAGCCGAACGCAATGCGCAGCTTGGCTCTGCGCTGCAAATCGGGCGAAAGTCCGTCCGCGCCGCCGATTGTGAAAATTGTGTTGGCGACAGCTTCGTCACGCCAGCGGCCGAGCTGCTGGGCGAAGCTTGCGCTGTCGATGCTCTTGCCGCGTTCGTCGAGCGCCACCAGCACGCATTTCTCCGGGATCAGCGCTGAAATCGCAGCCGCCTCTTCGGCGATCCGGGTCGCGGCGTCGCGCGCGCGGCTTTCCGGAATTTCATGAATCTCGAGGCCGCGAAAGCCGAGCTTGCGGCCGATGTCCTCGAAGCGCTCGCGATAGCGTTCGGCCAGTTCCCGCTCCGGGCCCTGCTTCAGCCGGCCGATGGAAACGACGACGAGGCGCATCAGCGCAAGATACCATGCGCTGCAGCCGATTCGCATCGGCTCAAAAACTTAGATCGCCTTCGCCGCCGCCGGGTTTTGCGTCCACAATCTTTCCAGATTGTAGAATTCGCGCACCTCGGGTCTGAATACGTGCACGACCACATCGCCGGAATCGATCAACACCCAGTCGCAATTGGGCAAGCCCTCGACATGGATGCCTTTGATGCCGGTTTCCTTCAGGGCCTTGGTGACGTTTTCCGCGATCGCGCCGACGTGCCGGTTGGCCCGGCCCGTGGTGACGATCATGTAGTCGGAAAAGGCGGATTTGCCGCGAAGGTCGATGGTGACCGTTTCTTCCGCCTTCATATCGTCGAGGCGGGAGAGGATCATATTCAGCGTCTTGTCGGCGTCGGGTTGCGCCTTCAAGGCCGCAGCTTTGGTCGATGTTTTACGCGCGGTTTTTGCAGCAGGTTTTGCAGTCGTCTTCTCTGCAGAAGTCTTGGAAACCTTGGGCAAAACAGACTTGGACAATACAGATGTGGCCAGGGACCATTCCTTTCACTGTATCGCGAACGCCGAATCCTTGGCGCCCACGGGCTATATTAGGCATGTGGGGTTAACGGTTTCAATATTCCAGTTGGCCCCAAAGCTGACTTTCAAGGCTCACTTCGTCCTCCAGCTTCCGTCCGAGTTCCGAAGGCCGGTCGAAGACAGGTTCAGTTTCATGCCGGTGAGGAAAGCCCAGGCGGGGGTATGCTGATCCGCCAGCCGGGCGGCCTGATTCTCGGGCAGGCGGTAGCGCGCCAGCGCCTGGGCGGCGGGTGCGGCCAGCGCCCGGAAACTCTGTGGGGGGCGGTCGATCACAGCGATCGGCACCTCGGACGCGATGCGCCGCCAATCCTTCCAGCGATGGAACTGCGCAAGGTTGTCAGCGCCCATGATCCAGACAAAATGTACGCCGGAGACGCGGCGCCGCAGATGGATGATCGTATCGACGGTGTACCTGACGCCAATGACAGCTTCGAGACAGCTGATATCGATGCGCGGATCGTCGGCGACTTTCCGCGCGGCATCGGCGCGTTCGGACAGGTCGTGCAGCCCGCCATTATCCTTCAGCGGATTGCCCGGTGTCAGCAGCCACCAGACGCGATCGAGCTTCAGACGCTTGAGCGCGAACTGGCTGATGGCGCGGTGCGCCGCGTGCGGCGGATTGAACGAGCCGCCGAGCAGGCCAACGCGCATGCCGTTGGTGTGGAACGGGATCGCTTGCGAAGCGGATTGCGGCGGCATCAATGCCGCCACTGTGCGCGCGGGGTTTTGCTCGAAGGCGTCGTTAGGGTCACGGCCGCGTCTGCCCGGTGCCGTGGACGCGATATTTGAAACTGGTCAGTTGCTCGGCGCCGACAGGGCCGCGGGCGTGGAATTTGCCGGTGGCAATGCCGATCTCGGCGCCGAAGCCGAATTCGCCGCCATCGGCGAATTGGGTCGATGCGTTGTGCAGCACGATCGCCGAGTCGACTTCGCTCAGGAATTTCTCGGCGGCATCGGCGTCTTCCGTCACGATCGCATCGGTGTGGTGCGAGCCGTGATTCTGGATATGCGCGATCGCGTCATCGAGCCCATCGACCACTTTCGCCGCGATGATCGCGTCCTCATATTCGGTGTCCCAGTCTTCGTCGGACGCGGGCTTCACTCTGCTGTCGACCCGCTGCACGGCGGCGTCGCCGCGCACTTCGCAGCCGGCATCGATCAGCATTTCGACCAGCGGCTTGAGGCTAACAGACGCGCCGGCGCGATCGACCAGCAAGGTCTCGGCGGCCCCGCAAACGCCGGGGCGGCGCATCTTGGCATTGAGCACGATCGACTTCGCCATTTCGAGCTTGGCGGTGTGATCGACATAGACGTGATTGACGCCTTCGAGATGCGCGAAAACAGGCACGCGCGCTTCGGCCTCGACGCGTGCAACGAGGCTCTTGCCGCCGCGCGGGACGATCACATCGACGCCGCCGTTCAATCCGGTCAGCAGCAGGCCCACTGCCGCACGATCTCGCGTCGGCACAAGTGTGATCGCAGCCTCAGGCAGGCCGGCTTCGCGAAGCCCCTGCACCAGGCAATCATGGATCGCGCGGCAGGAACGGAAACTGTCGGAGCCGCCGCGCAGGATCACGGCGTTGCCGGATTTCAGGCACAGCACACCGGCGTCGGCGGCGACGTTGGGGCGGCTTTCGAAGATCACGGCGATGACGCCGAGCGGCACCCGCACGCGCTCGATGGTCATGCCGTTGGGGCGCTGCCAGCTTTCGGTAACTGCGCCGATCGGATCGGCAATCCCGCGCACGGTAGCGACACCCTCGGCCATCGCTTCGACCCGGGCCGGCGTCAGCGTCAGGCGATCGATGAAGGCCGAGGTCGCGCCGCCGGCGCGCACTTCGGCGACGTCCTCGGCATTGGCGGCGAGGATATCAGGTGCGTGGCTGCGGATCGCGGATGCGATGGCGTCGAGCGCCCGGTTCTTCTGGTCGGGCGAGGCGAGCGCCAGCACCCGCGCAGCAGCGCGCGCGCGGGAAGCGAGTTCGGTCATCAAAGCGGGTAAATCGGCGTTGCCGTCGATGGCTTTCAGCGGCGCAGTCATGGCGGTCCCAGGTAGACGTCAGGTATCAGGTTAAGGTCATGTCCTAGCACGGAAATCCCGCATTTGCGAGGTGCGGAACCGGCATGGCTGGTGGACTGGGCAGGGCGGAGAGGTCGGTCACTGGCCTATTTGGCCGGAACGGTCCCCGCCGGCCCCACCACCAAATCGTCGCGATGGATCATCTCGGCCCGGCCGCTGATGCCCAGAATGGCCATTACATCAGGGGAGGAGCGGCCTTTGATCTTTTCGGCGTCCTCGGCGTCGTAGGCGACGAGGCCGCGGCCGATCTCATGGGTGTCGGGGCCGCGCACCACCACGGCGTCGCCGCGGGCGAACTGGCCGTCGATCCGGATCACGCCGGCCGGCAACAGGCTTTTTCCCGCGCGCAACGCGGTGACCGCGCCGGCGTCGATGGTCAGCGTGCCCTTGGGCTCCAGCGATCCCGCGATCCAGCGTTTTCGCGCCGTGACGGGGTTGGCCGGTGTCAGGAACCAGGTGCAGCGGCCGCCGTCGGCGATGGCTTTGAGGGGATGTTCGATCTTGCCCGACGCGATCAGCATGTGCGTCCCGGCGGTGGTCGCGATCTTCGCCGCCTCGATCTTGGTGTACATGCCGCCGCGCGACAACTCGGATTCGGCGGCCCCCGCCATCGCCTCGATTTCCGAGGTGACGGATTCGACGATCGGAATCAGTTTGGCATTGGGATTGGCGCCGGGCGGCGCGTCGTAGAGGCCGTCGATATCGGACAGCAGGATCAGCAGATCGGCGCTCGCCATGGTGGCGACGCGCGCGGCGAGACGGTCATTGTCGCCATAGCGGATTTCGTTGGTGGCAACCGTGTCGTTCTCGTTGATGACGGGCACCGCGCGCCATTCCAACAATTTGGCGATGGTGGAGCGGGCGTTGAGATAGCGGCGCCGCTCCTCGGTGTCCTGCAGCGTCACCAGGATCTGCCCGGCCCCGATGCCGTGATCGCCGAGCACTTCCGACCAGATCCGCGCCAGCGCGATCTGTCCGACCGCCGCCGCGCCCTGGCTTTCCTCCAGTTTTAACGGCCCGCGCGGCAGCTTGAGGCGGCTGCGTCCGAGCGCAATCGAGCCCGACGAAACCACCAGCACGTCGCGGCCCTCGCCGTGGAGTTTGGCGATATCGGCGGCAAGGGCAGCCAGCCACGACGCCCGCACCTCGCCCGCATCGGAATCGATCAGCAGCGACGAGCCAACCTTGACGACGATACGGCGGAAATTCTTGAGCGCGGGGCGGGCCATTGGTTCGGGGTTCGAATGTTGTGGAATTGGCGCTGTTTTGCAGCAGGACGGGGGCCGGTGCAAGCGACCCGGCGCCGTCTGACCTATGTTTCAATGATGGCCGCAGTCTGGTGTAATAGGTCGAATTTCTCGGGGGAAGGTAAATGGATCGTCGGAAGTTTTTGGCCGGAAGCATCGGATGGTCGCTGGCCGCTGGTGCCGGAGAGGCGTTCGGCCAGTCCGGGCCGCTGACCAGGATCATCTTTCCATTCGCGGCCGGCGGCAGCGGCGACATGTTGTGCCGTCAGTTGGCGCAATATCTTCCTCCGCTGATCGACCGCAGCGTCATCGTCGAGAACCGTACCGGCGGCGACGGGCTGATCGGCATACGGGCCGTGAAGGGCGCCGCCCCCGACACCACCACCGTCCTGGTGACCACCGGCCCGACGATGTACCTGCTGCCGATGGTGGAGAACCAGCCGAGCTACGACTCGGCGAAGGATTTCATCCCGGTCTCACAGATCGCCCGCTTCGAATTCGTTGTGGTGGTGAGCCCATCGATCGGCGTGACGGACTTCAAGCAATTGGTGGCCTGGATCAAGGCCAATCCCTCGAAGGCCAGTTATGGCGTGCCGTCGAGCGGCACCATTCCGCATTTCACCGGATGGCAGCTCGAAAAGGCGCTCGGCCTTTCCATGACGCGCGTGTCGTATCGCGGCTCGGCGCCGATCATCACCGATCTGGTCGGCGGGCACATCCCATTCGCCGTCACGACGCTTTCGGACACCATCACGCAGCACCGCGCCGGCGGCATCCGCATTGTGGCGGTGAGCGGCCCGGCGCGCTCGCCCTTCCTGCCCGACGTGCCGAACCTGAAGGAGGCCGGCGTCGACCTGGTGGCTGACGGCTGGTACGGCATGTGGCTGCCGGCGGGCAGTTCGCCGGATTTTGCAAAGAAGCTCAGCACAGCGGCAGCCGAGGTGCTGGCCAAGCCTGATGTGAAGGAGAAGCTCAACGCCGTCTCACTGATTCCGGTTGGCTCAACGCCGGAGGATCTGACCAAGGCGCTCGCCGCCGACACCGCGTTCTGGCAACCGATCGTGAAGGCAACCGGCTACAAGATCACGAATTAAGGCCTGCAACCGACGCGCATGGATATCGTCCCGAGGACTCGTTCAGGGGCCTGCCGTCACTTCGCTCCGGCCTTTTCCAGGATGGCCACCATCTCGCGATAGCCGCGGTCTCGCGCGAGCTTGAGCGGTGTCGATCCACTGCCGTCCGGAATGTTCACGTCGGCGCCGGCCTCGACCAGGGCGCGCAGCGTCTCGGTGTGGTTCCTGCCGCCGTCGCCAAGCACGATGGATTCGATCAGCGCGGTCCATTTCAGATTGTTGACGTGATCCAGCGGTGCCTTCGCGGCGATCAGCATTCGCACCACTTCAGCATGGCCAAGATGGGCGGCCGCGATCAGGGCCGTGCCGTCATAGCGGCTGGTGACGGCCTTTGGATTGCCCCCGCCCTCGATCGCGAGCTTGAGCATCGGCACATCGTTGGCGACCGCCGCGATCGTGATGATGTCGTAACGGTCGGCTTCAAGCTTGTTCGGATCGGCGCCGAGCCGGATCAGGGCGCGGGCGGCATCGTGCTTTTTCAGGTAGACGGCGACATGCAGCGGCGTTCGTTGCCGGCTGTCGACCGCTTCCTTGGCTTCACCTGAGGCGATGCGCTGTTCGATCCCGGCGACGTCGCCGCGAGCGGCGGCGGCATGCAGGCCGCTATAGGCGCGCACTTCAGCCTCGGTCGGGGCGATCTGGGCGGAGGCGGGCAGGGTGGTCACGAGCGCGAGAAGCAGGACAGCGAGGACATGCATGGGAGAGCCTCCCGGCGCTATTGCGTTGCAATCCGCTTGCGGATCGCGGCGAGCTCCGCCTCGTCCCAGATACCGATCAGGACGCCGTTCTTGACCTGAAGCTGGTTCTCCGCGTAGGCGGCGATCTTCGCGTTCGGCGTGGTGATGTGCATCTTGGGATGCAGCGCCCAGTCGAACAGCGCCGCCTGCAGCCGCGCGATCACGTCCGCGCAGGAGGGATCTTCGCCGCGATCGACAAATTCCTGCGGATCGCTTTCGAGGTCGTAGAGCATCGGGCGGAAACCCGACGCCTGGACGTACTTCCAGCGGCCGTCGAACGCCATGAACAGGCGGCATTGTTCGATCGGCTGGTTCAGCTTCAAGCGAACGTCCTGCATGCAGTAATCGTATTCGGAGAACGCCACCTTGCGCCAATCGGCGGGAGTAGCTCCGTGCAGCAGCGGCATCAGGGAGCGGCCTTCGAGAATATGATCCGGCGGCTTCCCGCCGAAATACTCGATGAAGGTCGGCGCCAGATCGATCGCCTCGACCAGCGCATCGCTGACAGTGCCGCGCGTCGCGTCGGCCTCGCGCGACGGATCGATCACGATCAGCGGAATTTTGGCGGATTGATCGTGGAACAGATCCTTCTCGCCCATCCAGTGGTCGCCGAGATAGTCGCCATGGTCAGAGGTGAACACGATCATCGTGGTGTCGAGCAGGCCGCGGCTCTCCAGGAACAGCATCAAGACGCCCATCTGGTCGTCGATCTGCTTGATCAGGCCCATGTAGGTCGGGATTACTTTTTCCCGCGCCGCGTCGCGCGCCATGTTGCGCGAGTAGCGCATGTCCATATAGGCGGCGAACACCGGATGGGCTTCCTGACGCTCCTTCTCCGAACGCACTGCAGGAAGGATGTCGGCCGCGCTGTACATGCTGGCGTAGGGTTCGGGGGCGATATAGGGCCAATGCGGCTTGATGTAGGACAGATGCAGGCACCAGGGGCGTCCGTCCGTTTCGGCTTCCGCAATGAAGTCCATCGCGCGACGCGTCATGTAAGGCGTTTCGGAATGCTCTTCCGGGACGCGCGCGGCCTTGTCGGCGTGCACCAATAACCAGCCATTCTGCAGCGCGCCGTCGTCATCCGCGCCTGAATTGGCCCAGTGCTCCCATGGGTTGGTGGCTTCATATCCCTGCTCACGCAGATAATTGTCGTAGCGCGGGCGGGGCCGGTTATCGGGATGAAGACCGTCGTCGCGCTCGTATGGCTCAAAACCGCATTCCGACACATGCACGCCGATGATGGAATCCGGCGCGATCCCGAGCGCCTTCAGGCCTTCGATGTCAGGCGCCATGTGGGTCTTGCCGACCAGCACGTTGCGGACGCCGATCTTGTTCAGGTGATCGCCGAGCGTGGGCTCGCCCACCCGCAGCGGCCAGCCGTTCCAGTGCGAGCCGTGCGAGCGCATGTAGCGGCCGGTGTAGAACGACATCCGCGAGGGGCCACAGATCGGTGATTGCACATAGGCTTTTGAAAAGCGCACGCCGCGTTTCGCCATCGCATCGATGTTCGGCGTGGTCAGCGTCGGGTGGCCGGTACAGCCCAGATAATCATAGCGAAGCTGATCGCACATGATCCAGAGGACGTTCTTCGGCTGCGGCATGCTTCACACAGGGTACGATTTCAATCGTCCGATGCTGCAATATCGAACGACCGATTGCAAACCGCCTTGCGCCGGAAAGTTCAGCTCTGCGGCGTCGCCGGGGTCCAGGGTTCGGCCTGTGCCGCGCCGCCCTTGGCCTTCAGCGAAACCGGGGCTTCGCCGATCACCTCGACCAGCGCCTTCAGGGCTTCCGGCATGCCTTCGCCGGTCACCGCCGAGATCAGCAGCGGCGTCTTCTTCGCCGCGCGCTTCAACCGGTCCTTTTGCTTCTTCAGCTCGTCCGGCGTCACGGCATCGATCTTGTTGAGAGCGACGATTTCGATCTTCTCCGCGAGATGTCCCTCATAGGCATCGAGTTCGGTGCGGACCGTCTTGTAGGCCTTGCCGGCATGTTCGCAGGTCGCATCGATCAGGTGCAGCAGCACGCGGCAGCGTTCGACATGGCCCAGGAACCTGTCGCCGAGGCCGGCGCCTTCATGCGCGCCCTCGATCAGGCCCGGAATATCCGCCAGCACGAATTCACGGCCCTGCGCGTTCACGACGCCGAGCTGCGGATGCAATGTGGTGAAGGGATAGTCCGCGATCTTCGGCTTTGCCGCGCTGACGACGGACAGGAACGTCGACTTGCCGGCATTGGGCAGGCCGACGAGGCCGGCATCCGCGATCAGTTTCAGCCGCAGCCAGATCCAGCGTTCCTCGCCTTCCTGGCCGGGATTGGCGTTGCGCGGCGCGCGGTTGGTGGAGGATTTGAAATGCGCGTTGCCGAAGCCGCCATTGCCGCCCTCGGCCAGCACGAACTTTTCGCCGAGCGTGGTGAAGTCGTGGATCAGGGTCTCGCGATCCTCGTCGAAGATCTGCGTGCCGACCGGCACCTTGAGCACGATCGACTTGCCGTTGGCGCCGTGGCGGTCCTTGCCCATGCCATTGGTGCCCTTCTGCGCCTTGAAGTGCTGCTGGTAGCGATAGTCGATCAGCGTGTTCAGTCCATCGACCACTTCAATGACGACGTCGCCGCCGCGGCCGCCATTGCCGCCGGAGGGGCCACCGAACTCGATGAACTTCTCGCGGCGGAACGCAACGCAGCCGTTGCCGCCGTCGCCGGAGCGGATATAGACCTTTGCTTCGTCCAGGAATTTCATGATGGCTTCTATGGCGTTTTCGAGCGAATGGGGCAGCGGATCGCGGTGCAATCAAGTTTACGCAGATTGCGTAGACTTATCTGCGGTAAACGCGTCAAACGAGCGCTGGAGCCTCGTTCCGATCAATCGGTGCAGAATAGGTACTAGGTAAGGCAGGGGGGCCGCTGCGGCAACCCTCAAGCCACCAAACATTGGCGAAAAGCCTTAATTTTCGGGCCTTTTTACGGCCTTGGGCGATATTCCGGCCGCTCAGGCGTGATATCGATCCAACCAGCTTACATCGGGGCCTGGGGTGATCGAAAGAGACGCGATCAGGTCGGTCGCTTGCGGATCAAAAACTTCTGCATGCCTTCCAGCACCAGCTCCTTGCGCTGATTGAACACGGTCGAGCGCAGCGTCACCACGCCGGTGCTGCGGCCGGGGACAAGTTCGGTTACTTCAAGCGCGGGATAGATGGTGTCGCCGGCATAGACCGGCTTGAGGAACCTACTCGACTGTTCGAGAAATCCGATCAGCGATTCCTCGACAACGTAAGGAAACAGCCCGGCGCCCGGCGCGGTGTGGACCAGGGTCTGGAATCCATGCGCGAGCAGGTCCGGCATGCCGCGGGCGCGGCAATATTCGACATCGTAGTGGATCGGGTGGGTATCGCCGCTCGCGGTCTGGAACGCGGCGAACACGGCCGACGTCTGGGTCCGGCTCGGGATCACGAAACGCTCGCCGAGCTTGAAATCCTCGAACCAACGCTGTTCCGGCACCATGCGATGTTGCGCGGGGTCGAAGTCGGTCATAGCTGATTCCTGTTGTGCTTTGCGAGATGACGTACCGGTATCGCAGAGGGGATACTGCGACAATCCGTTCAATTCGTCATGAGGGGTAAACGCACAAAGCGCGCCTTCGCACTGGACATCCCGGGCGTCCGCGTCTTTAAAACATCGCAGCAACAAAAAGACGTCGATGGCTGGAGCAAGTCCAGCCATGCCGGGGAAACGCCGAATTCATCGATGAGCCTCTTCGCAAAACCATCCACCTATGACGAGCGTTCCGCGCGGCTGGCCGGCATCGGATTGATGCTGCTGTCGATCTTCATGTTCTCGTTCGGCGACGCGCTCGGCAAGTTCATGGTCGCGACCTATTCGGTCGGGCAATTGCTGTGGCTGCGCGCCTGCGCGGCGCTCCTGGTGCTGCTGCCGATCATCTGGAAGCAGCGCGCCGAATTCACGCGCCTGGAACGGCCATGGCTGCAATTGCTCCGGGTGACGCTCTCCACGCTGGAAGTTGCCGCCTTCTTTATCGCGACCGTCTATCTGCCGCTCGCCGACGTCATCACCTATTATCTGGCGGCGCCGATTTTCGTCACGGCCCTGTCCGGGCTGGTGCTGGGCGAGCGGGTCGGCTGGCGGCGCTGGACCGCCATTCTGATCGGCTTCGCCGGCGTATTGATCGCGCTGCGGCCATCGGCACAGACCGTGAGCTGGCCCGCAATGATCGCGCTCGCCGGCAGCTTTTCATTCGCGTTGCTGATGCTGATCACGCGCTCGCTGCGGGCGACGCCGGATATCGTGCTGGCGTCATCGCAATTCGCCGGCACCTTCCTGCTCGGCGCGGTGATGTCGCCGTTTGGCTGGGTGACGCCGTCGCCCGGCAGCCTGGGCCTGTTTGCCGCGGCGGGCATTATTTCGGTGTGCGCGCTGCTATGCGTCAACCGCTCACTGAAACTGGCGCCGGCCAGCGTCGTGGTGCCGTATCAATATTCGATGATCGTGTGGGCGGTGATCTTCGGCTTCGTGGTGTGGGGGGACGTGCCGTCACCGGCGACCATCGTAGGTGCCGCGATCATCATCGGCGCCGGACTTTACATCTTCCTGCGCGAGCAGCAGCTCGGGCGCGAGGAGACGGTGGTCAATCCGCCGGCGTAGCCTTTCTGTCGTCCCGGCCTTGCGCCGGGACCCATACGCCGCGGCCTCTCGATCTAAGAAGGCTGTTCAACGACTTTCGTGTCCACCATAGGCGCCTGTGGTTATGGGTCCCGGCTCAAGGCCGGGACGACAAAGAACAGCCTATTGCTCCCGCCGCGTGGAAGTGCCCCAGTTCTTCAGCGACGACCAGACGCTGCGTGACAGACGAAAACAGTCGACCGGGGTCGACGATCCCAGCGCCTCGAAGCGGTGCAGCTCGACGCCGCTCCACTGGAAGCCGCATTTCTCCAGGATGTTGCGCGAGGAGGGGTTGGCGACGCGGGCGCCTGATATCAGGTGCTCGGCATCGAATTCCTCGAAGTGAAAATCGATCACCGCGCGCGCAGCTTCGGTGCCAAAGCCCTGGCCCCAATGCTCGACGCCAAGCCAATAGCCGAGTTCCGGTGCGTCCTGCTCGCGCCAGTCGATGCCGACCATGCCGAGCGGCGAATGGTTGTTCTCGATCAGGAACACGGTCGCGCGGCCACCGCCGGCCAACGCGCGCACGAACTCGACGGCGTGATCCCTTGAGTACGGATGCGGCAGGCGGCGGGTGTTTTCCGCAATGCGGCGATCGTTGGCGAGGTACGCAATCGCTTTTACGTCCGCGAGCGTCGGCCGGCGCAAGGTCAGCCGTTCGGTCTCGAGGACGCATGGACTCGCTTCACGCAATGTCGGGGTCGGGATGTCCTGCAACATGTCGGGCTCCTGAAATGCGAAATTTGCTCAACAAGAAACTTGCGCAAACAAAAAGGGAGGCCGGTTTCCCGCCTCCCCTTGGAGCCTTCTTTGACTCCGCCGGTTCAACAGGACCCGGCGGACTCATGTTGTCCACCGTCTATTCGGCCGCCTCCGCCATCGGAACAACCGATACGAAAGTGCGGCCATTGCCTTTTGCACGGAACTCGACGTGACCTTCGATCTTGGCGAAGAGAGTATGGTCGGTGCCCATGCCCACATTAAGGCCGGGATGCCAGGTGGTGCCGCGCTGACGCGCGATAATGTTGCCGGGGATCACGTGCTCGCCGCCATACGCCTTGATGCCAAGGCGCTTGCCTGCTGAATCACGTCCGTTCCGCGATGAACCGCCTGCTTTTTTGTGAGCCATGGCCCGTCTCCAACTTCGCCGTAAT
Organism: Bradyrhizobium sp. AUGA SZCCT0222; assembly: GCF_018130205.1. Lineage (NCBI taxonomy): Bacteria > Pseudomonadati > Pseudomonadota > Alphaproteobacteria > Hyphomicrobiales > Nitrobacteraceae > Bradyrhizobium > Bradyrhizobium sp. AUGA SZCCT0222. Next base: position 143,714 of record NZ_JAFCLX010000016.1, read on the forward strand.
CTAGATCAATTCCTTGACGGAATCATTTCACGCTTTGTCACGCATCACATTCTGATGCGCTGATATCACTTCTTGGCTGCAGCCTTCTTGGCCGGAGCCTTTTTTGCGGGCGCCTTCTTGGCCGCCGGTGCCTCGTCGCCCTCGGCGGGCGCCGCGACGACCTTTTCCTTCTTCGGCCGCGGGCCGATCGAAGGCTTGGCGTTATCGGCCAGGATCTCGGTGATGCGAAGCACCGTGAGCTCGTCGCGATAGCCGCGCTTGCGGCGCGAATTCTTGCGGCGGCGCTTCTTGAACGCGATCACCTTGGCGCCGCGCTTGTGGTCCAGCACTTCTGCCGCGACCGAGGCGCCGGCAACCGTGGGCATGCCCAGCACCGGCGTGTCACCGCCGAGCACCAGAACTTCGCCAAGCTGCACGATCGTGCCGACGTCGCCGGCGATCTTGCCTATCTCGAGTACATCATTCGGAACGACCCGGTATTGCCGGCCGCCGGTTTTGATGACTGCGAACATCGTTTTATTCCTTCGTGTTCGATCCCGGCCTCGGACGTCGTCCCCATAGGGTCAAGTCCGGGTCGGCTTTTTGGTCAGTCGTTATGGGTACGATTTTCGCACGGTCGGGGTGTGAACCCTCAAATTCGCGCAAAAACAAGCGGCGCGAGAAATCCCGCGCCGGATGCCGGGACTTATAGCCGCTGGCAGCCCCGAGTCAAGGCAAAGGAGCCCAAAAACCGGGCCAAATGAAGGATTTGGGTCAGGAAATGGCGAACAGGGCGGTCGATTCGCGGCTCGCCCTTCGCCATTAGCCACTGGCTCAAGTGAAACCAATGGGTTCCCCGCCCGTTGTGTCACCGAAATCCGGTTGGGCTAAGGGCAAAAATGGCAGAAGACACAGTCACGACAACGGGCATCGCCCGCCACGGCGCAGGCCGTCTACCGTCCGTCGAGGTCGACAGCTTTAATATAGAGCTGAAGGACGATGACGGGTTCCTCGGTGACCGCGCCAGCAAGGGCGCGTTTCGCAAGATATTGGATACGCTGCGCAAGCCGCTGAAGAAAAACGGCGACGATCCGCTCGGGAAAAAATCCACTGACGAGATCGCCAAGGGCGACCTCGACGAGGCGCTGGTGGGCGACGATCTCGCTGCCGCCGCGCTGGTGCATGGTGCGATCGAGGAATTCGCGCAGGAACTGGCCTATGTGACCGGGCGCTTCCTCAAGACCAAGGCCTGGGCTGATACCGAGCGCATCGTGGTCGGTGGCGGATTCCGGCAAAGCCGGGTCGGCGAACTCGCGATCGCCCGCACCGGGCTTCTCCTCAAGGCCGAGGAGTATGACGTCGATCTGGTGCCGATCCGTTTTCATCCGGATGACGCCGGCCTGATCGGCGCGCTGCACCTGGCGCCGTCATGGATTTTCGAGGGTTATGACAGCATCCTGAGCGTCGATATCGGCGGCACCAACATCCGCTGCGGCGTGGTCGAGACGCGCTGGAAGAAGACGCCCGATCTTTCGAGGGCCGAGGTGTGGAAATCCGAACTCTGGCGGCATGCCGACGACGAGCCGACGCGCGAGGGCGCGGTAAAACGGCTGGTCAAGATGCTGAAGGATCTGATCACCGAGGCTGAAAAAGAAGGCCACAAGCTGGCGCCTTTCATCGGCATTGCCTGTCCCGGCGTGATCAACGGGGACGGCTCGATCGAAAAAGGCGCACAGAATCTGCCGGGCAATTGGGAGAGCAGCAAATTCAATCTGCCGGCAAGTCTCGTGGAAGCGATACCGATGATCGGCGATCACGACACGGCGGTGTTGATGCATAATGACGGCGTCGTGCAGGGGCTTTCCGAGGTCCCTTACATGCAGGATGTCGAACGATGGGGCGTGCTGACCATCGGCACCGGTCTCGGCAATGCGCGCTTCACCAATCGCAGGAAAGAAAACGGCAGGGGCGAAAAGGCCAAAGACAAGGGCGACAGCGACAAGGACGACAAGAAAGCAAAGAAGGGTAAAGATTAACGGGCGCGTTCGAGTGCGGTTAATGCCGGGCGCGCATCGAGAAAAACCCTTGAAAACAAGGGGCCGGAGCAATTTTCTCCGATTTCGGCGGTGCGCGCGATGAGAGTCCCGTCGCGGGCGGTAAGGTTGACTGGTTAGGTTAAAACCGGGATCGCGTTGCCCTTTCCGCGCGCGCCGCTACCGTCAAATCGTCGCTCCAGCTGACCGGCGAAGCCGCACTTCCCGGCCAGAATTTTAAAGTAGCGGCACGGGGCCGTCAGTGTTTTGTCGCGTCTGGCGGCCCCACCTTTATCTCGATTTGAAATTCGACCTAGAGCGCGATGAGTTCAGGTTGAAGCGCTCCATTCGCGCCCCATCGCGTCATCCTGAGGTGCGCGCTCTTGCGCGCCTCGAAGGATGAGAAGCGCCCGTGGCCCATCCTTCGAGGCTCGCCCAGCGGTGCAAGTGCACCGCAAGGCTCGCGCCTCAGGATGACGCCGATACGATCAAACTCATCGTGATTCAACTCCAGCCGATGCGTTTGAAGAACGCCGCGATCTCGGATGCCGCGCGCTCGGGATCTTCGCGATGCGCGAAGTGCCCGACGCCTTCAAACATCGCAAGATCGAGATTTGAAAAAGTCTCGCCGAGCCGATCGGTCCAGGCGTAGGGAAACAGCGGGTCGTGTTCGGCCCAGCGAACGCAGGTCGGCAGATTGATCGGCGCCAGCCTGGGCGACTCGCCCTTCAGCATGCGGATCCGCCCGGCATGCGCGCCGCGGTAGTACGCAAAGCCGCCGGCGAGGTTGCCGGCTTTGAGGAAATTATCGACGAAAGCTTCGAGCACGTCGTCGAACGCTCGGGCGCGATGGCTCCAGTGTTTCAGGAAATAGCTGATATAGGCGCGGCAGCTTTCGCGGCTGGCGCCGATCAGAATGGGCGCGATCTCCAGCTGGTTGAGCGACTGGTACCAGATATGGTTCAGCCGGTCCGGCTCCGCCATCCGGCGCCCGATGCCGGGATAGAGAAAATCGAAGAAGAACAATCCGGCGATGCGTTCCGGCGCGGCGCGCGCCATCGGTTGCATCAGCCCGCCGCCGACGTCGTGGCCGACAATGCCGGCCTGCTCCAGGCCGAGCGCGTCCATCAGCGCCAGCATGTCGGCGGCGTGCTGATCGGGGCCGTGCGGCCCGTTGGGCTTGTCGCTGTCGCCGAAACCGCGCAGGTCGGGCGCATAAAGCGTGAAGCGATCGGCGAGCCGCGCCATGACAGGCTCCCAGGTCAGCCAGAATTCGGGCCAGCCATGCAGCAATAATAGCGGCTGCCCTTTCCCGGCGCGGGCGACATGGAACGCGGCGCCATTGGCCCGAACCGTCAAATGCTCCATTTTTCGGCTCCTTTTTTGATGTCCTGGGTGCGCTTGGGTGTCAGCGAAAATCTTGCCCCCGCGCCTTGTCTGGCCCGCCGTCCTCGCCTAGAACTCGCCCGACCGCGGGTGAGGAATCACCCCAAAATGGCGCCTGGAGAGGTGGCAGAGTGGTCGAATGCACCGCACTCGAAATGCGGCATAGGTGCAAGCCTATCGGGGGTTCGAATCCCTCCCTCTCCGCCATCCTACGCCCTGCGGGCTTCGGGTGGCAGGCCACCCGAAAGACCGACAGGGCGTAGGGTGTCTCCCGAAACTCCGCAGGAGCGCAGGGAGACTGGGATGATCCGCTGGTCGAGGCTTCCAAGCTGGATACGAAACCTGCTGTCGGTTCTGCGGCTCATGTTGGCGCTAATGACTCCGCTGGCAACCTTTCCCCAATAAGAATGCGTCCACGTAATTCCGCGAACGCCGATGTTCGCGCCGTGTTGGACAAATCCCTTTCGAGCGAGCCGGTTCAAATCCAGCTTCAGTCCGTCTTGCAAACAAACACGTTGGCGCGGGCGTGCCATTCGAAACTCCAGGTTAGGCCTCGAAATGGTGACTCCAACCTAGCGGGCAAGGTCTGAGGATGTCCGCTTTACTACCTCGCTACCCATTTTCCGCTCGATCGCTCTCTCTAAAGAGCGTGCCATGATGATCGCCGATCGTTCGTCAAGATGTGCTCCATCGGTCCATCGGATCTCGTTGGATGGATAGTCCAATGATAACCATTTGCCGTGGTCATGCCCAAAGGCCTCTGCCATCGCTGACCGGCCCGTTGTCATATATCGGGACCGCGCGAATGCGGGGCTCAGAGGAAGTTCGTAAAAGAACACCGAAATGTTTTGCATCTCGAGCGTTTCCACGATGTGCTTCAATTCGGCTGCATGTCGACGGATGATCTGATCGTGATCCGGATTATTCCACTCAGCCAGGACAGCGGCGAGCACATGCGGGTTGTATTCGGGGGCTGGCGGCTTTCGTAGAATTGCCTCTTCTAGAGCCGATTGTCGAAGAAGCGCAGATTTGTCATCTCTGTCAAAGCGCTGCCAATCGTCGAGCTTCTGCTGGTACAACGCGGCTAATGTGCGAAGGGGTCTGAAATTCATTGGTGCGCGCGCAGGCTCCGCATTACTCGTGCGGACCCTCTCAACCATTGCCTGGTCGATACCGCGAGAAAGAGTATTGGTCTCGATGGCTATGAGCCGCGGCCGAACAGCAGCAGCCGCCCCAATCATTGCTGCCCCGGTCAACGGAGATCCACCAGGCAGCGCCAGATTTCGAACGTGAAGTTTATGAAAAAATTCTTCGTGCAATCGCACGGTGAACGAACTGCCCGTTAACGCGATCGGAGCAACCGGACTGTTGAGATAACGATCGGCAATCCTGGACTGTATTTCATCCGTCGTGGTCGCGGGAAAGTCCGGGATATCTTTGAGGAACTGAGGAGCTATCCAACACATGGCCAATACCGCGGCACATGCAGCGCTCGCCTTCACGAACCAGCTCATCGAGGCAGTACGGTCCATGTCCAACCTAGAACTGGAAATATATGAACGCTGTGTCGGGACCGGCTTCGATTAGCATCAGAGCTGCCATGGCGCCATACACAAAGGGATCCAGGTTGCCCCGGAGTGCAACGAGCCTCTCCGAGGTGATAAAATGCTGTATGAGAACTGGGAGCGCATAGATCAGCGCCAGACTTCGGTAAATTCGCGCAGGGCTGGGCACGGACTGATCAATAAACATACCAGAAATATAATCCATCGCATGCTCGAAATTCGGGAGCTTGAAAAAAACCCATAAGAAGGAGACGCATAAAAAAACAACAAGCATGCGAATCGCAACGATCACGCGATGCAGAGCGGCAATCGCTGCAAGTTTTTCTATCAAGGGCAGGAACGGACGCTCGATCACCAGAAGGAGGCCGTGCATCAGCCCCCATGCCAGGTAGCTCAATCCGGCGCCGTGCCAAAGACCACCCAGGCCCATCACGATCATTAGATTGAGGTAGGTCCGCCCTTTACCATCGCGGTTGCCACCTAACGGGATGTAGAGATAGGTGCGGAGCCAGGTTGACAGCGAAATGTGCCAGCGCGTCCAAAATTCAGCAAACGACTGCGAGATATAGGGCAAGTTGAAATTGATTGGCAGACGGTAGCCGAACAGCAGCCCCAGCCCGATCGCGATAGCAGAATACCCGAAAAAATCGGCATAGATTTGATAGCTATAAAGGAACAAGCAGAGCCAACGGTCGCTGCTTCGAAGCGCATGGTATAGAGGAAAATCCATGTTGGTCGTAAGCGTGTTGAGGTTGTTCGCGACGAATAGTTTGAAGAAGTAGCCGGTGACAATCCATCTAGCCGCCTCGACGAACGGCACTTCGTTGATAAATTTCGGTTGGATTTGCGGCAGAAAGTTTTCCGCCCGCGTGATAGGTCCGGAGACGAGCTGCGGGAAGAATATAATGTAAAGAAACACGTCCCATTGGGAGGGGGCAGGGCCGGTGCGTTTCGTCATGTCCACCAGCAAGCTGATGTTGTGGAAGACGAAGAACGAAATGCCTATTGGGAGCGGGAGTTTCAGCAAGAGGTCAATCGCGCCAACATCCGAGAGTGCCGGTGAGGAGGGATCGACAAACAGTAATTTGTATTTGAAAAAGGCCAATAACGCGAGGTTGAATGCAATGCCGGCCGACAGCCACAACTTACGTCGAACCATGGCTTTCAAGAGAAAGAAGTAAGTTCCGAAGACCGCTATCGCGAGCAGTGCCAGCAATTCCGGTTGCCCGAATCCGTAGAAGAACAGGCTTGCAACTACCAGGATGTAGACCTGATACGGGCGAACGAAGGGCCAGTAATAAAGGGCAAATACCCCAGACACGAACACCGCAAATTGCCACGACGTGAAAGTCAAAGAGTTAGCCTCCAAGCAGGGGTAGTGATTGTGAAAACCCCATCATGTCTACCAAGCGGTCGCGCGGCCGCCCCGACGTATGGACTTCGGAAATTGCGCTGGTCGAGACTGCCTAGCTGAACGCGAAGCCAGCCTTCCAACTTCTTCGAGATGCCTGCGGCTGCGAACGAATGCCTCCAATGAATTCCGCGCAATCGAGCCGGTTCGACGAACCCATCGCGAGCAAGCTGGTTTTGGTCCAGCTTCAACCCGTCGTGCAAACAAGTTCGCTCGCGTGGTCTTCCACCAAATGCTCCTCATCTGCTGGACTACACCCTATGGTAAACTATATGTGTGCCTAGATTGATATCGCGACTACCACGAAAACATTCACGGTATCAAACGAAGGCGCGTGAGGCTGTTTTCGCATGATTCATGGGGATCGGTGGATCTGATTTGATACCGCGAGGGGATATCTGTTACCGCGTTTTGTTTTTCGCGGCCCCAGCTCATAAACGTTTTGCTCGCGCCTTCGCCAGTGACATCGCAGCTCCACCAAGTCTCAAAGCTCCTTTCACTCACGCCGTCCCGGCATCCCGCCGCCGATATCGTTACGCAGGCGCGACATACAATTGCATCCACCCGCCGCACGTTGAAGGTCTGCTAGCGCGCTTTGTCTCTCGGCGGCTTCCCCAAAATCACCTCGCGCCGGGTGCGCGAGCAGCCCGGCCGGTGGCGCGTCGGACAAATCGCTTCTGATTGTCAGAAGTCTTGTCAAGCACAAAATTTCCGAAATTCAAAAATATTCCTCTTTCCTTCGACCCCAAATCACCTGCACAACTATCGCCATCCCGTCCCACTCAGAGGGGCGTCGGCCGTCGTCATGACGAGGGGCGGGGATGCGGTGGACGCTGATGTTGCGATTGACGGTCGCGGCAAAGGCGTACGGCAAAAGCGTGTGGTCCTGGCGCCCGTAACGGCGTCAAGCCTTAAGGGAGCTAACGCTTCCGAGGGGTGACGGTGGCAATAGAGGCCGTCTCACCGGGGAGAGCGCGTCATAAGCCGTAAAGCCACTGCGCAGGGAATGTCGGAT
>NZ_JAFCLX010000017.1:0-149346 GCF_018130205.1 Bradyrhizobium sp. AUGA SZCCT0222
CCATCCCGTCCTACTCAGAAGGGCGTCGGCCGTCGTCACGGACGTTGGGCGGGTTGCGGTGGACGCTGGTTTGCGCCTCGACGACGGCGTGGATAAGCGTACGGCAAAACCGTGTGGTCCTGGCACCCGTTGCAGGTGTCAAGCTGTCGGAGAAGCGCAAGCGGGAACGGCGGCGACGGAGTCAACCAAGAACTCGTCTCCGGGGAGAGCACGGCATAAGCCGTAAAGCCATTGCGCAGGGAAGGCCGGGTGTTCTCCGCTGCCCTGTATGCTCGTGTGCACTTTGTTTTGTGCAAACCGCACGCGAGACCGCGGGTGCAGCGCGCACCCGGTCTTCCCTGCGCCCTCTCGATTAGAGGGCAAGGAACTTCTGGCAAACCTCGGGCGCAATGCGTCGCGAGAATGCGAAGTTGCGTTTTGACCTCGGTGCAGCGACAAACATCGCTGTCGTCCCGGCCTTGAGCTCAGATGCGCAATTGCGCATCGGGGGACCCATAACCACAGGGAGAAGTTTTGCGAATAGTCTCTGCTACGGAGTCTTTATCGAGAGATCACGCGGTATGGGTCCCTGCGTTCGCAGGGACGACGAGAGAGATAAGTATGCCGCGTCCCCTACTTCATCGCGAGCGCGGCATCGCGAATTATCGCCGCTCGTTTGCTACATTGTCATTCGCGTCATTCTTGTCAGCGCATCCGCCCTCCCCGCCAAACGGAATTTTTCATTTGACCTCCGCTTCGCTTTGCCCACCGCAGTCACGCTGCTAGTCTTTACCCACAGGGAGAACAAACATCATGATCAGAAAAATTCTGCTCGGACTGACCGTCATTGCCTTTGCCGGCGCCGGGGTCGCGATTGCCCAGCAAAGCGGCATCAAGCGCACCCCGCTGCAAAAACTCGACTTCCCGCCCGGCTACAACACCGTCACCGCGATTGCGGAAGTGCCTGCCGGCGGCGCGGCCGGCCGCCATACCCATCCCGGCGCCGAGACCGGCTATGTGCTCGAAGGCGAGCTTGAGCTCATCATCGACGGCCAGCCGCCCGTGAAGATCAAGGCCGGCGAATCCTACCAGATCCCGGAAGGCGCCGTTCACGACGCCAAGGCCGGCGACAAGCCCTTCAAAGTGCTTGGGGTTTACGTCGTCAAGGCGGGCGAACCATTGGCCAAACCAGCGCCATGAGGCTGTAGCGTTTTCCAGCGAAGCATGCCCTCGGACTTGATCCGTGGGTGGACCCGGTTCGCGTCAAGAAAACGCGTCAAAATAAGGAACCTGGAGCCCCGTTTCGATGCAATCGAAACGGAAAGGCTCTGGCGTCAAACCGGCCGGTTCGTGCTACATCAAGGGATTGGCGGGTCGTCGGGCCCGCCGGTTTTCTGATTTGCTGATTGCGGGAACTTGAGCGGAGCCATGCGCGGAACGGTTCGAAAAATAACATTGCCGCGCCGTCTCATCGCTGACCTCATGCATGCGTCGAACCGCGTGCCGTTTGTCTCGCTGGCGCGGCCGCTCAATATCCGCGGCCTGCTGGAGGCCCGCGCGCAGGCCGCAATGCGGCCGGGCTGGGCGGCGATCTTCGTCAAGGCGTTCGCGCTGGTCGCCAAGGAGCAACCGGTGCTGCGCACGCTCTACGTCAAATGGCCAACGCCTGCGTTCTACGAACTGCCGCGCAGCGTCGCGATGGTGGCGATCGCGCGCGTCGAAGACGGCCAGGATTGCGTGCTGCCGCAAAAGGTCACCGCCCCCGATGAAATGTCGCTCGCGGACGTCGATGCGATGATCCGGCATGCCAAGGAGGCGCCGATCGAACAGGTGCCGGCGTTCCGGAAAATCTTGCGCACGACCCGGCTGCCGCTGCCGCTGCGCCGGCTGTTCTGGGCGATCGGGCTCAATTTCGGCCGCCAGCGCGCCAATTATTTCGGCAGTTTCGGGGTCACGTCGGTGGCCGCCTATGGCGCCGGCCAGCTCCACGCCCTGAGCCCGGGCCCGTTCGTCCTGAGCTACGGGGTCGAGAAACCGGACCAGTCGATCGACGTCGTGCTGCGCTGGGACCACCGGATTACCGATGCCGCCCTGATCGCCAAGGTGCTGAATCGGCTGGAACAGGTGCTAAACACCGAAATATCAGGCGAATTGCGTTCGAATCGGCAGCAAACCGAGCCAAAAGCGGTCCGGGCGGTCGCGACTTGACGGCCTCCGGCCGTCATTCCGGGGCAATGCGAAGCATTGAACCCGGGATCTCGAGATTCCGGGTCTGGCCCTTCCGACCATCCCGGAATGACACCTGTTATCGTTGACACAAGGGCACTTCCCCCCTAATAACCCGCTTGCTCGCGGGCCGTTTTCGGCCCGCGTTGCGTTTCGCGACCCGTGGTTCTCCTTGAAGCTTTCGAGGCGGACCTGTCGGCACCGGGAAGTTCCCGGCGCACAGGAGGGCGCGTTTCCTCAAAACTCAAACTTATCAAGAGGACGCGATGACTAAGCGCAGTGAGGCGAAGTACAAGATCGATCGCCGTATGGGCCAGAATATCTGGGGCCGCCCCAAGAGCCCCGTCAACCGCCGTGAATACGGCCCCGGCCAGCACGGCCAGCGCCGCAAGGGCAAGCTGTCCGACTTCGGCGTGCAGCTCCGCGCCAAGCAGAAGCTCAAGGGCTATTACGCCAACATTTCCGAGCGCCAGTTCCACGGCATCTATGTCGAAGCCGGCCGGATGAAGGGCGACACCGGTGAAAACCTGATCGGCCTCCTGGAGCGCCGCCTCGATACCGTGGTGTATCGCGCCAAGTTCGTCGCCACCATGTTCGCCGCGCGCCAGTTCATCAACCACGGCCACATCAAGGTGAACGGCCGCCGCGTCAACATTTCGAGCTACAAGGTCAAGCCCGGCGACGTCGTCGAGATCAAGGAATCCTCGAGGCAGCTCACCCCGGTGCTGGAAGCCGTCCAGCTCGGCGAGCGCGACGTGCCCGACTTCATCGAGGCCGATCACTCCAAGATGACGGCGAAGTTCACCCGCATCCCGGCACTGTCGGACGTGCCGTTCGCAGTGCAGATGGAGCCGCATCTGATCGTCGAATTCTATTCGCGCTGATCGGAACGCATTTTCGAGTTATTAAAGGCCCCGGGAAAACCGGGGCCTTTTTTCTGCCCCCAATGGGAACGCCCCATGCGCCTGAGCGACTGCCACAACTTCCACGATTTCCGCAAGCTGGCGCAACAGCGCTTGCCCGGCCCGATCTTCAACTACATCGACGGCGCCGCCGACGACGAGGCAACGCTGCGCCGGAATACCCAAAGCTTCGAGCGCTGCGATCTGGTCCCCAACGTCCTGCGCGGCGTGGAGGCCATCGACATGTCGGTGACCGTCATGGGCCAGAAACTGGCGATGCCGGTCTATTGCTCCCCGACCGCGCTGCAGCGCCTGTTCCACCATACCGGGGAGCGCGCGGTGGCCGCGGCGGCGGCGAAGTACGGCACGATGTTCGGCGTCTCCTCGCTCGGCACTGTCAGCCTCGAGGAATTGCGCAAAGCGCACGATACGCCGCAGGTCTATCAGTTCTATTTTCACCGCGACCGCGGCCTCAACCGCGCCATGATGCAGCGGGCGAAGCAAGCCGGCGTCAACGTCATGATGCTGACGGTGGACAGCATCACCGGCGGCAACCGCGAACGCGATTTGCGTACCGGATTCTCGATTCCCTTCCGCCTGACGCTTGCCGGCATGGCCCAGTTCGCAATCAAGCCGATGTGGGGCATTAATTATCTCACCCATGAGGGCTTCAAACTGCCTCAGCTCGACGAGCACGTCGATATGAGCGGCGGCGCCATGTCGATCGGACGCTACTTCACCGAAATGCTCGACCCTTCCATGACCTGGGACGACGTCGCCGAAATGGTGAAGCTATGGAACGGACAATTCTGCCTGAAAGGCATCATGTCGGTGGCTGATGCCAAACGCGCCGTCGAGATCGGCTGCACCGGCATCATCCTGTCCAACCATGGCGGCCGGCAGCTCGATGGTTCACGGGCGGCGTTCGATCAACTGGCTGAAATCGTCGATGCCGTCGGCGACCGGATCGACGTCATCATGGACGGCGGAATCCAGCGTGGCACCCATGTCCTGAAAGCATTGTCGCTGGGGGCCAAAGCGGTTGGCGTCGGCCGCTTCTATCTTTATCCTCTCGCGGCAGCCGGCCAGGCCGGCGTTGAGCGCGCACTCGGCCTGATGCGGGCCGAGATCGAGCGCGACATGAAGCTGATGGGGTGCAGATCGATCGACCAGTTGTCACGCGAAAATCTGCGCTTCAGATAATTCCTCCGTCTCCTCGCCGTCTTGCAACTACCGAGAGCCAGCCAATGACCTATTACACCCCTCCTCCGCGCGATCCCAAGGCAGCGCCGGTCCGTATCAACCTGCTGTCGGATACCCAGACCCGCCCCACGCCGGCGATGCGCGAGGCAATGGCGCGGGCCGATGTCGGTGACGAACAGATCGGCGACGATCCGACCGTCAACCTGCTCTGCGAACGCGTCGCCGACCTGCTCGGCAAGGAGGCGGCCGTCTTCATGCCGTCGGGCACCATGTGCAACGTCGCGGCGACATTGGCATGGTGCCGGCCGGGCGACGAGATCCTGGCGCATGCCAGCGCGCACATCATCGCCCGCGAAGGTGGTGCGCATGCCGCGCTCGGCGGCTTCCAGATCACGCCACTGCCGGGCGACGACGGGCAATTCTCGCCGGAGACGTTTCGGGCCGCGCTTCACCCACGCTCGCGCTACCAGCCGCCGCAAACCGTCGTCAGCGTCGAACAGACCGCCAATATCGGCGGCGGCACGATTTGGAAGAAGGCCGCCCTGGATGAGGTCGTCGAAATCGCCAAGGCCAACGGGCTCGTCACGCATATGGACGGCGCGCGACTCCTGAACGCCTGCGTCGCCACTGGAATTTCCGCGCGCGACATGGCTGCGGGATGGGACTCGGCGTGGATCGATTTCTCCAAGGGCCTCGGTGCGCCCGTCGGCGGCGCCATCGCCGGGTCGCGCGATTTCATCGACAATGTCTGGCGCTGGAAGCAGCGGCTGGGCGGCTCGATGCGGCAGGCCGGCATTTGCGCGGCGGCCTGCGTCTACGCGCTCGACCATCACGTCGACCGCCTCGCCGACGATCACGCCAACGCGCGGGCGCTGGCGCGCGGGCTGTCGCAGATCAATGGCGTCGAGGTGCAGCAGCCGGAAACCAACCTCGTGTTCTTCAAGCCTGACGGTGCCGGCATCCCGGGTGACAAGATGATCGAGGCTCTGCGCAAGCGCGGCGTGCTGCTGGCGATGATGGACGGCAGGATCCGTGCCTGCACCCATCTCGACGTGACGGCCGCGATGATCGAGGAGACGGTCGGTTTCGTGCGCGAGATCGTGCGCGGGGCTTAACGCTTACCTTCCCAACGCCTGATAGATCAACGTCTTCAATGCAAGCTGAATCCGTCCGCGCTGCGACGGCGTCTGCACCATGAAGATCGCGAACATATCGTCCCTGGGGTCGATGAAGAAGAACGTGCCCGCGACTCCGTCCCAACGGTATTCACCCAGCGGCCACGACGTGTTCGGCGGCACCGACGTGCGTACTGCAAAGCCAAGCCCGAAGCCGCTCGTTTCGCCGGGGTAGTAAGCGTAGTCGCGCGCGATTTTCGTTTCCGCGCCGATGTGGTCGGACGTCATGAGCGCAATCGTCTCGGGCCTGAGGTAACGATGGCCTTCGAAAGTGCCGCCATTCAGCAGCATCTGCGCGAAGCGAGCGTAGTCGCCGATGGTACCCACCATGCCGCCGCCGCCGGACTCCATCCTCCTCGGCTCCATCGGATCTCGAACGTTGGTGACCGGGCTGACCGCGCGATCGGTCGGCATCGGCTCGGCAATGCGTGGCCGCATTGTCGGATCGGTGACGATGAACGCCGTCTCGTTCATCCCGAGTGGGCCGAGCAACCGTTCCTTTTCGAATTCAAGCAGGGATTTTCCCGACGCCACCTCGATCACGCGACCGAGTACGTCGGTGGAATAGCCGTAGTCCCATCGCGTGCCTGGCTGCTCGACCAAAGGCAGTTTTGCGACTTGCTCGGCAAACTCGGCATTGGTCAGGTTGCGGCGGATGAGACCAGCCTCGGCATAGCGGGCACGTACGAGACCTCCTCCCATGTAACCGTAAGGCAGGCCGGAGGTATGGCGCAGCAAATCGGTGATCGTAATGGGCCGTTCGAGCGGCTCCTCGACCAGCGTCAGCGTACCATCGTCGGCGCGCTTCTCGACACCGACTTTTGTCGTCGCAAAGGCCGGGATGTATTTCGAGACGGGATCGTCGAGCTTTAATTTGCCGTCCTCGACCAGCATCATCGCCGCCACCGAGGTGATCGGCTTCGACATCGAATAGAGGCGGAAGATGGTATCCGCGGTCATCGGCAGTTTGGTCGCGACGTCGCGGACGCCGAAGCTCTCGAAATAGACCGGCTTGCCGTGCTGCTGGATCAGCAGGATCGCACCGGGGATTTTGCCGGTCGCGATTTCGTTGCGGATGTAGTCGCCGACGCGCGTCAGGCCTTCGCGCGAAAAGCTTCCCGCGCCCGGCACAGGCTCGCTGGCACGCACGACATGCGACGAGACCAGGACGACGAATGCGGCCAGCGCCGCGACGAAAAGACCGCGGAGCCTCACGCCGTCAATTCTCCATCGCTTCATAAACCAACTGCTTGAGGGTGCGCTGAACGCGCTGCCGTTCGGTGGGGGTCTGTTCCAGCAATACGAAAAGCATTTCCTGCTTGCGGTCGATCACCATGTAGCAACCCGAGGCGCCGTCCCATTTCAATTCGCCCAGCGATCCCGGCGGCGGAGGCTTGGCGTTGCCGGGATCGGTGCGCACGGCAAACCCAAGCCCCATGCCGAAGCCGTCACCGGGAAAATAGAAATAGTCCCGCTCGACGCCGGAGCTCTTGCCGGTATGGTCCGATGCCATCATTTCGAACGTCTTCGGGCTGAGATAGGTCTTGCCCTCGAACGTCCCGCCGTTGAGCAGCATTTGCGCAAAGCGCGAAAAATCCGACATGGTCGAGACCATGCCGCCGCTGGCGGATTCCCATTTCTGGCGAACCTCGGTCCGGTACTGGCGGCCGACACGGAAATCACTGTCGTTTGGCACCGGCTGGGCGAGCCGTTGCAACCTCTCCGGTTCGGTGACGAAGAAGCCGGTGTCGGTCATGCCGAGCGGATCGAGCAGCTTTTCCTTCTCGATCTCGAGCAATGATTTTCCGGACACGATCTCCATGATCCGTCCCAGGATGTCGGTGGAATGGCCGTATTGCCAGAGCGCGCCCGGCTGGTTGTGCAGCGGCAGTTTGGCGATCCGTTCGGCGAACTCGGCGAGGTCGAATTCGCCCGCATAGATGTTGGCTTCCTTGTAAGCCTTGCGCACCAGACTTTCGCCATAGAAGCCATAGGTGATGCCGGAGGTGTGACGCAACAGGTCGAGGATGGTAATGGGCCGGGTCGTCGGCACCAGTTCGAGCGTCCTGTTGCCGTCCTCGGCCTTTTTCTCCACCCCGACCTTCATGTTTGCGAAGGACGGAATGTATTTCGAGACGGGATCATCGAGCTTGATCTTGCCGTCCTGGATCAGCTGCATCGCCACGACTGATGTGATCGCCTTGGTCAGCGATGACAGGCGGAAGATGGTCTTGTCTGATATCGGCGTCTTGGAGACCACGTCCTGCACGCCGAAGGTCTGATGATAGACCGGCTTGCCGCGCTGCTGGATCAGCACATTCGCGCCGGCGATCTTGCCGGTTGCGACCTCGTTCGCGAAGAACTCGCTGATCTTGGCGAGTTTTGCTTCATTGAAACGTGCTCCCGCAGGCATGTCGAAGGTGCCTTGAGCGCGGGCGAGCGGCGGCACGCCCAACATCAGCGCGCCACCAACGAACGCGCACAGCAGTTGACGTGAATTCATTGGACCCCTCCCCGGAATTCGCCCGGGGAGTGTAGCGGTCGCCTATCATCAGGCACAAGGGCTACCAAACGCGGCCAGCGCCGATTCATGCAGGCGGGCGCTATCCTCGGAGAAGCAGCAAAAAATCACGCTGGTCATTTCAGGTGCCGTGGCCAGCGCATCGACCACGGTTGCGACCGCGATCCCGGCCGCGCGTTCGGCGGGGAAGCGATAGATGCCGGTTGAAATCGCCGGAAAAGCCACGGAGGCAAGACCGTGCTTCCGGCAAAGTTCGATCGAGCGGCGATAACACGAGGCGAGCAAATCGTCTTCGCCAAGGTTACCGCCGTTCCAAACCGGTCCAACTGTGTGAATCACATGTTGGGCTTTCAGCCGGTAGCCGCGGGTGATTTTGGCATCGCCAGTCGCGCAACCATTCAGCGTGCGACACTCGGCCAACAGCTCAGGTCCAGCCGCCCGATGGATTGCCCCATCGACGCCGCCCCCGCCGAGCAGGGACGAATTCGCGGCGTTGACGATGGCGTCAACGCGCAAGCTGGTGATGTCGGCAACGATGACTTCCAGCCGCGCCTTGCCGATCTGGCGCGCGGTCGAACTCAGGCCGAAGCCGCCGTGTTGACGGTGACGCCTTTGTCGGCCAGCAGCTGCTGCAGTTCACCGGCCTGGAACATTTCGCGGACGATGTCGCAGCCGCCAACGAACTCGCCCTTGACGTAGAGTTGCGGAATGGTCGGCCAGTTGGAGTAGGTTTTGATGCCGTCGCGCAGATCGGCGGACTCCAGAACATTCAGGCCCTTGTAGCCGACGCCCACGTGATCGAGGATCTGGACCACCTGCCCCGAGAAACCGCACTGCGGAAACTGCGGCGTTCCCTTCATGAACAGCACGACGTCGTTCGACTTCACTTCGTTGTCGATGAATTGCTCGATGCTCATATTCGCTTCCTTTTGGGGCACGGTCCCCTGCGGCTAAGCCTTGCGGGCCGGCTCGTCCGATTTAACCCGATACTGGTCATATATGTAGCCCAAACCGTTGTGCATCCAAAGTAAAATGGCGAGGAGCTGGCATGCGCGGCCTTGACGCGGGGCCCAAAAGGCCGGTCGGCTCATAGTCTGATGGCATCAATATCATGGCGCCGGGAGGCTTTTTTCCCGGATGGGAACCCCTATCTAGGACGGACTGTCCGTCAGGAACCTGTCTGCCAGAGAAACGTTCTCTCCCGAACCGGAGCCACCAGTGACGAAATCAGTAACCGCGGCCGCGTTAGCCACCCCCACCCCGTCACTCTTCTCCGATTCCGGCACCCTCGCCCAGCGGCTGGTCGACGCCTATCTCGCGGTCCGGGACGAGACCGAGCGCCGGGCCGCACCCCTGTCCCCCGAGGATCAGCTGATCCAGTCGATGCCGGACGCCAGCCCGGCAAAGTGGCACCGCGCTCATACCACCTGGTTTTTCGAGGAATTCCTGCTCGGCGAGCATTGCGAGGGCTATCGGGTTTTTCACCCCGACTACGCCTTCCTGTTCAACTCCTATTATGTCAGTGCCGGCCCCCGCCATGCCCGCCACCAGCGCGGTCACCTCACGCGCCCGAGCGCAGATGAAGTCACCGCCTATCGGCGCCATG
Source organism: Bradyrhizobium sp. AUGA SZCCT0222 (assembly GCF_018130205.1). Lineage (NCBI taxonomy): Bacteria > Pseudomonadati > Pseudomonadota > Alphaproteobacteria > Hyphomicrobiales > Nitrobacteraceae > Bradyrhizobium > Bradyrhizobium sp. AUGA SZCCT0222. Next base: position 9,613 of record NZ_JAFCLX010000017.1, read on the forward strand.
TCGATGCCGCCGTCGTCAAATTCTTCCAGACCGCGCGCGAGGACGTCCTTACCGGACTGGTACCGCTGGTCGAAGTCGGTCTCAACCACGAGCAGCAGCATCAGGAATTGATGCTGACCGACATCCTGCATGCCTTCGCCCAGAACCCGATCCCGCCGGCCTATGATGCGGCGTGGCGCTTCCCTGCCCCGACACGGGGCGGTGACGAATGGATCGCCCTCAACGAAGGCATCCATACTGTCGGGCATACCGACGACAGTTTTCATTTCGACAATGAGAAGCCGGCGCACCGCGCACTGGTCGGCCCGGTCAAACTCGACCGCAACCTCGTCACCAATGCCGAATGGCTCGCCTTCATGCAGGACGGCGGTTACGCGACGGCGACGCTGTGGCTGATGGACGGTTTTGCCGCCGTGAACAACGAGCAATGGCAGGCGCCCGGCCATTGGCGCCAGGTCGGCGGCGAATGGAAGATCATGACGCTCGGCGGATTGCAGCCGATCGATCCGTCCGCTCCGGTCAGCCATGTCAGTTATTACGAGGCGGATGCGTTCGCGCGCTGGAGCGGAAAGCATCTGCCGACGGAGATGGAATGGGAAGTCGCGGCACGTGCCGGCCTGCTGAACGATGCGTTCGGCATCGTCTGGCAGTGGACCCGCAGTTCCTACTCACCCTATCCCGGGTATCGCGCCATCGAAGGCGCGCTCGGCGAATATAACGGCAAGTTCATGGTCAACCAGCTGGTGCTGCGCGGCTCCTCGCTTGCAACTCCGGCCGCACACAGCCGTATCACCTATCGCAACTTCTTTTATCCGCACCACCGCTGGCAATTCACGGGATTGCGCCTTGCAGACTACGCCTGACTTTTCTCAAGCATGATCCGGAATGGCGCGTAACGCCTTTCGAAACCAGATCATGCCCAACCGACGATCAAGCGCGCCGGGAAGCGCGTTCAGGAGAGTATCATGAATGTGCACGCCCCCGCTTTGGCCCAAACGCACGAGTTCGACGAACAGACTTCCGCATTTGCAGAAGACGTGATCGGCAACCTCGCACGGCATCCGAAACGGCTGTCGCCGAAATATTTCTACGACGTCACGGGTTCGGAGCTGTTCGAACAGATCACGGTGCTGCCGGAATATTATCCGACCCGTACCGAACTGGGCATTCTGCGCGACCGCGGCGATGCGATTGCCGCGATCATCGCGAAGGGCGCGGCGCTGGTGGAATTCGGCGCCGGCGCCACCACGAAGGTGCGCCTGCTGCTGGAACGCAGCGACTTCGGCGCCTACGTCCCGGTTGATATATCCGGCGACTTTCTCAAGGCGCAGGCCGATGCCCTGCGCAAGGACTCCCCCGGTCTCAACGTCTATCCGGTGGCCGCCGATTTCACTGCACCGTTTGCGCTGCCGGCCGAGATCGCCAACATGCCGAAGCTCGGCTTCTTTCCGGGATCGACGCTCGGCAATTTCGAGCCGCATGAAGCCAGCGCCTTCCTGCGCACCGCCCGCGAGATCCTCGGCGACGGCGCGCAGATGATCATCGGCGTCGACCTCGAGAAGGATGAGCGCGTGCTCTATGACGCCTACAATGATTCAGCTGGTGTCACCGCGCGCTTCAATCTCAATGTGCTGGTGCGCATCAACCGCGAGCTCGGCGGCAATTTCGACCTCTCCGCCTTCACCCATCGCTCGATCTACAATCGCGACCGCCATCGCATCGAAATGCACCTGATCAGCCGCAAGGCGCAGAACGTGCGCGTGCTCGGGCACAATTTCTCGTTCCGTCCCGGCGAGAGCATCCATACGGAGAATAGCTACAAGTACAGCTTCGAGCGTTTCACCGCACTGGCGCGTGGGGCGGGCTGGAAGGTGCGGGAATCCTGGACCGACAAGGGCGGGATGTTCTCGGTTCACGCGCTGGCGGCTTCAAGCTGAGGCCGATTCACGTTTTCGCCCCGGACTTGCCGCGCGCCGACCGCGGCTTGCGCGTGGGTATGATTCGTGGCGAAGGCATCATCCAATGATCGGACAATCGCCCGGCGCCGAGCAGCCAGCCGTGAATGATGCGCCATTTGTCCTGCCCGCGAGATTGGAAATCCAACAGCGGCGACCCGTCGTCCTGCAGCTCGTAGAAGAATCGCAGCGAGTCCTTGCCGGTGGGTCCGCCAGGATCGATCGCGTGCGTCAGTATCCAGTCATCCCACTGCTGGAGTATCAGGGCACGTGCTTCGCTTTGTTTCATCGGCGCGCGTTCTCGGCCACGGGCATGCCGTGGGAACTGAGTTGACCGCGCTGGTCAGATTTAACTTGCAAAAAAAGGTGTCCGCGCCGCCGCGCTACCTGCACCTTCGTAGTCCGTATGAAAGCAAATGCTTAACAAATTTGCAATTTCGGCAATCTACGCCAGCAATTCGCTGCAGCAGCGCTGTCGTTTCCCCTTCGAAATGTCCAAATTTTGACGCCGACTCAGCCAATCCTGCGCATACGACTTGGCTGGGGTGAGTTCGTGCCAGGGGATCTAGTTATGGGGAATGCGTATCCGACGTCCGGGAACCAGAAGCACCGCTTCGGACCTTCATCGGCGCTCGACGATGAAGACGAGGGACCCGATTCCGACGTGAGCGCCGCGCTGGCGTCGCTGATCGAGGAAAATGTCAGGCTTCGTGCCCTTGTGGTCCAGTTGTCCGACCTCGTCCTGAAGAACCTCGTCGCCCAGAAGTAGTGCTTGCAGTTCGCGATGGCGTGCCGGTCACGCGACCGGCACACGCCGTTACTCCGGCGTGTCGGACCTGAGCGAGATTGATTCCCACACCGCGACCACCACCATGATCGCGGTCGTGAGCAACGAGAGCGATAGCGGCGACAGGTCGTGCGCGAACCAGGCCAGCCCGCACAGCACGATAATACCGACACCGTGCGAGAGCTGCAGAAAGCCGCGAAAACTGTGCTTGAACAGGATCGTCCCGATCAGGAACAGCAGCGGTCCGCCGGTCGCGCTCAGGACCGTCCTGAGATCGGAATGACCGCCCGGGTGCTTCAGCACGAGTTCGTCGGCCACTGCCGTGACGATAATCCCGGCCACGATCGGCATGTGCAGGTAAGTATAGGCGAGCCGCGCCAGCCGCCCCGGTTCGCTCGATTTTGAAATCTCCTCGGATCCCGCTTCGGCGCCCTTGTTGAAGTAGATCCACCACATCGCCAGGGTGCCGACAAAGGCTGACACGAAGGCCGCGACGTTTTCGATCGTCCAGGTCAGCTCGGCAAAAGTAACACCCGTCACGATGATGGATTCGCCGAGCGCGATGATGATGAACCCCGCGCAGCGTTCGGCCATGTGGCCGCCCTCGATCACCCAATCGGCGACCGAAGACGCGCCGTACCGGGGTATCCAGAACCGCACCGCCGGCGACAGATATTCGATGACGAGCGCGATCCCCCACAGCACCAGCCGGGTTTCGCCCTTCGCAAAGCCACCCGCGATCCAGAACACCGCCGACAACGCCAGCCACGACGTGATGCGGATCGCATTCATCCGCGCCAGGGGACGCGACGGTGGCGTCGCGACCCACAGGAACACGGTCTTGCCGACCTGCATCGCGGCATAGGCCAACGCGAACCACAGCCCGCGGTCGTCAAACGCCTTCGGGATCGAGGTGGAGAGCACGAGCCCGCCGAGCGTCAGCGCAAACAGCAGCAGCCGGACCGGGGTCTTTTCGGGATTGAGCCAGTTGGTGATCCAGGAGGTGTAGACCCACACCCACCAGACCGCGAGGAACAGCATCGTGACCTGCAGCGCGCCTGATGGCGTGAAATGGCCGAGCAGGCTGTGCGAGATCTGGGTGACCGCAAAGACGAAGACGAGGTCGAAGAACAGCTCGGCGTAGGTCACCCGGCTGTGCTGGTTCGGCACGATCGGTCGGAACAGCGCACCGTGTGCATCCGCCGTCATCGGCGCGCCCCGCTGGTTCAACTAGCCTTCCGGCACCCCAGGTCCGCCAGGCACCCCGGTTTGCAGCGCCAGCGCGTGCAGCACGCCGCCCATTTGTCCCTTGAGCGACTGGTAGACGATCTGGTGTTGCTGGACCCTCGACTTGCCGCGGAAGGACTCTGAAATCACGGTCGCGGCGTAGTGGTCGCCGTCGCCGGCCAGATCGCGGATCGTCACCTCGGCATCGGGTATGGCTGCCTTGATCATCGATTCGATATCGTGGGCGTCCATCGGCATTCCAGCATGTCTCCATCAGATGTTGCGAATCACGGCCAGCTCTCGCGACCGTGACGGCCGAACCTAGCGCGTACGCCCTTCTAGGTCATCCCGCCCGGCACTATATCCCGGGTTCAAACCTTTTAAACCTTTCAGGTTGAGGCGTCCGGTCACATCCGGCTGACCCAAAAAGAGGCAAAGAACCATGAAACTTCCCGGTCCCGACCATCCGATCACGATTGCGGCCAATCCCAAGCGCGTCCGGGTTTCGGCCGGCGGCGTGGTCATCGCCGACACCACCCAGGCCCTCACTCTCAAGGAGGCGAGCTATCCGGCGGTGCAATATGTGCCGCGCAGCGACGTCAATATGGCGCTGTTGGCCCGCACCGAGCGGACAACGCATTGTCCCTATAAGGGGGACGCGAATTATTTCAGCATCAACGCCGACGGCAAGACACTGGAGAACTCGATCTGGACCTATGAGACGCCGTTCCCGGCGATGGCAGAGATCGCCGGTCATCTGGCGTTCTATCCGGACAAGGTGAAGATCGAGGAAGTCGTCTGATGGCCTGATCCGGCTTGGCGGGGTGCGGATGCTCGGGTGCATCCGTCGCGAGGCCGCGCTTCGCACTCTTGCCACGTGACGAAATTACTGGTCGTCTTCAGCCACATGTTCGCGACACTTTTACCGAATGAGCGACGATGCCGCGCTGCGAGGTTTGACGATAGCCCTTGCTGAATCGGGTTCCAGGCTGCAACACTCCGAGCAAACAGCCTGGCCGGGAGGGGCGCATGACATCGATTTCCACCGTGGGCCATGCCGACGTTCAGACGGTCCCGAAAGTCAAAACGCGAAATCTTTCGCTTGATCGCGCCCGCACCTTCCTGACGCTGGTGGTGCTGCTGCACCACGCCGTCATCCCGTATACCTACTACGGTCACACCGACCCGAAGTCATTCTTCGGCTTCGACATGATCGTGCTCGCCACCGACAGTTTCTTCATGGCGATGTTCTTTTTCCTGTCTGGCCTGTTCGCATGGTCCGGCATTGCGCGAAAGGGACCGCTGAATTATTTGCAGGATCGCCTGTTTCGGCTCGCCCTGCCATTCGCGATCTGCGCGCTGACCGTCATTCCGATCGCCTATTACGCCATTTCCCTGCGTCAGCATCCCGAGGTCAGCTTCGCTTCATTCTGGTGGAAAACCGTCACCGTCGGACCCTGGCCGAGCGGACCGATCTGGTTCCTTTGGGTCTTGCTCGGCTTCGACCTGGTTGCCTGCCTGCTGTATCGGCTGTCACCCAACCTGCTCGATCCGATCAATCGCCTCTCGCTGCACGGCCGCCGCCGGCCTGCGGTGTTCTTTGCGGTCATGCTTGCCGTCACCGCTGCGTTCTACATTCCCGGGCGGATTTACTACGGAGCAGGCAGCTGGTTCGAGTTCGGGCCGTTTTCCGTCCAGCACGGGCGCGTGATGCTCTACGCAACCTACTTCTTTTTCGGCGCCGGCATCGGCGTTGCGATGATGGACCGCGGGCTGCTCGCGGCTGACGGCCGGATGGCGAAGGTCAGCTGGGACTGGATGATCCTGGCGATCGTTCCGTATTACCTCATGTGGGTGCTGATCTCCATCAAGCGCGAAAACCTGGGGAATCCAGCAGACCTGCCCGACTGGTATGAAGGGGCCTATGCTATCTGCTTCACCGTCTTCAGCGTGGCCATCCTGTTCCTGATCCTGGCCTATTTCCTGCGGTTCGCCCACTCCGGCAAGAGCGTCCTCGATCCGATGCAGGGCGACGCCTACGGCATGTTCCTGGTGCACTATCCGATCGCGCTGTGGCTGCAGTATTGGCTGTTCGATTACAATATGCCTGCGACCGTGAAAGCCCCCATCGGATTCGTATTGACGGTCGCGTTCAGCTGGGCGCTGACGCGCGCGCTGCGGCAGATTCCGGGCGCGAAGCGGGTGTTGTAGCAACAGGTCGCTCAACACCGTCATTGCGAGGAGCGCAGCGACGAAGCAATCCATCTCTCGGCGAGCGGCGAAATGGATTGCTTCGCTTCCTCGCAATGACGTGGAAAGAGCGGCGCTAAGACGCCTTGCCGCTCATATAAGCCGGGAGCCAGCTTTCGAACGCCGTATTGAGCGACGTCACCGCGACCGGTGCTTCACCGGCCACCGCAATTGCATCACCACCGGTGGTGCCGATCCGCGCGCAGGGCACCCCGGCGCCCTTCATCTTCGCCAGCACCAGTCCGGCATCGGCCGCCGGCACCGTCACGATGTAGCGTGCCTGGTCTTCGCCGAACCAGTAGCCGTGCGGCACGATCGAGGCCGGTGCCGCCAGCAATTGCGCGCCGATGCCGCTCGCAATCGCCATCTCCGCGAGCGCGATCAGGAGTCCGCCGTCGGAAACATCATGCACCGCGGTTGCGGTGCCGGCGTGGATCATGCCGCGCACCACGTCGCCATTGCGCTTTTCGGCGGCGAGGTCCACCGGTGGCGGCGCGCCCTCTTCGCGGCCGCAGACATCGCGCAAATAGACGGACTGACCGAGCCAGCCCTGGGTGTCACCGATCAAGAGGATCGCCTCGCCTGCCGCCTTGAAGGCGAGCGTCGTGGACTTGGTGAAATCGTCGAGCAGCCCGACGCCGCCGATCGAGGGCGTCGGCAGAATGCCGCGGCCGTTGGTCTCGTTGTAGAGCGAGACGTTGCCGGACACGACGGGGAAGTCGAGCGAACGACAGGCTTCCGCAATACCCTTCAGGCAGCCGACGAACTGACCCATGATCTCGGGCCGTTCCGGATTGCCGAAATTCAGATTGTCGGTGATCGCGAGCGGCCGTCCGCCGACCGCCGTGATGTTGCGCCAGGCCTCGGCCACCGCCTGCTTGCCGCCTTCGAACGGATCAGCCTCGCAATAACGCGGCGTTACGTCGACCGTGAGCGCAAGCCCCTTTGGTCCGTCCTGCACCCGCACGACGGCGGCGTCGCCACCCGGGCGCTGCACCGTATTGCCGAGGATGACGTGGTCGTACTGCTCCCAGACCCAGCGCCGCGAGCACAGTTCGGGCGTCGCTATCAGCTTTTCCAGCGCGGCCGAAATGCCGATCGGCGGCTTGACGTCCTGCGCGCGCACCACCGGCAACAATGCGGATGCGACATGCGGCCGGTCGTACAGCGGCGCCTCGTCTCCCAATTCCTTGATCGGCAAATCGGCCATGACGTCGCCGCCATGCTTCACCACAAAACGCTTGCTCGGCGTGGTGTAGCCGACGACGGCGAAATCGAGCCCCCATTTGCGGAAGATCGCCTCGGCCTCTTGTTCCTTCTCGGGCTTCAGCACCATGAGCATGCGCTCCTGGCTTTCCGAGAGCATCATCTCATAGGCGCTCATGCCGGTTTCGCGCGTCGGCACGGCATCGAGATTGAGATCGACGCCGAGATCGCCCTTGGCGCCCATCTCGACCGCCGAACAGGTCAGCCCGGCCGCGCCCATGTCCTGGATCGCGATCACGCAATCGGCTTCCATGATTTCGAGGCAGGCTTCCAGCAGCAGCTTTTCCGCGAAGGGATCGCCGACCTGCACGGTCGGGCGCTTCTCGGCGGAATCATCATCGAATTCGGCCGACGCCATCGACGCGCCGTGAATGCCGTCGCGGCCGGTCTTGGATCCCAAATAGACGATCGGCATGTTCACGCCGGAGGCCGCGGCGTAGAAGATCTTGTCGGTGTCGGCGAGGCCGACGGCCATCGCGTTGACCAGAATGTTGCCGTCATAGCGGGTGTGGAAACGCACCTGCCCGCCAACCGTCGGCACGCCGAACGAATTGCCGTAACCGCCGACGCCGGCGACCACGCCCGACACCAGATGCCGGGTCTTGGGATGCTCCGGCGCGCCAAACGAGAGCGCATTGAGGCACGCGATCGGGCGCGCGCCCATCGTGAACACGTCACGCAAAATGCCTCCGACCCCGGTGGTCGCGCCCTGATAGGGCTCGATATAGCTCGGGTGGTTGTGGCTCTCCATCTTGAACACGACCGCCTGGCCGTCGCCGATGTCGATCACCCCGGCGTTCTCGCCCGGGCCTTGGATCACCCAGGGCGCCTTGGTCGGCAGTCCGCGCAGATGGATGCGCGAGGATTTGTACGAGCAGTGCTCGTTCCACATCGCGGAAAAAATCCCGAGTTCGGTGAAACTCGGCACCCGGCCGATCAGCTTGAGGATGCGCTCATACTCGTCCGGCTTGAGACCATGGCTGGCGACGAGTTCGGGGGTGATCTGGGGCTCGTTCATGGGTCCCTTAATAGGAAGATCGGGGGGCTGCGAAAAGGCCTTTTAGGACGCATTTCCGCCCTGTCCAGAGCTTTACGGCAGGCCAGCCGGGATCGGCGTTTGCACATCACGCCTGGATCGGATTTAAGGGCTTAAACCCGCAAAGGAAGGCCCCATTTCGTGAATGACCTCTCCACGACCCCCTTCGTCAAACGTCCCGACCTGTACGTTGAAACCGAGGGCGAATTCGCCGGCTGGCGCACCTGGACCCGTGACAATTTCGAGACCAATAGCGGGCCGTTCTGGCACCGGGTGGAGGAAGACGGCCGGGTCCGCTGCGCCTTCCGAGTCGAGAAAAAACACCTCAACGGCCAGCGCAACGTCCATGGCGGCTGCTTCATGACCTTTGCGGATTACTGCCTGTTCGCCTTGGCCTCGCCGGTGCTGCAGGGGTCGGGAGTGACGGTCGCATTTGGCTGCGAATTCCTCGATGCGGCACACGAAGGCGAACTGATCGAATGCGAGGGCGAGATCACCCGCGCCGGCGGCTCCCTGATCTTCCTGCGCGGGGTGCTGAAATCAGGCGAGCGGTCGCTGTTCACCTTTTCCGGCACCATCAAGCGGGTAAAGCGGAAGCCACCGACGGACGCAGGCGCCGTTGCCACCTAGCATTCCCCCGGGGAAGCACAGCTGGCGCGATTATGCCTTGCTGCTGGCGCTGGCGTGCTGCTGGAGTTCGACCTATCCGCTGACCAAGATCGGCCTCGGCTCGATCCCGCCGATCACCTTCATCTCGGCCCGTTCGCTGATCGCGGCCGCATTCCTTCTCGTCGTCCTGTACGCGCGCGGATTGCGTCTCCCGATCGATGCCAAGGCCTGGAAGCTGTTCGCCTTCCAGCAGAGCATCAACTCGACCATCCCGTTTTTGATGATCACCTGGGCGCAGCAATATGTGCCGGCATCCAGCGCCGTGGTGCTGGCCTCGACGACGCCTATTTTTGCCTTCCTGATCACCTGGGGCATCACGCGGCACGAGCCGGCGACGCTGTTGAAGCTGGTTGGCGCCATCCTCGGCCTCGCCGGAACGGCCGCGATCATCGGGCTCGACGCGCTCGGTGGTCTCAGCAAGGACGTGTTCGCCGAAATCGTCATCCTTGTCGCCACCCTCTCCTTTGCCTGCGCCACCATCTTCGGGCTGCGGCTGACCGACTACGATCCGATGGTGGTGGCGGCGGGCTCACTGCTGTTCGGCGGCTTCGTGCTGCTGCCGGCATCGCTGATCGTCGATCACCCCTGGACCTTGCAGCCGACGGCGGAAGCCCTGGCGGCGACCGTCGCAATGGGCATCTTCTCGAGCGCGTTCGGGCTGATGCTGTTTTATATGTGCCTGAGCCGGCTCGGCACGCTTACCACCAACGCGCAAGGTTATCTGCGCATACCGATCGGCGTCGGTCTCTCGGTGCTGCTGCTCGGCGAATCCGTGCCGGCGAATCTGGCGCTTGGACTGGTACTGGTGATGGCCGGCGTCGCCGCCATGACCATTCCCGGCGATCGCTATGGCAAGTGGATCGACCGGTTGCGCGGCCGGTAGAAGGCTGCGCTCGGCACGTTGGCGCGGGCAATGAACCGGACGCTTCTCTACTGCAAATTGACCAGGGTGAGATCGACGAACCACGACTGCGGCGAGACGAAACCCTTGACCTTCGGGCTCATCGCACGCGGGTTAAGATCGTGGACGATGAAAAGCCAGGGAGGATTATCGACGATGCGTTCGTGCGCCTTGCGATAGGCGGCCGAGATGGCTTTCGGATCAGTCGCCTCGGAAATCGTCTTGAGCGCATCCTCGAAATCATCGTCCTTCCATTGCTCAAAATTGAATCCGTTCGGCGAAAAATTGGCCGCCGCAAAGTAACGCGCCATGACACCGGCATCTGACGATGGCGAGCTGATGTTGAGCACCATCGCCCCCTGCAGGCTTGCATGATCGGGTGTGGCTCGGGCCGCCGTCAACAAAACCTGCCATTCGATCACGCCGACTTCCACATTCACCCCGCAATTTTCTTTGAGGTTCTGCTGCAGGAATTCGTTCATCGGCAAAGGCAACATTTGGCCCGAACCGGAATTCGAGATCAGCGCCTTGAACGATAACGGTTTCGCCGGTGTGTATCCCGCTTCGGCAAGCAGGGCTTTGCCTTTGGCCGCGTCGAACTTGTAGCGGTTGACCGGGCTTCCGAAATCGGGATCGCTGGCCTTGAGCCAGCCTACCGACGGCTCCGCGGTCCCGTTGAGAAGCGACACCAGCCCTTCACGATCGATGCAATAGTTTAGAGCCTGGCGAACCCTGACGTCCTTGAAAGGGCTGTTGGTCGCGCCGATGTTGTAGAACCAGGGCCAGACATGCGGATATGAGCCGGTCGTGATGGTGAAGCCCGCCGATTTCAGTGAGGCGAGACCATCGGGCGGCGGCACTTCGATCCAGTCGACCTGGCCGGCGCGCAACGCAGCCAGCCGCGAATTCGCTTCGGGGATCGGCATCAGCACGACGTTGTCGACCTTCGCCATCCGGCTGGGGTCCCAGTATTTATCCCAGCGGGCGAGATTGGCTTCCTGCCGTGGCACGACCTTGGTGATGCGGAATGGACCGGTGCCTGCAGCGGGCAACGTCGCGACCTTGGCCCACTCCCGGCCGGCCTTCTCGAACGACGTAGGCGACGTGAACAGAAGGTAAACCGCCATATAGGGAAAGTAAGACGCCGGCTTGGTCGTGGTGATGGCGACGGTGTCGCCATCGACCTTCTTGTAGCTGCCCATGATAGGGACGCGGGCCCGCGAAATTGCCGAGCTTGGCGGCTCAAATTGTGGGCTGCTATTGTTGAAATAGCGATCAAGGTTCCAGATCACGGCATCCGCATTGAAATCGGTGCCGTCGTGGAATTTCACGCCGCGGCGCAGATGGAAGATCCACGTCTTGTTATCGGCTGGGTCCTGCTCCCATTTCTCCGCGAGCCCGGGCCGCAGGGTCGCCAACCGGTCGGTTCTGGTCAAATCCCACAGCACCAGCCCTTCAAAGATCGGATACCCCATAAAGCGCATGCCTTCGAAGCCATTATTTGGCATTCCCGTTGCGGTCGGGATATCGGACGCCGTCATCGCGATGCGCAGCGCAGTTTCGGCTATCGCCGGTTGGTACGACAGCAAAGCGGCCGCAAGCGCAAAGGTACGGGAAAGCTTGATGAGCATGACAATCCTCCGTCCGACGATCGGAAAGTCCGCGTTCAGCGGGTAGCCAGAGGATGCAGGAGCAAATTTCAGGCCAGCCGGACACGTTCGCGGCGGAATGGCTGGAAGCCCGTGCCCGCAGATTGGGCCTCAGAATTCGCGTATGCTCCGCGGAAATATCGAGACCGGGGAGAGCGAGATGGACGTCATTGCAGCGATCCACGGGCGCCGGTCGGTGCGCTCCTATGATCCCAAACCAGTTGAGCCCGAGCTGATCGAAAGCGTGATTGAGGATGCCGCACAGGCGCCGCCGCCGTTTCGCGGTCAGGTCCCCTGGGCTTTCAATGTCCTGCAGGGCGTCGAGCGCATCGCGGCCTGTGGCGCGCGCGCGATGGACTATGCGAGAGACCATCATCCCGACGAACCCGGCTGGGACTGGATCGAACGGCCCGGCTTCAAGATCTTCTGGGACGCGCCGGTCGTCGTCATCATTTCCGGACCGGTAGGAGATTGTTGCCGCGCCGGTCAGAACCTGATGCTGTCAGCGCATGCGCGCGGATTGGGAACGTGCTGGGTCGGCTCGCCGATGCTCTGGCTCAGCACGCCAGAGGTAAGGAAGGAGCTGGGAATTCCGGCCACGCTGGCGCCGGTTGCGGTGTTATGCCTCGGTTATCCCGTGGCGATTCCGGAAGCGGTAGTCCACGACAAGCCGCTTATCGTATGGGTGTCGTAGTGGCGCGCTACTTCTTCTCTTCCAGCAGCTTACGGTACTTCTCGACGTCGCGCGTCACGAGCTGCTGCAGCACTTCGGGGGTGTGCTCATTGGCATCGGGGGCAACGGTCGAGAGATCGTGAAAGCGCTTCTTGACGGCATCGCTCTCCACCGCGCTCTTCGCCGCGGCATTCAATTTCGCGATGATCGCCGGCGGCGTGCCTTTTGGGGCGAACAGGCCGTTCCAACCCTGCGCCTCGAATTCGGGAAGCCCCGCTTCCGCGGACGTCGGCAGTTCCGGCAAGGTCGCGAGCCGCACCGTCGAGCCGACCACCATTGCCCTGACGAGCTTGTCGTCGATCGCCTGCGACACGGAAGCTGCGGCATCGCAGACGCCGTCGATCTGGCCGCCGATCGCGTCCGTCAGCGCGGGCGCCGCGCCACGATAGCCGACCAGCGTGACATCGATGCCGGCGGCCTGCGCAAAGCTCTTGCAGATCAGGAAATTCGACGAGCCGACGCCGGCATGTCCGAGATTGATCTTGCCGGGATTTTTCTTCGCGTGGGCGATGAATTCCTGAAGATTCTTCGCCGGGAAATCCTTGCGCAGCGCGACGATGCCGAAGGTCTTCGCCACCATCGCAATCGGCACGAAGGAGTCCGGCGTGAACGACAGTTTCGGATAGATCGTATAGGTCGCTGCGCTGGTGCCGGCATTGCCGATCGCGATGGTGTAACCATCGGCTTCAGCGCGCGCCGCCCGCGCCAGCGCGATCGAGCCGCCGGCGCCCACGATATTCTCGATCACGATCGGCTGTCCGAGTGGCTTGGCCATCTCTTCGGCAACCACGCGCGCGATCACGTCCGAAGTGCCGCCGGCCGCAAACGGCACGATCATCGTGACGGGACGTTTTGGATAATCCTGCGCGTGGGCGCTCGTGACGAAAGACAGCGACGCAATGACCGCCAGCAGCCACTTCGTCATTTTACTGTGACGCGTTTTCTTCACGCGAACCGGTTCCCGCTTCGCCTGAAAACGCTATCGGCAATCACGCGGCTTTTTCCAAATGCGCCACGAGGCCGGCGAACAGCCCGCGACCGTCGGTGCAGCCCATGATGTCTTCGACGTGGTTTTCCGGATGCGGCATCATGCCGAGCACATTGCCGCGCTCGCTGACGATGCCGGCGATCGATTCCGCGGCACCATTGATGTTTGAGTTCTCGTCGACCACGCCGTCGGCCGAGCAATAGCGGTAGAGCACCCGCCCCTCGCCTTCGAGCCGTTTCACCGTCTCTTCATCGGCCTCGTAATTGCCTTCGCCATGCGCGACCGGCACGCGGATGACCTGGCCTGCATTGTAGCCGCGTGTGAACGGCGTGTCGGAGCGTTCGACGCGCAGGTGCACATCCTTGCAGATGAATTTCAGCCGCGCGTTGCGCATCAATACGCCGGGAAGCAGCCCGGCTTCGCAGAGGATCTGAAAACCGTTGCAGACGCCGAGCACGAGGCCGCCACTGGCCGCAAAATCCCGCACCGCGTCCATGACCGGCGCACGCGCCGCAATGGCGCCGCAGCGCAGATAGTCGCCGTAGGAAAACCCGCCGGGTACCACCACGAGATCGGTGCCCTTGGGCAGCGCGGTCTCGGCATGCCAGACCATCGCGGCCTCGTTGCCCGACGCGAGTTTGAGTGCGCGCGCCATGTCGCGCTCGCGATTGATGCCAGGGAAGACGAGAACGGCTGATTTCATGGAGAGCGCCTAGAGCAGTTCGACCCGATAATTCTCGATCACGGTGTTCGCCAGCAGCTTGTCGGCGGCGTCTTTCAACGCCGCCTCGGCCTTGGCCTTGTCCGAGCCTGATAGCTCGATGTCGAACACCTTGCCCTGACGGACACTGGCGACGCCGTCGACGCCGAGCGATTTCAGCGCGCCTTCGATGGCCTTGCCCTGCGGATCGAGAATGCCGGACTTCAGGGTAACGGTAACACGTGCTTTCATATTCTTGGCCCAATATTCAGGACGTCACCCTGAGGTGCGGGGGGCGAAGCCCGAGCCTCGAAGGACGACCTTGTATTTCATCTCCATCCTTCGAGGCTCGCCGAAGCCGGCGAGCACCTCAGGATGAGGTGACCGATCAGCTCTTCACCAGCACCGGACCCGTACCCGCCGGCCGCTCGTTCTCCATCAGGATACCCAGACGTTTTGCGACCTCGGTATAGGCCTCCAGGAGACCACCGAGATCCCTGCGGAAACGATCCTTGTCGAGCTTCTCGTTCGACTTGATGTCCCACAGCCGGCATGAGTCGGGCGAGATCTCGTCGGCGACGATGATCCGCATCATCTCGTTCTCGAACAGGCGGCCGCATTCCATCTTGAAATCGACCAGACGGATGCCGATGCCCAGAAACAGCCCGGTCAGGAAGTCGTTGACGCGGATGGCGAGCGCCATGATGTCGTCGATTTCCTGCGGCGTCGCCCAGCCGAATGCGGTGATGTGCTCTTCGGAGACCATCGGGTCGTTGAGCTGGTCGTTCTTGTAATAAAACTCGATGATCGAGCGCGGCAGCTGGGTGCCTTCCTCAATGCCGAGGCGCTGCGACAGCGATCCCGCCGCCACGTTCCGCACCACCACCTCCAGCGGCACAATCTCGACCTCGCGAATCAGCTGCTCGCGCATGTTGAGGCGGCGGATGAAATGGGTCGGCACCCCGATGTCGTTGAGGTGCTGAAACAGGTACTCCGAAATCCGGTTGTTGAGGACACCCTTGCCCTCGATCACCTGATGTTTCTTGGCATTGAACGCGGTCGCATCGTCCTTGAAGTGCTGGATCAGGGTTCCCGGCTCCGGACCTTCATACAGGACCTTGGCCTTGCCTTCATAAATACGGCGTCGACGGCTCATAGGGATGTACCGTGTTTTGTTGAAATCCATGAATTTGGTGTGCTCCGGATGACAAGGGTTTACGACCACGACGGAGCTGCCGTGAAGGCCAGGAACCTGATCTTAACCATCTGGAAACAGAACAAGAACCAAGCCTGTTGGCAACCTATCCGATTGGCCTATCCAGCACAATCGACACGGCCCAATTGGGCCCAACTTATACCTGTAGACTGCGGCTTAACGGCCCGTTGTTTTGCCGATTCGCCCCCTCTATCTAGGTAGGCGACGGGGTCGCCACAACGCGGCCCCCGCGTGCATCTGGCAGGGATTGGAACTCAAATATGAGCACTTTCGACAAGCGCGAAGAAGGTTTCGAGAAGAAATTCGCTCTCGATGCGGATCAGAAGTTCAAGGCAGAGGCGCGCCGTAACCGGTTGCTCGGAACCTGGGTCGCAGAAAAGCTCGGAATTACCGGCGACGCCGCCACTGCCTACGCCAAGGAGGTGGTCGCCGCCGATTTCGAGGAAGCCGGCGATTCCGACGTCCTTCGCAAGGTTATGGCCGATATCAAGGCCAAGGGCGTTGCCCTCACCGAGCAGGAACTCCGCGCCAAGATGGACGAGCTGATGGCGACCGCCGTCGCCCAGGTGAAGGCGGGGACGTAAAGCTGGCGTCATTCCCCGGGGCGGTGCGAAAGCACCGCCCCTCAGATGCGCAATTGGGGAATCTCGAGATTCCGGGTCTGGTCCTAACGGACCATCCCGGAATGACGGCTTGAATTATCGCTTCAACGCTTTCACCCCGCCGTATTCCGCCCGAATAATCTCCAAGACCCGCCGCGACGCCGCGCTGAGAAAGCCGCCGCGGCGGGTCACCGTCACGACGTCCTGGCTTGCTTTGAGATCGCCGACGCGGATGGTCGCGATCGAGCCGTATTTCAGTTCTTCCGCAGCGTTGCTCTCCGAGAGCAATGCGATGCCAAGGCCGGCCTCGACCAGACGCTTCTGCGCGGTGAGGCTGTCGACCGGCGTCCAGCCGACCTCCCCCAATCCATGGGTTTGAAACAGCGCGAACACGTGTGACGCCGTGATCTCGCGCCGCTGCGGCAGTACCGGAAACGCGATCCAGCGTTCGCCGCGCAAATCGGCCAGTTTCGCGACCCGCCGGCCGGCGCGCGGATGATCGGCCGCGCAAACGACCTGAAGCCGTTCGGCGAGCAATAACTCGCAATCGAGATCGCGCGAGCGATCGCGGTCGTAGCGCAGCCCGATGGTGGCCTCGCCGCGCCGGATCAGATCGCTGACCTCCGCGCTGGTTGCCGTGCGCAGGCTCAGTTCGACACCGGGATATTCCGCCGCAAAGCGCTTGAGGATTTCCGACAGCCTGCCGCCCGCCAGCGTGCCGACCACGGCGAGCGCGACCGGTCCCGAATCCGGCCGCGCCAGTGCGCGCACGGCATTCTCCGCATCCTGCGCGGCGGCGACCGCTCGCTCTGCGTACGGCACCATCACCCGCCCCGCATCGCTCAGCATCGTCCGTCCTGCGATCCGCTCGAACAAGGGCATGCCGAGTTCCTGCTCCAGGAGCGCGATGCGCCGGGATATCGCCGGCTGCGAACGGTGCAGCGCCTTGGCGGCGCTCGAGATTCCACCGCGGCGGTAAACCGTCAGGAAGGTGCTGAGCGCGTCGCTGTCCATTTTCCGGTCCATGCAAAAAGCTGATGATATGAAGAGAAATAACAAATTAGGCTGATGGGAGGAAGCCTCCTATGTTTGGCCGCGAAGCAACCGGTTGAGGGAAACGACCGATGCGCAGCCAGATGGAAAAAGCCGAACTGTTCCGCACCCTGCACGCGCGGCCCGGCGCCTTCATCATCCCCAACCCATGGGACGCCGGCACTGCCAAGCTGCTTGCGGCAATGGGTTTTGAGGCGCTCGCGACCACCAGCCTCGGGCTTGCCAACACGCTCGGCAGCGCCACCGTCAGCCTCGACGCCATTATCGAGAATTGCCGCGCCATTGCTGATGCGACCAACCTGCCGGTCAATGCGGATCTGGAGAATTGCGGCGCGGATGACCCGAAAACCGCCGCCAAAGCCATCGCGCGCGCGGCCGAAGCCGGCGTGGTCGGCGGCTCGATCGAGGATTCAACCGGCGATCCCCGGCGGCCGATTTACGATTTCGCGCTCGCGGTCGAGCGGGTGCATGCGGCGGTCGAAGCCGCCCGCGCGCTGCCGTTTCCGTTCACGCTGACCGCGCGGGCCGAGAACCTGCTGTATGGCCATAATGATCTCGACGACACCATCAAGCGCTTGCAGGCGTTCGAGGCCGCCGGCGCTGACGTGCTGTATTCGCCCGGCGTGCACGACATCGACACCATCCGCACCGTCGTGTCCTCGGTCGGAAAACCCTTCAACCTGGTGATGGGTTTTGCCGATCCGACATTGACCGTGCCGCAGATTGCCGCCGCCGGCGTCAAGCGCATCAGCGTCGGCGGCGCGATGGCGCGCGTGGCGCTCGCCGCCTTCCTCAAATGCGCCCGCGAAATGAAAGACCAGGGCGCATTCACCTATGTGCGCGACATGGCGCCGGTCAAGGAAGTCAGGGCGGCGTTTAAGTAACCGGTCCATCCCCGTCATTGTCGGCAACAAACGCGTAGCGTTTGTGCCTGAGAGCGAAGCGAAGCAATCCATTCCTCCGCACGGGGAAAGATGGATTGCTTCGTCGCGTTGCTCCTCGCAATGACGGCGGAGAGTGCGTCACCCCTCCTTGAACCCATACTCCGGCACGTTGCCGCTAGCGCCGTAATATTTATACGGCAGGAATTTTCCGGACATCGTGATCTTGACGCGGTCGCCCTTCGGATTGGCAACGCGCTCCATCGCCATGTCGAAGTCGATCGCCGACATGATGCCGTCGCCGAATTCCTCCTCGATCAGCGCCTTCCACGCCGGGCCGTTGACCAGCACCATTTCGTAGAAGCGATAGATCAGGGGATCGGTCGGCGGCATCGGCGTGCCGGTGCCGCGCATCGGCACTTCGTTCAGCATCGCTACTTCCGACTTCGACAGCCCGAACAGTTCGCCGGCGTTCGCCGCCTGCGGTTTTGTCAGCTTCATCTGGCCGAGGATGGCGCCGACGATCAGCACCTCGGAATAGCCGCCGATCTGTTCGCAGATGTGCTTCCAGCTCCAACCCTTCTCGCGCTTGATGTCGAGCAGCTTTTCGGTGAGGTCTTCGCGTTTCATGTCTCGTCTCCTGGTGAATGTTAACGGGCGATCGTCTGAGCCGGGCTGGTCTCGATCATTTTCGGTGACGCGACGATGGTCGGCTCGCTCAGGCCCGGCCGCACGATCGGCACGTTGCGCGGATCGTGGTTGGTTACCGTGGCCGCAAAGGTCTTGCTGCGGCTGACCAGGAAATCGACGATGTGGTTGCGCAGCGCGTAGTAATAGGGATGGCGGTGCAGATCGATGCGGCCGCGATCCTTTGGCAGCGGATTTTCCACGATCTCGGCGAGCACTGCGCCGGGGCCGTTGGTCATCAGGAAAATCTTGTCGGCGAGATAGATCGCTTCATCCACGTCATGCGTGATCATGAACGCGGTCTGCCCGGTCTCAAGGCAGATGCGGCGCACCTCGTCCTGCAGCGTGCCGCGCGTCAGCGCGTCGAGCGCGGAGAATGGCTCGTCCATCAGCATGATTTTTGGCGTGATCGAAAGCGCCCGCGCGATGCCGACACGCTGCTTCATACCGCCAGACAATTCCGACGGGCGCTTATGCTCGGAGCCGGTCAGCCCGACCAGATCGATGAACTTCTGCGCATGCGCCTTCACCTTGGCGCGGTCCCAGTCGCGCCATTTCGAGGTGACGGCATAGGAGACATTGCCGAGCACCGTGCGCCACGGCAGCAGCGCGTGGCTCTGGAAGATCACGGCGCGGTCGAGGCTGGTGCCCTCAATGGCCTGCCCGTCGACGATGACGGCGCCCTCGCTGGGCTCGTCGAGGCCGGCCAGAATGTTCAGCACCGTGGTCTTGCCGCAGCCGGAATGGCCGATCACGCAGCCGAACTCGCCGCGCGACATCGACAGCCAGAGGTCCTCGAACACGCTGATCTGGCCGCCATCGGCGCCGGGATAACGCCGCGCGATGCCTTCGATCGAGATGAACTTGTCGGTCATCGCTCTACTCCGGGAACGTGACCATGCGCGTGAACCGCGCAAGGATCTGGTCGAGCAGCATGCCGACGATGCCGATCAGGAGAATGGCGATGATGACATTGGTGATCGAGAGATTGTTCCATTCGTTCCAGACGAAGTAGCCGATGCCGGTGCCGCCGACCAACATCTCGGCCGCGACGATCACGAGCCAGGCGATGCCGATCGAGATCCGCATGCCCGTGAGAATGGTCGGCGCCGCCGCCGGCAGGATCACCGTGAAGGCGCGCCTGACGGTGCCAACTTCCAGCGTGCGGGCGACGTTGATCCATTCCTTGCGTACGGCCGCGACGCCAAAGCTGGTGTTGAGCAGCATCGGCCATACCGAGCAGATGAAGATCACGAAGATCGCCGAAATGCTGGAATCCTTGATGGTGTAGAGCGCGAGCGGCATCCAGGCCAGCGGCGAGATCGGCTTCAGCACCTGGATGAACGGGTCGAGCGCCTTGCTGAACAGCGGCGACATCCCGATCAGGAAGCCGAGCGGTATCGCGACGATCACAGCCAGGAAATATCCAAGGGCGACGCGGGCGATGGAATAGCCGAGCTGGATTCCGAGCCCCTTGTCGTTCGGCCCGTTATCGTAGAACGGGCTCTTCAGGTGCTCCCACAGCTTGGCGCCGACATCGAGCGGTCCCGGCATCGCCGACTTGCCGGCGGTCGCGGTCAGGCCCATCAGCTTGGCGTATTCCGGCGTCATGTTGGCAACGGTGCCGGTGCCGCGCGTCGAAATGTGCCAGATGCCGAGGAACGCGGCGAACAGCGCGATCGACACGATTGCCGCGCGGACACGAAGGGAGGAGGTCATTGGGCGAAATCTCTCAACACGTCGTCCCGGCGAAGGCCGGGACCCATACTCCGCGGCAGTGGTGATGAAAGAAGGTCGCTGACATCACGCCCAATCGAGACGACACGGCGTATGGGTCCCGGCCTTCGCCGGGACGACAGCGGCAAGTGTAGTTGCGCCCCCGCCATCACGAAGCCTTCCTGATCTTGAAGCTGGCGAGATAATCCTCGGGCTTGGCCGGATCGAAGGTCTTGCCCATCACCGAAAAGCTCTTGGTGGTGGTGGTCGGCGGCGTCAGCCCCGCCTCTTTCATCAGCCTGGTGGCGTCGGTCGCGAGATAGACTTGCGCCGCGATGCCGGCATAGTCGACGTCGCCCTTGAGTTGCCCCCAACGCTTCATCTGCGTCATGATCCAGATCGCAAAGGACTGCCAGGGGAATGGATCGAAATCGACGCGGTTCGGCTGGTTGACGACGTTGCCAAGACCGTCGGCGAAGGTGCCGGTGAGAATCTGTTCCAGCACGATCTGCGGCTGGTTCAAATAGTTCGCGGGCGCGATGGCCTCCGCAATCTGCTTGCGGTTCTCGGCCTTGTGCGCGTACGCGGTGGCTTCGATGATCGACTTGAGCAGCGCGCTATAGGTATTCGGCATCGAGGTGATGAATTCCTTCGATGCGGCAAAGGCGCAACAGGGGTGCCCCTCCCAGATATCCTTGGTCAGGATGTGAATAAAGCCGACGCCGTCATAGACCGCGCGCTGGTTCATCGGATCGGGGCCGAGGAAGCCGTCGATATTGTCGGCGCGCAAATTGGCGACCATTTCCGGCGGTGGCACGGCGCGGATCTGCACGTCGGCATCGGGGTCGATGCCATGCTCGGCCAGATAATAACGCAGCAGATAGTTGTGCATGGAGTAGTCGAACGGGACGGCGAATTTAAAGCCCTTCCAGCTCTTCGGGTCGCGCTTGTCCTTGTGCTTGACCGCGAGCGTAATCGCCTGGCCGTTGATGTTCTCCACCGCGGGCATGGTGTAGGGCAACGGGTTGGAGCCGACCCCCATGGTGATCGCGAGCGGCATCGGCGACAGCATGTGGGCCGCGTCGTATTCCTTATTGATGGTCTTGTCGCGAATGACGGCCCAGCCGGCGGTCTTGATGACTTCGACGTTGAGGCCGTTCTTGGAGTAAAACCCCATCGGCGCGGCCATGATGATCGGCGTCGCGCAGGTGATCGGTATGAAGCCGACCTTGAGGTCCTTCTTTTCCAGCGGCCCGCCTTGCGCGAAGGCTTCGGTCGCGGTCTTCAGCGGGAAGAATTGCGACAGCGCGGCAGCGGCGGTCGCCGCTCCCACCGATTTCAGAAAGGCGCGGCGCGCCACATCCTGCGGAAACATCGCGCGCATCACGGCGGATGCGACCACGTTCTCGAAGCGGGCCTCTTCGGAAGCCGCCACCGCCGGCTGCGACGCAAGCTGCCCGTCGGCATCATGTTCGGCATCGCTAACGTGCTTGCCGCAGCAGCAACCCTGGGCGTGAAGTCTGCGGGCGGGATCGAACGGATTGTCGAACGTGGACATGAAACCTCCTGCGTGACGCTGAGGTCAATTACGCAAGGAGTGTGCCAGCCCCATCCGGTCGCATTTGCCGAATTAATGCAGCTATTTTAGCCGGATTGTTGGTGATTACGAGAATTCGTGATACACGAAAAATCGTAGTCAAATTACGAGTTCTCGGAGTTTTGGGAATGGACCCGACGCCGCATTTGCATGCCGCGACGCCGCGCGATTCTGATCTGCGCACCCTCACCTTCGACTATCTGGTCGAGCCGACGTTGCTGCTCGACCCCGACAGCGACGAGATCATCGATGCCAATCCCGCCGCCTGCACCCTGCTCGGCTACGACCGCACGCTGCTGCGGGAAACCAAATTCAGCGCGCTGCATGCCGGGCAAGCGCCTGCGCTGATCGTGTTCAGCCAGGCCGTGCTCGACAAAGGCGCCTACTGGACCAACGCGCTGACGCCGCGCCACGCCACCAGCCAGAAGCTGCGGCTGGAATATACGGGATCGATGCTGCCGCATGACGGACGCGCGCTGATCCTGCTCACGATGAGCGACCTCGAGCAGCGCCGCCGCCGCTATGTCGATGCCACCGCCGAGGACCATATGCGCGGCGGCCTCGCCGCCTGGCAGCGCGTCGAGCGGGTGTTCCAGGACATCGAGCGCGAGAACCAGCTGATCCTGCGCGCCGCCGGCGAAGGCATCTACGGCGTCAATGCCGAGGGCAAGACCACCTTCGTCAATCCGGCCGCGGAAAGGATGCTGGGGTGGACCGCCGAGGAACTGGTCGGCAAGGCGATCCATCCGATCGTTCACCACAGCCACCATGACGGCAGTCATTACCCCGACGAGGACTGTCCGATCTATGCGGCGTTCCGCGATGGCGCGATCCACAACGTCGATGGCGAGGTGTTCTGGCGCAAGAACGGCTCTCCGGTCTGGGTGGAGTACACATCGACGCCGATCCGTGACCGCGGCACGGTGGTGGGCGCCGTGATCGTGTTTCGCGACGTCAGCCACCGCCGCGAGGCCGACGAAAAACTGCACGCCGCGCTAGCCGAAGTCGACCGCTTGCGCGAGCGGCTGGAGCTGGAAAACGCCTATCTGCAGGAAGAAATCCGGATCGAGACCAACCCGCGCGGCATCATCGGCCAGAGCGAGGCGATCCAGAAGACACTGCGCCAGGTCAAACTGGTCGCACCGACCACGGCCGCCGTGATGATCACCGGCGAGTCCGGCACCGGCAAGGAATTGATCGCGCGCGCCATTCATGAAGCCAGCAACCGCCGCGACCGGCCGCTGATCCGCGTCAATTGCGCGGCGATCCCGCGCGAACTGTTCGAGAGTGAATTCTTCGGACACGTCAAAGGCGCCTTCACCGGCGCGGTGCGCGATCGCATTGGCCGGTTTGAACTTGCCGATGGCGGCACCCTGTTTCTCGACGAGGTCGGCGAAATCCCGCTGGAACTGCAGGGCAAGCTGCTGCGTGTGCTGCAGGAGGGCAATTTCGAGCGTGTCGGCGAGGAGCGCACCCGCACCGTCGATGTGCGCGTGATCGCCGCCACCAACCGGAACCTGAAGCAGGAAGTGCAGCGCGGCCGTTTTCGCGAGGATTTGTATTTCCGGCTCAACGTTTTCCCGGTGGAATCGGTGCCGCTGCGCGACCGCCGCGAGGACATTCCGCTGCTGGCCCAGCATTTCCTGATGAGCGAGAGCAACGAGCTGAAGTCCGATCTGCGGCTGTCGGAAGGCGATGCGCGGCGGCTGCAGCGTTACGACTGGCCCGGCAATGTCCGCGAACTGCAGAACGTGATCGAGCGCGCGGCCATCCTTTCCCAAAATGGACGGTTGCGGATCGATCTGCCGGATAATGTCGGCGCGCATTCGCCAGCCAGCGCCAGCCGCCAGAAGAGCGACGTGCGGCCGGCCGTCATGACGTCAGCCGAGATGCGCGATCACGAGCGCGCCAACATTCTGGCCGCCCTTACCGCCTGCAACGGCAAGGTGTTCGGCGCCGGCGGCGCCGCCGCGCTGCTCGACCTCAAGCCGACCACGCTGGCGTCGCGCATGAAGGCGCTCGGGATTTCAGCCCCGCGCGCGACAAGGTCCACGGCGTTTACGATGACTTCCTGATCTTGAAGCTCGCGAGATAGTCCTCCGGCTTGGCGGCGCCAGCTAGAGGCGATCTGGATCGCGGTAAGTTGAGCACCAATCACGGGGCCGTCCCGATTGCTTTGAGCTCAGCGTTGGCGGCTTGCCACTCAATAAAGTCTTTGGGGCATTCAGCGGCGGCGAACTGGAAAAGCCGCTTGGCCTCTTCTCTTGCGCCTCGCAGCAGTGCCAATTCGCCCGAGTAGAAATTTACTTCACAGACCTGTTCTCTTTTTTTCCGAGCGTTGGCATCGTCCGCGGCCGCGAGCACGGCCTCCGGCTCCATCTCGCCCAGAAATAGGCGGACGATCGGAGCCGGCCATCGCGACATGTCAAGCTGCCTGGCGATCTCATTAAGCTGGTTCGGTTGGCCACTCTTCTGCCGCACGAGATCGAGCCACAGCTGCGTATAGGGATCCTTCTGATTGAGCTCGTACGCTCGGCCGAGATCATCGAAGGCTTCCGACAACATCCCGGCCTGAAAGTGGATGAACCCTTTCCAGCGATGGGGACGGAAATCGTTCGGGGCAAGTTCGATTGCCTGCTTGATACTGTTCAGCGCCTGTTCGAGGTCCCCTCGGGCGCCAAGGACGTTGGCACGGAAAGCATAGGACCGGGTATCCCTTGGATTGAGCTGAATGGCCTGATTGAATTCGGCCAATGCAAGGTCAATGTTGCCCTTGGCCATGTGAGCCTGGCCGCGGCAGTATCGACCGATGTGGTGCTCCGGGCTGATCGCGATCGCACGATTGCAGTCAGCCGTGGCGCGGTCCGGCTCGTCCTTGAGAGTGTAGGCGTAGGCACGGTTGACAAATGCGGTGAAATTTTCGGGATGAAGCTGAAGGACGCGGCCATAGTCGGCGATCGCGCCGTCAATGTCTCCCTTGGCCAGATAGGCGCTAGCCCGTCCCAGATAGACGTAAACATCTTTTGGATTGAGTTCGACGGCCTTCGCGTAATCGGCGAACGCTGCGTCCAGGTCGCGCTTCCCGCTGTAGGCAGATGCTCTGCCAAGACGGGCACGCATATTGTTCGGATCGTGTTCGAGTATCCGACTGTAGTCGGCGATCCCCCGGTCCGCCTCTCCCTTCTCGAGATAAAGCCGGGCGCGCTGAAAGTGTGCAACGATCACGTGTGGCATCATGGCCGTCGCCGCTTCGATCACGGCCGTGCAAGCCGTAACGCGATCGTCCAGGCTGACAGCACCGCCGTTGCACTTCGCCGCCGGGGGCAATTCCGCGCGGACACTCGAAATTGACACATGCGACGCACCGATCAGCGTCATCAAAATTGTCGCCGCGCCGACCAGCGCGCGGTATTTACTCTTCGGCATCATGCCCCCAGGCGGAATTCACGCCGGGGACAATAGCAATCGAGCGCATCGTTGTCACAGCCTTCGGTTGTTTCGTACCCTGCTCGTGTGTATGCGCGCGGTCCCGGCAACGACAACGGTCAAGTCGAACTGGAGATCGCGCCCTCCAGCCGCCCCAACTCGGCGTCAAGGTCCCTCTCCACGTCCGCCACCCGCATCTCGACCACCCGGTAGTCGCGCGCCTCCAGCCAGCTCCGCCGCGCGGCACGGTCGGCGACGATCGCCTCCGACTCGGACGAGTTGACCAGTTCGATCGCGACCCGGTGCACGAAGGTGACGAAGTCGGGGATGTGGCGGCCGATCGGAGTCTGGCGTTTGAATTGGCCGGCGAAGCGGCGGTCGCGGGTCAGCGCCTGCCACAGCATGCGCTCGGCGTCGGTCGGGTTGCGGCGCAGCAATCGGGCCAGGCCACGGACGGTTCCGCCGCTCTCCGACGGCGAAGCCGCCTGGCCATGCTCAGCCAGCAGGGCGCGCAACCTCGTCGCCTGTTCGCCGTCGAGCACGCCGCCCTTGGCCGGACCCTTGCGGCCCTCGGCGATCGCCATGACAACCCCGTGGAGGGTGTGCATGTCCTGCTTGGTCGGGTCCATCCGGGTGAAGATGTTGCGCATGTTGACCAGCATGGTCTCCCGCTTCTCGGCCGGGCGCAGGAACTCGACCTTGTCGAGCTCCCGGACCAGGTTGTCGAAAAAGGCCTGCATCTGATGCTGGGACGCCGGCTCGGACCGTTCGGGCATCGCGAACGGGAGGGTGCCGCCGGTCGAAAGCTTGAACCACTCATAGCCGATCAAGAGCACCGCCTGCGCCAGATTGAGCGAGGCGAAACCGGGGTTGACCGGGAAGGTGATGATCCGGTTGGCGAGCGCGACCTCCTCGTTCTGGAGACCGTATCGCTCGCGCCCGAACAGGATGCCGACTCCGCCAGCGGCCCGGTTGGCAACATGCGCGACAATCTCGGCCGCGGCATCTGACGGCGCGACCACCGGCTTGGCCTGGTCGTGCGCGCGGGCGGTGGTGGCAAACAGCAGCGTCAGATCCGCGACCGCCTGCTCGACGGTGTCGAACAATTCGGCTCGTTCCAGAATCTGGTCGGCGCCGGCTGCGGCGCGTTGCGCAGCGACGTTTGGCCAGCCGTCGCGCGGATTCACGATTCTTAAACGGGAAAGAGCGAAGTTGCCCATCGCTCGCGCGGCCATGCCGATATTCTCGCCGAGCTGTGGTTCGACAAGGATCACAACAGGTCCAGCTAAGTCCAAACCAGACTTGGTTTTATCGGTCCCAGAGCCGGACATATCCTGCGTCACTTTCTGATTCTAGTTCGGAAGCTGATTCAACTTCTGAAGATTTTGAATCAGGATGCGAAGCACCTGATTCAAAACCTCATTCCATGTCTCGATGATCGGCCACAACAGCGGCCAAAATTCCCAAGCCGGATAGCGGGCTTAGTAGCGTTTCCGGAAGTTCGGTCAAAGCCTGAATTAGGCTTGCTCGCGCGCGGCTTGTACCCAAGCCGCTTTCGGATAGGCTAACAATCACACTCAAAGCGAAGCTGCAAACAAACAGGCGGCCGGTTCAACGGCTGAGGCCTCAAGAGGAGACGTCCATGCGCGGCAGATGGTCGTTGGCGATTGTCGGTGTCCTCCTCATTTTAGCCGGCGGACTGCTGGCCCATCTGACCCAGACCTCCGGCGGCATCCGGATCCAGGACGTCAGGTTCAAGGGTGCCAAGGGCAACACCATGAGTGCCCTGCTCTACATCCCCGCGAATGCCACGCCGCAGATTCCGGCGCCGGGGATTCTGGCGGTCCATGGCTACATCAATACGCGCGAGACCCAGGACGGTTTTGCGATCGAGTTCGCCCGCCGCGGCTATGTCGTCCTCGCCCTCGACCAGACCGGCCACGGCTATAGCGACCCGCCCGCCTTCGCCAACGGGTTTGGTGGTCCGGACGGGCTGGCCTATCTGCGCAGCCTCGACTTCGTCGACAAGACCAATATCGGCCTCGAGGGTCATTCGATGGGTGGCTGGACCGTACTGGCGGCGGCGACCGCGATGCCGAACGACTACAAGTCGATGGTGCTGGAGGGCTCGTCTACCGGCAAGCCGTTCGCCGCCGACGGCACCCCGACCTGGCCGCGGAACACGGCGCTGGTGTTCGCCCAATACGAGGAATTTTCCACCCTGATGTGGGGCGTCGATCGGGCCCGGGACGTCACCCAGAGCCCAAAACTGTGGGCGATGTTCGGCACCCAGGGGCCGGTCGAGCCCGGCAAGGTCTATGGCGACATCGCCCAGGGAACCGCGCGGGTGCTCTACACCCCCGCCATCACCCACCCGGCCGAGCACATCTCCCATGAAGCGATCGGCTACAGCCTCGACTGGTTCGCCAAGACGTTGAAGGGCGGCACGCCGCTGCCGGCCAACGACCAGATCTGGTTCCGGAAGGAGCTTGGCACGCTGATCGCTCTGCTCGGCTTTGTCGCCCTCCTGATCGGGGCCTTTGATGCCCTGCTGGAAGCCAAAATGTATTCCCGCTTGCGGCTGCCCGAGATCGCCGACGGCACCATGCCGGCGCATTCGGCGGCGAGCGGCCGGCGCTGGACCACCGCCTTCATCCTGACCGCGTTCATCCCGGCGCTGACCTACTATCCGGCCTTTGCGTTGGCGGGCACGTTTGTAAAACCGTCGGCCTGGCTGCCGCAGGGGATCACCAACCAGATCATGGTCTGGGCCGTCCTCAACGCCCTGATCACGCTGGCCCTTATGCCGTTTGCGCCCAAGCGGGCCAGCCGGGCCGGTATTATCGGCCAGTCCGTGGTGATCGCGGTCGCCACGGTCGCGATCGGCTATGCAGCGCTGTGGCTGGCCGACCTCGCCTTCAAGATCGACTTCCGGTTCTGGATCGTGGCGCTGAAGCTGATGAGCGCCAAGCAAGCGATGATTTTCCTGATCTACCTGGTGCCGTTCACGGCCTTCTTCGTGGTGGCGCTGCATGTGCTGCACCGGAATTTCTCGACCATGGCGGCGGGGCGTGCCGGGCTTTACCTCACCAACATCCTGGCGCTGACGCTGGGCTTCATCGTGCTGCTGGTATTACAATACGGCACGCTTTGGTTGACCGGAAAGCTGTTCAACCCGCTGCCAGATCCCGGCTTCGTGCCGCTGTCGACCATCGTCGCCATCCAGTTCGTGCCGCTACTGGCGATCTGCGCCGTGGTCGCGACCTTCACCTGGCGGCGGACCGGCTCCAGCCTGCCCGGCGCCCTGATCTGCGGCCTGTTCGTGACCTGGTATGTGGTGGCGGGAACAGCGACGCAGGCAGCGTTCTGAGGGAAATCTTGCTGCGAACCGCGTCCGCGCGCACCGCGACAAAGCTTCATGTCTTCGCAGCAACAGCGCCGTCCGCATACGCCCAGCCCTTCACATGCATCCCTGATCGGCCGTCAGCAGGCGGGACAGTTGGCGCCGACCGACACCGCCAAGGCGCTGCAGGCGGCGCGCGGCTGCCCCGATGCGTGGTATCGCGTTCAGGCTCTCGCCTCGGTTGCGGAATACGCGGACCCAAGCGCGGCCCTGTCTATCCTGGAAGAGGCCGCGCGTGAGGCGCCATCATGCCATGACGCCTATGGCACGGTGGCCGTGATGGCGTGGCCGATCGGCGTAGCGTTCAAGCAGGGGCGACTTGTCTTTGCCGAGCGCGAACTCAAAAAGTGCCTTGATCTGGCCTCTCGAATTGAGCCCCACGCATCGAAGGCCTACGCGCTTGAGATTCTCTGGGGCGCCTGCTTCGCGGAGCATCCCAGCCATGCCAATGCGGTGTGGCGCAGAATTCTGGAGCTTTGCCATCCGGACCGCAGCTGGCGTGCCGCCCGGCTCTATCTGCACATCGCCGAGATCCAGCACCGGCAGAACCGCAGCGCCGCCGCCGTGATCCGCGCCATGCCACCCGGCAAGGCGCGAAGCTGGCTGGAACGGCGTTTCGGGCTCGCCTGAAAACCAGCCATATCCGCACCGCCAATCGCCTTCCAGCCCGCGTTTTCGGATGCTATAGCGACGGCACCACCATCCCATCCGCCGCTCAACGCGCGGTTTTCCAAAAAAGGCCCCCTCCGTCATGGCAAAAATCAAGGTGACCAACCCCGTCGTCGAACTCGATGGCGACGAGATGACCCGGATCATCTGGCAGTACATCAAGGACAAGCTGATCAACCCGTTCCTTGACGTGAACCTGATGTATTTCGACCTCGGGATGGAATACCGCGACAAGACCAATGACCAGGTCACGATCGACGCCGCCAACGCCATCAAGAAGGTCGGCGTCGGCGTCAAATGCGCCACCATCACCCCGGACGAGGCCCGGGTGAAGGAATTCGGCCTCAAGGAAATGTGGAAGTCGCCCAACGGCACCATCCGCAACATCCTCGGCGGCGTGGTGTTCCGCGAACCCATCATCTGCAAGAACGTGCCGCGCCTGGTGCCCGGCTGGACCAAGCCGATCATCATCGGCCGTCACGCCTTCGGCGACCAGTACCGCGCCACCGATTTCAAGTTCCCCGGCAAGGGCACGCTGACGATGAAATTCGTCGGCGAGGACGGCCAGGTGATCGAGCGCGAAGTCTACAAGTCGCCGGGCGCCGGCATTGCGCTTGCGATGTACAATCTCGACGACTCGATCGCCGATTTCGCCCGCGCCTCGTTCAACCAGGGCCTCGCCAAGAGCTACTCGGTCTATCTGTCGACCAAGAACACCATCCTGAAAACCTATGACGGCCGGTTCAAGGACATCTTCCAGGACATCTACGACAAGGAATTCAAGGCCAAGTTCGAGGCGAAGAAGATCACTTATGAACACCGCCTGATCGACGACATGGTGGCGGCCGCGATGAAGTGGTCGGGTGGCTATGTCTGGGCCTGCAAGAACTACGACGGCGACGTGCAGTCCGACACGGTTGCGCAGGGCTACGGCTCGCTCGGCCTGATGACCTCGGTGCTGATGACGCCCGACGGTGACACCGTGGAAGCCGAGGCCGCCCACGGCACGGTGACCCGCCACTACCGCGAGCACCAGAAGGGCAAGGAAACCTCAACCAACTCGATCGCCTCGATCTTCGCCTGGACCCGCGGCCTGTCGCACCGCGCCAAGCTCGACAACAACGAGGAACTGGCGAAGTTTGCCAACACGCTGGAGAAGGTTTGCGTCGATACCGTCGAGGCCGGCTACATGACCAAGGACCTCGCGCTCCTGGTCGGCGCCGACCAGCGCTGGCTCTCCACGACAGGCTTCCTCGACAAGGTCGCGGAAAACATGACCAAGGCCATGGCGGCGAAGTAAGCCGCCTCGGCGCTACAAGCGTACACCCATCAACGTCATTGCGAGCGAAGCGAAGCAATCCATCCTCTGCCGAACGAAGAATGGATTGCTTCGTCGCTTTCGCTCCTCGCAATGACGAGTCTGGAGCATCGTCATGCTTCCACCGCGTATTGCTGCGATTGTCCTGCTGCTCGCGAGTTCGACGACCACGCGCGCCGCCGACCCGCTTCCCGACACCATCGCGGCACCCGGCCAAACCGTCGTCGTGACCCTGCATGCCGAAGGCGCGCAGGTCTACGAATGCAAGGCCGGCGCCGACGGCAAGGCGATCTGGTCGTTCCGCGAACCGATCGCGACGCTACTGGCCGACGGCAAGACCGTCGGCCGCCACTATGCCGGACCGAACTGGGAACACAGCGACGGCAGCGCGGTGGCCGCCAAGGTCGCCGGGAACGCCCCCGGCGCGACCGCGAACGACATCCCGTGGCTGAAGCTTGAAGTGACCTCCCGGCGCGGCAGCGGCGTCCTGGCCGATGTTACTACCGTGCAGCGGATCAACACCAAGGGCGGCAAGCGCGACGGCGCCTGCGAGACCGTCGGCAGCTTCCTGAACGTGCCGTACTCGGCGGACTACGTGTTCCTGCGCAAGCCCTGAACGACGCGCCTAGTCGTCGGGCGCGTCCCCGGCTATCGCGCAGCGCGTCGCTACGCTCCGGCCATCGCCTGTTCGATCGCCGACAGCGCAGCATCCGCCTTGGCGCCATCGGGCCCGCCGGCCTGCGCCATGTCGGGCCGTCCGCCGCCGCCCTTGCCGCCGAGCGTTACCGAGGCGATCTTGACGAGATCGACCGCGCTGAAGCGCGAGGTCAGGTCGGCCGTGACGCCGACCACCACGCCGGCCTTGCCATCCTCGGTGACGCCGACGATCGCAACCACGCCGGATCCGATCTGCTTCTTGCCGTCGTCGACCAGACTCTTGAGGTCCTTGGTCTCGACGCCTTCGACCGCACGCGCCAGGAGCTTGACGTTGCCGACTTCGCGCACGCCGCTGGTAGCCGCGGCGCCATTGCCTCCGCCGCCGCCCATCGCGAGCTTCTTGCGCGCGTCCGACAGGTCGCGCTCGAGCTTCTTGCGCTCTTCCACCAGCGCGGCAATGCGCGCCGGCATTTCCTCGACCGAGGTGCGCAGCTCGCCGGCCGCATTCCTCGCAAGCTGCATGGTGTCGTTGGCGTGCTTGCGCGCATGCCGTCCGGTCAGCGCCTCGATGCGGCGGACGCCGGAGGCAACCGCGCTTTCGCCGGTCACTGAAATCAGGCCGATGTCGCCGGTGCGGCGAACATGGGTGCCGCCGCACAATTCCACCGACCAGCCGAGTGTGTTCTGGCCCTGGTCGCGGGCCTGCTTGCCCATCGACACCACGCGCACCTCATCGCCATATTTCTCGCCGAACAGCGCGCGCGCCCCGGCTTCGCGGGCATCGTCGACCGCCATCAGGCGCGTCGTGACTTCGTCATTCTCCAGCACCACCTCGTTGGCGATATCCTCGATGCGCGCGAGTTCTTCCGCCGTGATCGGCTTCTGGTGCACGAAATCGAAGCGCAAGCGATCGGGCGCCACGAGCGAGCCGCGCTGGGCGATGTGGTCGCCGAGCACCTGGCGCAGCGCCTCGTGCAGCAGATGCGTCGCCGAGTGATGTGCCCGGATCGAGGAGCGCCTGATATGGTCGACCTCGAGCTGCAACGCAGTTCCGACCTTCAGCGTGCCCTGCTCCACCGTGCCCTGATGCACGAAGAGATCGCCGGCCCGCTTCTGCGTATCGGTCACACGGAACTTGACGCCCTCGCCGATCATCACGCCGGTGTCGCCGACCTGGCCGCCGGACTCCGCATAGAACGGCGTCTGGTTCAGAACGATCGAACCGGTCTCGCCGGCCTTGAGGCTGTCGGCATCCTTGCCGTCCTTCACCAGCGCGGAAACCACGCCCTCGGCGCTCTCGGTTTCATAACCGAGGAATTCGGTGGCGCCGAGTTTTTCGCGCAACGGGAACCAGATGTTCTCGCTCGCGGTATCCCCGCTTCCGGACCACGACGCGCGCGCCTTTTCCTTCTGCTTTTCCATCGCATCGGTGAACGAGGCAAGATCGACGCTGATGCCACGCGATTTCAGCGCGTCCTGCGTGAGATCGAGTGGGAAGCCGTAGGTGTCGTACAGCGTGAACGCGGTATCGCCGTCGAACATGTCGCCCTTCTTCAGCGAACTGCTCTTCTCGTCGAGAATGGAAAGGCCGCGCGCCAGCGTCTTGCGGAAGCGGGTTTCTTCCAGCCGCAGCGTTTCCTCGATCAGCTTTTCCGCCCGCACCAGATCCGGATAGGCCTGGCCCATCTCGCGCACCAGCGCCGACACCAGCCGATGCATCAAGGGATCGCGCGCGCCGAGCAACTGCGCATGACGCATCGCGCGGCGCATGATCCGGCGCAGCACATAGCCGCGGCCCTCGTTCGAGGGCAGCACGCCGTCGGTGATCAGGAAGGCGGAGGAGCGCAGATGGTCCGCGATGACGCGGAACGACGCCACGTTCTGCTCCTGCGGTCCGTCGCCGAGCGCGGAAGCGGTGGCATCGATCAGGTGACGGAACAGATCGGTTTCGAACACGCTCTCGACGCCCTGCAGGATGCAGGCCATGCGCTCCAGCCCGAGGCCGGTGTCGATCGAGGGACGCGGCAGCGGCTGGCGCTCTTCCTTCGTCACCTGCTCGAACTGCATGAAGACGAGGTTCCAGAATTCGAGGAAGCGATCGCCATCCTCTTCCGGGCTGCCGGGCGGACCGCCCCAGATGTGCTCACCGCGATCGATGAAAATCTCCGAGCAGGGACCGCAGGGCCCGGTATCACCCATGGCCCAGAAATTGTCCGAGGTCGGGATGCGGATGATGCGGTCGTCGGAAAAGCCCGCGATCTTCTTCCAAAGCGCGGCCGCCTCGTCGTCGGTGTGATAGACGGTGACGAGCAGCTTGTCCTTCTTCAGCCCGAAATCCTTGGTGATCAGGTTCCAGGCGAGCTCGATCGCGCGCTCCTTGAAGTAATCGCCGAACGAGAAATTGCCGAGCATCTCGAAAAAAGTGAGATGGCGCGCGGTGTAGCCGACATTGTCGAGGTCGTTATGCTTGCCGCCGGCGCGGACGCATTTCTGCGACGTGGTGGCGCGCTGATACGGGCGCTTCTCGACGCCGGTGAAGACGTTCTTGAACTGCACCATGCCGGCATTGGTGAACATCAGGGTCGGGTCGTTGCGCGGCACGAGCGGCGACGAGGCCACGATCTCATGACCATTCGCCTTGAAGTAATTCAGAAATGTCGACCTGATCTCGTTGACGCCGCTCATGTTCATCCAATCGGAAAATAGGACCGGGTCAGGCCGCAAATAGCCTTTTCTGCCGGCCGAACGCTTTTAGACAAGGCCAAAGGCGGTGTCCAGAAACTGTGCAGGCGGATCATAGGCTTGCCGCAGCACACAAGACTGGTTGATAGGCGCTTCCGCGCGTTGACAGCCATGGTGGCGCCGTGTTTTCCTACCCCTGTTCAAGACGTCACGTCGGGAGAGATCGGCTTAAGCGCCGGCGCCGAAGGAGCAACCGCCCCGGAAACTCTCAGGCAAACGGACCCCGTGACGGACTAGCATCTGGAAAGAGACGCCGAAGGGCTTTGGCCCAGGGGTGTCCGCCGACGGGATAATACTCTCAGGCACAGCGACAGATGGGGCTTTCTTTGGGTTTTCGGGGGCTGGTCCCCGAACCCTGGAGGGTCCTTGGGATGCTGGCGAGCGACGAAACTCCTTTACATCACACACCCTTGCACGCGCTCCATGTGGCACGCGGCGGCAAGATGGTTCCGTTTGCCGGCTATGAAATGCCGGTGCAGTACGCCGCCGGCGTGCTCCGGGAACACCAGCACACGCGAAGTGCCGCCGGCCTGTTCGACGTCTCGCATATGGGCCAGCTCGCGCTGCGGCCGAAATCCGGCAAGGTCGAGGACGCAGCACTGGCGCTGGAGCGGCTGGTGCCGCAGGACATCGTGGCGGTGGCGCCCGGGCGGCAACGCTACGCGCAGTTCACCAATCCCGATGGCGGCATTCTCGACGACCTGATGGTGGCGAATTTCGGTGACCATCTGTTTCTGGTGGTCAACGCCGCCTGCAAGGCCGAGGACGAGGCGCATCTGCGCGCGCACCTTTCGGATGTCTGCGTGATCGATTCGCTGGCTGACCGCGCGCTGATCGCGCTGCAGGGGCCGAAGGCCGAATCCGCGCTGGCGAAGTTTTGTGCAGATGTCGGCGGGACGAAATTCATGGACACCGGTCCGCGCAAGGTCGCGGGCTTCGACTGCTTCGTTTCGCGTTCCGGCTATACCGGTGAAGACGGGTTTGAGATTTCGGTTCCGGCTGAACACACCGAAGCGCTGGTGACCGCGCTGCTGGAGAACAGCGACGTGCTGCCGATCGGATTGGGCGCCCGCGACAGCCTGCGGCTCGAGGCCGGACTTTGTTTGTACGGCCACGACATCGACACCACGACCACCCCGGTCGAGGGCGCGCTGGAATGGTCGGTGCAGAAAAGCCGCCGCACCGGCGGCGCGCGCGCCGGCGGTTTTCCCGGTGCCGAAATTATCCTGGCCCATTTCGAAAAAGGCGCCGCGCGCCGCCGCGTCGGCCTGCGGCCCGAAGGCCGCGCGCCGGTGCGCGAAGGCGCTGTGCTGTTTGCGGACGCAACCTCCGCCGAGCCGATCGGCAAGGTCACCTCAGGCGGTTTCGGCCCGAGCCTCAATGCACCCGTCGCGATGGGCTATCTGCCGTCACAGCTCGCCGCAGCCGGCACGCAGGTTTTCGCCGAAGTCCGCGGCCAGCGCCTGCCGCTGCAGGTCGCCGCCATGCCATTCGTTCCCAACACCTATAAACGCTGAGGAAGTTCCATGACGATCTTGTTCACAACCGACCATGAATGGCTCCGCATCGAGGGCGATGTCGCCACCATCGGCGTCACGGATTATGCGCAGTCGCAGCTCGGCGACGTCGTGTTCGTCGAACTGCCCAAGGTCGGCCGCAGCCTGAAGAAGGCGGAGGCCGCCGCCGTCGTCGAATCCGTCAAGGCCGCCTCCGACGTCTACGCGCCGATCTCCGGCGATGTGCTTGAGGTCAACGAGGAACTCGCCGCCGAACCCGCGCTGGTGAATTCCGACGCCGCCGGCAAGGCCTGGTTCTTCAAGCTGAAGATTGCGGACAAAAGCGAACTCGACGGCCTGATGGACGAGGCCGCCTACGCCAAGCACACCGCGTGAGAGACTAGCGCGTTGGAGGTTCGTTTGAATCAGCCCCGACCCAAAACACTCTCTCCGTCATGCCCGGGCTTGTCCCGGGCATCCACGACTTTCTGTCTGCGTCCAAGACGTACTCATTGCATTCGACGTGACAAGGAATAGCCCATGAACGCGCCCTTCAAGCCCCTGAACGAACCCGCCACCGATTTCGTGCGCCGCCATATCGGCCCCTCGCCCCGTGACATCTCGGCGATGCTGGAGAGCGTCGGCGCGAAAAGCCTTGGCGAGTTGATGAGCCAGACGCTGCCGTCCTCGATCCGGCAGAAGATGCCGCTCGATCTCGGGCGCGCGTTGAGCGAGACCGAAGCGCTGGCGCATATGGGGGAACTTGCCGCGCAGAACCAGGTGTTCACCTCGCTGATCGGCCAAGGCTATTCCGGCACCATCCTGCCCGCGGTGATCCAGCGCAACATCCTGGAGAACCCGGCCTGGTACACGGCGTATACGCCCTACCAGCCCGAGATCAGCCAGGGCCGGCTGGAGGCACTGTTCAACTTCCAGACCATGATCTGCGACCTCACCGGCCTCGACGTCGCCAACGCCTCGCTGCTCGATGAAGCGACGGCTGCGGCCGAAGCGATGGCGCTGGCGGAGCGCTTCTCTGGGGTGAAGAGCAAATCGTTCTTCGTCGATGCGGACGTGCATCCCCAGACGCTGGCGCTGCTGCGCACCCGTGCCGAGCCGCTAGGCTGGAAGCTGATCGTCGGCGATCCCCTCGCCGATCTCGACAAGGCGGATGTGTTGGGTGCGCTGCTGCAATACCCTGGGAGCTCCGGCGTGGTGCGTGATCTGCGCCCCGCGATTGCATCGCTGCGCGCCAAGGGGGCGCTTGCCGTCGTCGCCGCAGATCTGCTCGCGCTGACGCTGCTGGCCTCGCCCGGCGAACTCGGCGCGGACATTGCAATCGGATCGGCGCAGCGCTTTGGCGTGCCGATGGGCTACGGCGGACCGCACGCCGCCTATATGGCGGTGCGCGACGCGCTGAAGCGCTCGCTGCCCGGCCGCATCGTCGGGCTGTCGGTGGATTCGCGCGGCGAGCCGGCCTATCGTCTCGCGCTGCAAACCCGCGAGCAGCATATCCGCCGCGAAAAGGCGACCTCCAACATCTGCACCGCGCAGGTGCTGCTGGCGGTGATCGCCTCGATGTACGCGGTCTATCACGGCCCCGAAGGACTGACGTACATCGCGCGCCAGGTACACCGGCGCGCCGCCGTGCTGGCGGCGGGACTGACAAAACTCGGCTTTGCGCCGGCGTCACAGAATTTCTTCGACACCGTCACGGTTTCATCAGGCGCGAAGCAGAACGAGATCGTCGCCCGCGCCCGGACTGAGAAGATCAATCTGCGTCTCGGAGACGGCACGCTTGGAATTTCGGTGGATGAGACCACGACGCCGGCCGTGATCGAGGCGGTGTGGCGCGCGTTCGGCGGCAAGCTGTCCTACGCGGAGGTCGAAATTGGTGCACGTGAGGCGCTTCCAGCCGAGTTGAAGCGCGCCACCGCGTTCCTGACCCATCCGGTATTTCACGCCCACCGCTCCGAGACCGAACTGCTGCGCTACATGCGCAAGCTCTCGGACCGCGATCTCGCGCTCGACCGCGCGATGATTCCGCTCGGATCCTGCACGATGAAGCTCAACGCGACGGCGGAGATGATCCCGCTGACCTGGGCCGAGTTCGGCAGCCTGCATCCGTTCGCTCCGGACGAACAGGCCAGGGGCTATCACGCGCTGTTCGCGCGGCTGGAAAAATGGTTGTGCGACATCACCGGCTATGACGCGATTTCGCTGCAGCCGAACTCCGGCGCGCAGGGCGAATATGCCGGGCTGCTGGCGATCCGCGGCTATCACGCCGCGCGCGGCGAGCCGCATCGCAAAATCTGCCTGATCCCCTCCTCCGCGCACGGCACCAACCCGGCCTCCGCCGCGATGGTCGGCATGGATGTCGTGGTGGTCGCCTGTGACATCAGAGGCGACGTCGACGTGGACGACCTGCGCGCGAAGGCCGAGAAGCATTCGAAGAACCTCGCCGCGATCATGATCACCTACCCCTCGACGCATGGCGTGTTCGAGGAGCATATCCGCGATATCTGCGACATCGTGCACGGCCATGGCGGACAGGTCTATCTCGACGGCGCCAACATGAATGCGCAGGTCGGCCTGTCGCGGCCCGGCGATTACGGCGCCGACGTCAGCCATCTCAATTTGCACAAGACGTTCTGCATTCCGCATGGCGGCGGCGGCCCCGGCATGGGACCGATCGGCGTCAAGGCGCACCTCGCGCCGTTCCTGCCCGGCCACCCAGCGACCGATGGCGCTACGTCGCATCCGATCGGGCCGGTGTCGGCCGCCCCGTTCGGCTCGGCATCGATCCTCACGATCTCCTACATCTACATCCTGATGATGGGCGGCGAAGGCCTCACGCGGGCGACCGAGATCGCGATTCTCAACGCCAACTACATCGCGAGCAAACTCGATCCGCATTTCCCGGTGCTGTACAAAAATGCAAAAGGCCGCGTCGCGCATGAATGCATCGTCGATCCCCGCCCGCTCAAAGCGACCAGCGGCGTCACCGTCGACGACATCGCGAAAAGGCTGATCGACTACGGCTTCCATGCTCCGACCATGAGCTTCCCGGTGCCGGGCACGCTGATGATCGAGCCGACCGAATCGGAATCGAAGGCGGAGCTGGATCGCTTCTGCGACGCCATGATCGCGATCCGCAACGAGATCGCCGAGGTCGAGAAAGGCCGCTGGAAGATCGAAGCCTCGCCGCTGCGCCACGCCCCGCACACCGTGCACGACATCGCCGACGACGCCTGGGCCCGCGCCTATAGCCGCGCCGAGGGCTGCTTCCCGGCCGGCACGTCGCGGACGGACAAATACTGGTGCCCGGTCGGCCGCGTCGACAACGTCTACGGCGACCGCAACCTGGTGTGCTCGTGCCCACCGGTCGAGGATTACGCGCAGGCGGCGGAGTGAGCTTGTGCGTTGTGAAAGGTGTTGGCTTCGCCGAACTTCAGTGAAGCCAACTCATTCGCATCGATCAAAGCGGCTCACGAGACGGGTGGGTTTTCGGCCCAGGTACAAAAGTCGATAAAGGTCGAGATGGCCGAGGCGCGACAAGCGCCGGATTCCAGCGCCACAGACAGTCATTGGTCAGCCTGGTCCCGCCCCACCAGCGATCGATCGGATTGTAGCGGCTGAAATCTTCCTTGTGCTCGACAATTGCCCAGCCAAGCTCAGTCAGTGACAGAAAGCTTCGTCGGTAAGCCTCGTCGCGGCCGCGCTCGTTCTCCTTGTCAAGCGTACGCAACTCATCGTCAAGGCCGGCGATCGCTGGATTAGGACCATGCGCCAGCCCTTCGAGCAGGAAACCGATTTCCCGAGTGTTGAAGACCCGCCGCTGCCGAACGGATGAGAGATAGAACAACGCATTCGTGAGCGTGTAGCCTCGCGCAATGAGTTCCAGCAAGCGCATTTCCGTCGCGCCGAGTCCAGTCGCGTAGGAAGGCAGTTCTTCGAGCAGGTCAAGCAACGCCGGTCTCAACAAAGGCAACGCGCTCAAATCCTTGGCCAACAAATCGAAACAGGCTTCCGGCGTCGCAGACCGATACGCCTGCCATGCCATGCTCGCTGTCTCGATCTCACTCTCGGTGACCTCGACGGCGGGCACCTTCCATCTGGCAAGTTCTTCAGGCTTCGCCATGAGAAGATCGAAATCGACGAGCCGCACCTTCAACTTAGCCACGACCTCCGGATGCGAGCTGAGAAGATCGAGCAGCCAGACCAGTTGCAACTGATCGTTCGGTGCCGGATCGAACCACAGCTCGACGGTCTCGAATGACCGGCAGACGTCGACAAGGCTGAGGGTCTTGAGACTGTCGTGCTGGCGATGCCAGCGGGCCGTGTAGACCGACCAGTGGGCTCCGGGACCGTGCTTCTCCGTTAGTTCCCGAGCATATGCCGCGAGTTCGTCCGCAGAGGGCAACTTCCCATCTACAAGGCGAAACAAGAATGTGGCAGGCGCTTCGGTCCGCCCCGAACGTTCGAAATTCCAGCCATACTCGCCGGCAAGGATTAGTGGCTTCATGGACCTCACCAATTCTAAGCATCAGAATAAAGCAACTCAGTATATTTGAACTCTTCTCATCAGCGGCGAGGCAATTCACGGCGCGATCAACGCGCGATTCAGCGTGTCCCAACGCCACAAATTGTCATTGGTCAATTCCGTCCCGCCCCACCAGCGATGGATCGGATTGTGCCGGCTGAAATCTTCAGCCTGCGCCAAGACGGCCTCGCCGAGCGGGGTCAGCGACAGTTTGCTCTGCCTGTATCGCGCGAGGCGCGCAGCTTCATCGTGCATCTCGTCCGTGAAAGGCCCCTCCTCGAGGCCGGCCACGGCAGGTGCCGGACCGCGCGCCAAGCCGTCCAGCAGCGCGCCAACCTCCCAATAGCCGAATACACGTCGCGTGTTGCGCTTGTTGTGGGCCGGAAAGACGTCGAACGGAGTTACGTCGCCGGCCGCGACCAGTTCCAGCATTCGCATTTCGGTCGCGCCGAGCCCGGTTGCGGGCTTGGGAAGCTCTTCGAGCAATTCCAGCACGGTCTGCCGAAGCTGCGGCAGGACGCTAACGTCCTTGTCGAGCAAATCAGCCCAATGCTGCGGCGTCGGCCGTCGGTAGGCGTCCCAGGCTATGCTGGCGGTTTCGAGATGTTCGTTCTGGATGTTGACAGCCGGAGGCTTCCATTCTGAAATCGCTTCCGGAACCTGTTTGGCAATGTCGACGTCTGCCTGGAATAGGGTCAGCTTCGAGACAATACGCTCACGCGAGCTCAGGCAATCCAGAAGCTGCACGAGGATGAGTTGCGCGTTGGGCCCCGGATCAAACCATAGTTCAACGGCTTCGCAACGCTCGCAGAGATCGAGCGCCCCCATTCCTTCCGAATGAAACTTTCCAAGCCGATGATCTGGGAAATGATCCAGCGAACCCGGCCCCAGCATGGCCTCCAGCTTCGCGTCGGATGGCAACTCGTCCCAGACGAACCGAAGACCAATCGGAATTACGATGTCACCGACGCCGGCGCGCAGGCGACACCCGCCTGCCGAGTCGCTTGACGTCAAAATCAAACGCGTCATGTCAGTCACCCACATACGCAAAACAAAACGGGCACTGAAAACGTCGGCAACTCAACGTCCTCAGCACCCGCTATGTCGAAACCCGGATCGCGCGATCCGCGATTTCGGAAAGTCCTATTCGTCGGCCGGCTCTTCGCCGTCAGCGTCGCGCTCGGGGGGGCCGGCGAGAATCTGTTCGGCGATCAGGCCGGAGTTCTGGCGGATTGCAGCCTCGATCTTCGCGGTCATGTCGGGGTTGGCCTTGAGGAACGCTTTCGAGTTCTCACGCCCCTGCCCGAGCCGCTGGCTGTCATAGGAAAACCAGGCGCCGGATTTCTCGACGATGCCGGCCTTGACGCCGAGGTCGAGGATTTCGCCCATCTTGGAGACGCCCTCGCCATACATGATGTCGAATTCGACCTGCTTGAACGGCGGCGCCAGCTTGTTCTTCACGACCTTGACGCGGGTCTGGTTGCCGACGACTTCGTCGCGCTCCTTGATCGCGCCGATGCGTCGGATGTCGAGGCGAACCGAGGCGTAAAACTTCAGCGCATTGCCGCCGGTGGTGGTTTCCGGCGAGCCGTACATCACCCCGATCTTCATGCGGATCTGGTTGATGAAGATCACCATGGTGTTGGATTTGTTGATCGAGGCGGTGAGCTTGCGCAGCGCCTGGCTCATCAGCCGCGCCTGCAGGCCGGGCAGCGCATCGCCCATCTCGCCTTCGAGTTCGGCCTTCGGCACCAAGGCGGCAACGGAATCCACCACCAGCACGTCGACCGCACCCGAGCGCACCAGCGTGTCGCAGATTTCCAGCGCCTGCTCGCCGGTGTCGGGCTGCGAGATCAGGAGCTCGTCGATGTTGACGCCGAGCTTGCGGGCATAGACCGGGTCGAGCGCATGTTCGGCGTCGATGAAGGCGCAGATGCCGCCCTTCTTCTGGGCTTCGGCCACCGTATGCAGCGCCAGCGTGGTTTTGCCTGAGGATTCCGGCCCGTAGATTTCAACGACGCGGCCTTTCGGCAGGCCGCCGACGCCGAGCGCGATGTCCAGCCCGAGCGAGCCCGACGAAATCGTCTCGATATCCATCGAGCGATCGTTCTTGCCCAGCTTCATCACAGAACCCTTGCCGAACTGGCGCTCGATCTGGGAGAGCGCGGCGGACAGGGCCTTGGTCTTATCCATGGAGGATCCTTCGACGATACGCAGGGCAGTGGCGGACATGGGTGCTCCTTATGGCGGGGATTCGCTAGCGGGACAAACGGACGACGAGGATCTCAGGGGATTCGATTGACGGTGAATGCTTGTACCACCTTTGTTCTATGTTCGCAATATGTTCTTTTAGAGAGATCGGTACTGCCCCTCTCAACCCCATTCTAAGTTAATGATCCCTTGTGATTTTTGAGGTGGCCCCTTTTGGCCCTCACAGCGCCGCGATGTTGCCGCGCTCTGTTCATCCCCCTAAATGGGTAGGCCGAACCGGCCGGTACTGGCCTGTTTCGACCCCTAGTGGTGGACGAAGTTGAAATGCGCAGCGGCCTTTTTTTGGAGTGTTCACTTCGGAACCGACGTCCGGGATCGGAATTTTATAGGATCGGACATGCAAACCCTACGGTTAGGACCCGTCAGCAACGAGGTTGTATCATGCAGCGTCGCCGATCCGTTCCTCACACATTCGAAGATCGAATTGCAGCTGAGAAGGCCCGGTTAGAAGCACAGGTAACCAAGCTCAAACCTGGTCCTCAGAAGGAAGCGCTGCTCAGGAAGATCAGGCAGCTAGAAACGGCCTCTCACATAAACGAGTGGCTTTCCTCTCCTGGACTTCAACCACCAGAACCAGCCTAGAAAAAGTACGGCCGCCTCAGTTGGCGGCACACTCTTTCCTTTGCAGGAACGCTTTCGTGACGACTGTCACAGTCGCCCCGATAGCCGCCCGCCATACTCGCTCCAGATCAACGGCGCACAAGGGCGCCGCAACGCGGAGCGGGACCATGAACAACCAGAATGAAATTCGCGAACTGACCGATGCGGAGCGACTGACCGACGATGCGCTTGAATCGGTCTCAGGGGGTAAAGTCATTTCGAAGGGCGTCATCAATTCGAGTGCAATCAGCCTTCCGAAACCCAGCTACCCGCCCGTCGCGTAAACGAGGCCGCCCGAGTCGGCACTGCCCGTAGTTCTCCGACCGTGAACAAGGCCTCCGTGGCCGCCTCCGTTGGCGGCCCCTTCTTCGTCATCGTCCTCCAAGACTTCCTTTTGCTTTTGGCCTCGAGCAACTTTGATCGGTTTGCCGATCTCTATCGGTCCATCTTCCCTTCGACCAATAACCGCACATTGATTTCGCGAACGACTTTGTTGCGCATCCAACCCGCAGCCAGCGTATTGCTATCCTGATCGTTGTCTCTCTCACCGGGCGCGCTGCCACCATCATTCGTGAAACTGGCTATCGAAGCACTGGCGCTTGCCGTGCCCTCGAAACTGTCTTAAGCGCGCCCAAAGAAACGGCCCCAGCCTCGGGGAAGAGGCACTGGGGCCGCTTGTGCTGCCGGGGCAATTGGGGACTGGCAGCGCCTTCACAACTCCGCCCATTGCCACTTGTTCCCGAAATTCTGTGTCCCTTTTGAGCAACCTTGTCCTGTCCCGGACGTATACTCCAGGCTGGGGCATTGCAATTTCCAGCTCGGGTGCAGCGCCGCCAAGCATTATTCAGCTTGGCGGCGTTGTGCTTTTGATTTTGCCTTCACGGGTGTCCCATTTCGGCCAGTACCCGACTCGGCGTCATCGGCGGGGCCTATTCTACTTTGCATGGGGTTGTTGTCGCGATTTTGCGTCTGAGCCGTCGTGTGACGGTCATCACAGCGGTGCGTCGAGGGTCAGCCTATCCCTGACATCCAGGGTGGCGGGAATGGTCCTGCCCACGCAAACAGGAGACGGACATGACCGAACTCAACAACGAAATCTGCGAAATGTCGTTTGAACAACTCGAACAGGTCAGCGGCGGCGCCATCCTCGACCGGATCGTCGACGCGTACCTGA
Source organism: Bradyrhizobium sp. AUGA SZCCT0222 (assembly GCF_018130205.1). Classification (NCBI taxonomy): domain Bacteria; kingdom Pseudomonadati; phylum Pseudomonadota; class Alphaproteobacteria; order Hyphomicrobiales; family Nitrobacteraceae; genus Bradyrhizobium; species Bradyrhizobium sp. AUGA SZCCT0222. Next base: position 53,825 of record NZ_JAFCLX010000017.1, read on the forward strand.
AGGCTTTGGGCGCCCGCTTGCTGGACGCCGTGCACCAGCCGCTGGTATCGCCGCAGAAGATGACCCTGCACATGCGATAGTGCCGGTCCGGCAAACCGGAATTGAGAGGCCGCCTTGCTTGGCGGCCTCTTTTGTTTGAGGACGCCGCCAGCGCCATCCAAGAATGCCTGACGTCCTATTTCGCCAGTTGCGAGAAGCTGTGCTGACCGCGTATCCGCTCAGCGCAACTTGTGCGGCGACGATCGGCGAATTGATCGGTGCCTTCGCTCGACGCGATTTGGAGTGTGCCAGCCGTCACAGCCAACGGGAACATCCGAGCGCACCCTTGCAACGTGATTGTCGCAATCCCCATCAAAGGAGAGACGCATGATTGAGATTGGCCAGAAGCCTATCGATGAACTGAACGTCGGCGAACTGACCATCGACGAACTGGACGCCGTGAACGGCGGCGGCCGTTTGAGCGATCTTTACCACCATGTCGTAGCCGTCATTCGCTTCCATACCGGTACCATCAGGAACATCGCGACAACCCTGCCGTAACCGACGCTTTGAAGAGGCCGCCTTTCATTGGCGGCCTCTTGGGCGACCTGAAAAATGCGTTCAAGGCGGGATCCGCAAAGGCTCCGGCGAGCGAACCTTAATGCGGCGCCAGGCCGTCGTCGCAAGGCGGCCTTCCCCCGTAGTTCTCCGGACAAGAACAAAGTTCCCAACCGGATGGTCGCCAGTTTTTCGCCTTGTGTTCGCGCCTTACCCCCGCGCGAACCCGGACCCACCATCCATCTGCAGGTGAATCAGTGCTATAATGGGATCCATGGACGAGACCCGGATCGCACCGCGGCGTCGCACGTTGAAGGCCGGAACCATCGAGTTCGGCGGCGGCGGGATTGATTGCACCGTTCGGAATCTCTCGGCCTCCGGCGCAGCGCTCGAGGTCGTGACCCCGCTGTTCATCCCGGACCGCTTCACATTGTTCGTGCCATCAGAACAATTGAAGCGGCCGTGCCATATCGTCTGGCGCAAGGATAAGCGCATCGGCGTCACCTTCGATTAAGCCGCCGCGCCGGGCGCGTCGCCAGAGCAAAACGACCCCGCCGCATGGGGCCATACAGACGGGGTCGCCGACAGCGGGGAATAATCTGGAGGACCACCCCGCCGTCAGACAGATACGGCGGCAGCGATCGCTTCGTTTCAGCATCGGATTTTTTTAAAAGACGTTGAACCTTTTGCAGGGCCGCCAAGACATATTGCTGCCTGGGACATTGCATCACTCGGGGTATAAGCCTGCGCCGCCAAGCGACTATATTCCGCTTGCGCGGCGCGGTGCGTTTTGGAGAGGTCAGGAAGGTCAAAGACTGCCTCCGCGGGCATTCCAGGTCGCTGCCGGCAAGCAACAAGCCGCGGCTCGTGGGCGGGCCGGCAAGACGGCTTGGCCACCCAACTGCCGAACGCGGGATTGCCTCTCGCATAGCGATCACGGCGTCACAGGCGCGCTTTATCGTTAGACGACCGCGAAGTACGCTATCGGACAAATGGAAACTTTGCCCGCCCAACTCAGTTAATTCAGTTGGCGTATGGGGAGATTCCCTATGAATCACAAAGGTATAGAATATACGCTGACAAGATCGGAAACTCCGGGGATCTGGAACTGGCAATTCCGGATCGGTGACCTCGTCAGGTCGGGAAGAACGGAAGCGAGACTGCTCCTGCTCGCGATGCGCCGCGTTCAGCTGAAGATTGACCGCGAGCTCAGGCACACCGGGCGCGGAGCGACCTCCCAGTTCGGGGCCCCGCACCCACCCATTCCCTCAACGAGCATCAAATAATATTTACAATCTAAAGTGACAATCTCGGATTGAATGCGGCTTGGGTCGGACAGGGCTGCTTCATGATCTACAAGGGCGTCGAATACACCGTGACTGCGGTTGCTCCGGGTATCTGGAAATGGCAATTCCGGATTGACGACAGGGTCGTCACCGGCAAAACCGAAGCCAAACTCTATCTGCTCGCGGTGAGACGGGTACAGCTGCGGATCAACCGCGAGCGGAAAAAAAGCGCATCTGGCTAGTTCGCCGTTCCCTGCATTGCCAGCACCATCTCGACGACCAAGCGGCCGCCTTGGCGGGGGCCGCGAACAAGCGCTGGGCTCCAAGCGCTGGCCCGCAGCACTGGACTTGCGACCAACGCCTGATTTTCTAGTCCGCGCTGGGAAGCCGCCGCATCGTGAATTCGATGTCGCCGCCGGGTAGTTCGCGCCAGCTCTCGACCGCGCTCAGATAGGCCGCCTTGGGATAGCGGCTGAGGAAATCGCGCGCCCTCGTCCGCGCTACCTCGCGCGGCAGCGTGAAGGTCTCGCGCAGATAGCCATCGTCCGGCTTGCGCCGGGTGGCCATCCGGCTGGCCAGATCGCGCGGGCGCATGACCATGCCGCAACTCCGAAACACATGACGACACGTTCAATATAGGGCCGGCGGAGAACGATTCCGAGTCTGGGCTATGGGGGCTTTCGGCTAGCGAGGGGTATTGGCCGCACTGCCGGTCTTCGGCTTGGCTGGCGCAGCCGCCTTGGGCGTGTCGTTGCTGCGCACGGTTCCCCACGGATCGGAAGAGGCCTTGGAGTCGGGAATCTTCTTCAGCGATTCCTTGTAGGCCTTATCCCTGACCGCATCCTGTTCCTTCTCCTCCGGAGTCCTGGTGACGACTTCAGGCATCAGGTTGAGATTGGGCATTTGCGCGTAAGCGGGGGCCATCAGCAACACCATCATCGCGGCCGCGCTCAGAATTCTCATAACAGGCTCTCCTTTGGGACGCTCTCCCGGCGTTTTCGGGCGGTATAGCACCGCCGCAGCCGCGCCGCCAAGCGCGCGCCGACGGTGGATCAAAGCCGGTATGGATCAAAGCCGGTCCGACTTGCAGGATTTGGGGGATTGCATCCAGTCGTCCCAGATCGGACCGCATTTGGTGCAGCCGCTAAGCGCAAGGCCCACGGCAATCAGGCTCGAAATCAATACCACCCGGCGAAACATGAACGCGCCCCACTCCCCGAAGTAGCGATCATGCCCCTCAAGTCTGGCATTTTCAAGCCAATGCAGGCGGACGTTTGGGAATGCCGACCGGGCTTGCCATGGTCATTTCGGCCGAATGCCCCTTACAATGGGCGGATAAATATCGTCCGAGGAACAACCATTCATGCAACAGCAACAGACCGCGGCATTCGGCATCACGGAAGCAAAGCGGGTGCTGGACGAGGTGTTTGCACCGTGGGTGCTTGACCTCAATCTGTCGATCGAGGGTTTCGACTTCACCCCGCCGCCGGGTGGATCGGCCGACTGGCAGCCCGGTGCGATCCTGCGCATGCCGTTCTCGGAACGGCTGTGCCGCAATGGCGGTGTTGTCTCCGGCCAGGCGCTGATGGCGTTTGCCGACACCGCGATGGTGATTGCCAACGTCGCCGCCAATCGCGGCTATCGCCCGATGACGACGGTCGATCAGACCACGCATTTCATGCGCGCGGTTACCGCCTCCGACGTGCTGGCCGATGCGCGCGTGGTTCGCCTCGGGCGCACCATGAGCTTCGGCCGCGTCACGCTCTCCAGCGCCACCGACAACAAGCCGGTGGCGATGGTCTCGAGCGCGTTCGCGATGCTGTAGTTATTCAGGCGTTACTTGCCGAGGACCGATTCAGCGGCATTGACGATGCTCATCGTCGGATTCTTCCCGCAATAGGTGCCGAACTTCTTGGCGTTCTCGACGAACACGTCGGTGTCGATGATCGCCTCGTCGGAGTCGCCCTTGTACCAGCCGTCCATCCAGGTCAGCACCATCTTGATGGTGTCATCACCACCATCGACGAACTGCTTGCAGGTCATGGTCGACAGATCCAGAACGACGGCATGCGCCGGAACGGATGCAAGTCCAAGCGGAAGCGTAAGCGCCGCCGCAAACAGGATCGAAACAGTCGTCTTCATGATGCTCTCCCTTGGCGCATGACAGCGAAAGCCGGCACCAATGCCGGAAAACCGCGCCAGCACGTTTCCCGGGCAATGTCGTAATCGAAATCCGAATGCATGCGCAAGCACCGCTTGTGCTGAATCGATTGTCAGCAATTACGCTGCGCTACATGGGATTCTCAAACAGAGCACGATAATGTTTCGCACGACGGCGGCGGCGCCAGCGCCACGCCGCGAGCACCGGCAGCGTGACAACGAGAGCGAGGCGAACAGGCCGATCAGGCTTCGCATGCTATCTCCGCAAGGAGAAGCGCCGCACGCGCGGCGCTCTCCTGCAAGATCGATGACGTGATTGCCGCCTCAGTATCTGCCCCGGCCGCCCTGGTGACCGCCGCCGCCATAGCCGCCGCCACCGATGCCAATCCCGATGCCGACGCCGACGGGCGGCCCGACGGGCTCATACACCTCGCGCGGCGGCGGGCGGCGATAGACCACTTCATCATCATAGTAGTCGGGCCCGCGCGCCCGCTTCGGCGGCGCACGCTCGACGCGCTTGGGCGGATCCGGGTCGACGCGCTTGATCGGCGTATTGTTCTTCTTCAGCTGCGGCGCTGACGCCGGCGGGGTGCAGGGACAGGTCAGCGCGACGTTCTGCGGCGTAGCGCCGCCGCTCACCGCCACCGCCGGGATGATCTCGGGACGGTTGCGCAGGCGCTCTTCCATCGTGCGCGCGGTCGGCGTCAAATCGCTGTCCGGGAATCTCGTCAGGAAGGCGCGATAGCCCGCCGCGGTGTTTGCGATGACAGCATTGTTCCACGCCACCATGCGCTTGTGCCGATTGAGCCAGTCGCGGGCCAGCGCACCGAGCGGAGTCTGCGCGTACAGATTGGCAAACGCCTCGTAGGATTCATCGGTGCCATCGGCGACGATGATTTCATTCGCGGCCTCGACCGGCTTGCCCTTCAATTCGCGCGTCCACTCCTCGACGGTTTTCTTGGTCGCGGCCAGCTTCGGACCGGCCACCGGGGTGCCGGAAAATCTGAAATCCTCGGTCAACGAGGAGCTGTCCCACGGCGTCTGCCGACCGTCGGTCGCCTTGTTGACCGACACGCGCGTGCGCTTGAAGGTTTCCTCGATCGGAATGTTGGTTTCCTTGGCCGCGGCGATCAGCGCGGTGGTGTAGGGACTGTTGCTGCCCGTGCCATCCTCGGCCACCGCACCGGGCGAGGTCGAGAACGACAGAAACGTATTCGGCGCGCCGATCTTGGCGTCGATGATCGCGAGCCCGCCGCCCGCGCTCCTGGCTATGCTAGGGAACGGATTGTTACGGCAGGCATCGAGCAGCAGGATACGCATCTTGCTCGGCGCCGAGGTCAGCGTGTTCAAGACGTCGTTCAGCCGAACCGCCTGGATCGGAATGTCGGATTCCCGCTTCGGATCGATGTCGACCGGCACCAGAAAATTCTCGCCGTCGATCTGCACGCCATGTCCGGCGTAATACACCAGCGCGATGGAATCGCCGCCCTTGGACGCGACCTTGCCGGCGAACTCGGAGAGCTGGTCGCGAATCTGGCTTTGCGACAGATCGGAAGCGGTCGAAACCTCGAAGCCGGAATCGATCAGCATCTGGCTGACCGCCTTGGCGTCGTTGATCGGATTGGGCAGCGCCGGAACGGATTTATAGGCCGATTGACCGATCACCAGCGCGAGACGGCTTTCGGCGGAGGCGGAATGCGCGCCCAGCAGCAGCGCCGCCGGAAACACCAGATGGAAAAGCGCGTGACGAAACATGGGGCCACCTCCGGCAATGCAGGCTGCAAATTGGTCAAGGTCTTGGTGGTAAAGGTTCAAGCAAGTCAGGCAGTGTGAGGTGGGACACAGACTCAGTTCAACGACGAATTTGTCGCAGGCATAAGCCCGCGCGATTTGATGTAATCAATTTGGTTTACTTGGATTTCTTGGATTACTTGGATTTCCTGGCGGGTTCCGCCGGGCGCGCGACGCCCCAGGGATCGTATTTTTCCTTCGGTTCGGGAATTCGATCGAGCGCAGCCTTGTAGGCTTTCTCGTCCACCTTCGGCTTGGTGTCCTGCTTCGCTCTCGTTTCCTCACCACCACCTTGCTGTCGCCGGCCCTGGGCGTGCGCCGGCATCGCAAGCAACGCCAGAATGAATGCCGCAATCGTAATGGTCTTCATCGCCCCTGCTTTCTTCGCCATCCTGTTCGGCTACGTTCCGTCGGGATGATGGCAATCCCGGGATCGGTATCCGGGGCATGATAGCCTGTCCGGATGCGCTGTTCAGCAAATGTTGATCGGCGTGGCCCGATCGGCCGCACAATTTGATCGCCGCCGGGGGGCGCAATTTTCGCCGTCCCGGGGTAGAAAGCCGGCGATGGGGCGGGTCATTGTTCACATTGCGTTGATCGCGGGCGGAGCGCTTGTGCTGGCGGGCTGCGGCTTTGCCGACGTCCGCTCGCCGGTGCCGGAATTCATGCGCGCCAAAGCACCCGAACCGCCGCCGCTCGAGGCGCCGCCGGACCTCAAACGTCTGCTCAGCGAAAAACTGGATTCGGTGTTCCTGGCAGCATCCAATCCGAGAGGAGTACAGTTCTCGGCGCCGCGCCCCGAGCTGCGCGGAACGGGCTGGACCGCCTGCGTCAAGGCCGATCTGACCTCGGTGAACGGCAAGCCGCTCGGCACGCAAACCTATCGCATCACCATTTCCAACGGCGCGATTTTCGATCGCCGCCACGTCGAGGCGGAAGACACCTGCGCGACGGAGAGCTACGAGCCGATTTAACGGTGCTGGTGTGGGCTGATCGGTTAGGACGGATTCGAATCTCAAAGAGCGCTGTCGTCCCGGCCTTGAGCTCAGATGCGCAATTGCGCATCGGGGGACCCATAACCACCGGCGGTAATTGTTTGCGCGGTAGTCGTTATCTTTCTTTATTAACAATTGGAGCCGCGTGGGTCCCGGCCTTCGCCGGGACGACGAGGATATGGTTTCGCATTCCCGCGACGCATTGCGCCCGAGGTTTTCAATTTCGTTCCGCCCTCTAGGAATCCAGAGGGCGCAGGGAATGCCGGATGCGCGCTGCACCCGCGGTCTCGTGTGCGAATAGTGCAAACAAAGCTGCACACGAGCATACAGGGCAGCGGAGAGCATCCGACATTCCCTGCGCAATGGCTTTACGGCTTATAACGCGCTCTCCCCGGTGAGACGGCCTCTATTGCCACCGTCGCCCCCCGGAAGCGTTGGCTCCCGAAAGACTTGACGCCGTTACGGGCGTCAGGACCACACGCTTTCGCCGTACGCATCAGCCGCGACCGTCAATCGCAACCTCAGCGTCCACCGCGACCCGCCCCTCGTCATGACGACGGCCGACGCCCCTCTGAGTGGGACGGGATGGGTGTTTATGTGCAGGTGATTTGGGCTCGAGGGAAAGGGAAATATTTTTGATTTACGGAAATTTTGTGCTTGACATGATTTCCGCAAAACCGAAGTGATTTGCCCGTCGGGTTGATCTGTCGCATCCGTCGCGCGCAGATTTCTATTGCGCAGGAGGCGACGCAGTTTTCAAGGCATTGGTAGATTGCGGCCTAAACCCATGCGTTCAAGCGATCACGGGACGTCCGCCTTACCGCGCACTACGGACCCGATTCAGGCATGGCGCGAGGTCCGAAAGAGCCGCGTTAAGCGAGCGGTCTTGGCCGCCATGTCGATGGCGGGCATCGACAGATATCTTTTCAACCCTCGGTAGCGCAATTCGGAATGTATGGTACCGTGCACTCGGGACGATTTCCATCCCGGATTTGGAAGGACATGTCATGAGATTGTCGTCAGGCTTTGTCGCGCCCTCAGCTGTCGCTATCCTGTCAACGGCGTTGTTGTGCGGCCCGAGCGGTACGGCAATGTCGCAAACCGCAACAGGCTCTGCCACCCCGCTTCCTACCATCACGGTCGAAGCGCCGAGGCAGGTGGCAAGGCCACAAAGGCCGAAACGGGTGGCAAATATAGTTGCATCTCGCCGGACATCGCCAAGCGCTCAAACGCCATCGGCTGCGCCAGGTTCCGTAATGGCGAGGTTTGCCGCACTTGAGAGAACCTCCAGCAGTTACACCGATGGTCACCAAACAAGTTTCAAGTACGGCAACCAACCCTGGAATGGATGCTCCGCGTCGGGGAGTCTTTGGCAGTTCTCGCCAACGTGCAGAAACGTACGCAACTACAAAACCTATTCTGAGTGCAGGGAAACCGGACTGTTTTTGGGTGCGACCGACCGTGGAGTCTGGTGGTATTGCAGCAGCCTGCTCGCCGGGGGGAAGCTGGCCGGGGAGAAGCATCAGGTCACCGAACTCAAGCGATCAGGACGTCGCTAGTCCATATCGCCCGCTGGCTGCGCCCGAGCGTGGGATAGCCAACGCCGACGTCGAAAATGACCGCCTCTCACGTTCCCGCGGCCAGGATCGCCCTTTCGCCTCGACGCCGTTGCGGACGAGACGCGTGCCGAGCGCTGGGATCAGCACGGTGCACACGCCGTAGCGCCGGTCTTGACACCGCTCCTGAAACACAGAAGTGATTTGCCCCCGGTTTCGCCAAGGCTACGCCGGGCGCGGCCGTCGGGTTGATCTGTCGCATCCGTCGCGCGCAGAACGAAGGCACCAGAAGATTGCTGCGGCAGCATTAACTTCCGCGCGGCAGCGAGCAGGTTAAGAACCGCAGGGCAAACAGGCGCTAGACGGCAAGATCCCATCGAGCCGTATACGTCGCCACAGCCGTCAACAAACACTTGTGCAGGTAATCGTCGGCATCAAAATTTTTCGCGAGAGTGCGTAGAACCGTCGAAAAGCGGTTCTGGTATTTAATCGCCTCCTCGGTTTCTCCCATACTCATGTAGATTTCGGTAGCGGCGCTATAAACTCTCCATGCGGCGAGCGGAAAATCGGCATCGTCGACAATCGGCAAGGCGCGGGACAAGTGATCCCGTGCCTCCTCCCAGTCGCCTGCCGCAAACGCAATCCGGGCCAACAGACCATGGGCGAGCGCCAGATGATTGCGATCGGGCGCCGGAGCGGCGTAGTCGCGAAGCTGGATGGCCCAACTACGCGCCTTATTCAATTCGGCAATCCGCAGACAATATTCACCCAGGCAATAATAGAGTTGGGTGAATATCGTGAAGTCCAGCGGGACGCCATCCTCCTCGAGGCGGTGCTGGACATCGTCGAATTGTTTGCTTGCTCGTCCCAGGTCGCCCAGTCCTACGAAGGCCTTCGCCAAGACCGCTCGATGAATAAAATAGGCGAACTGGTTTCTGTTGAGGATCCTGTCGTCGACGCCTTCGCAGAGCGCACGGGCTCCATCAAAATCCATCGCCTCGGCGTGCATCCATGCCAGTGTCAAACGGCACAACGCACTGGCCGGTGCGTTTGCGTTTTTCGTCGCCAATTCCATGGCCATCGAGGTTTCGAGCTGCAGTTCCCGCCACTTACCCAGATGGATGAGCGCGGTCGAATCCAGGATGTTGAAAATGACGAAGACGTACACATCTCCGGCCTCGCTTGCCAATCGTTTGCCATGCGCGGCGGAGCGACGACACTCCTGGTACCGCGACCTCCAACAGTCGAGAATCCCCTCGATCCCGTAACGACGGAGCAGCGTGCCGTGGTCTTGCGCTCCTTCGCTTAATTCCATCGCTTTCCTGCAAAGCGCGGCATCCTTGTCCTGCCATCCCTTGAGATACAGGTTGATGCTGGCGCTGCTGCCTTGCACCATCGCCTTGAAGGCGTCATCCTCGAGGTGTTGGCTTCTGGCCAGCACATCTTCAGCGGCCTTGAGGCAGGCTTTCCGATCGGCATGCAAGCAGTACCGACTAAGCGCGAGAAGCCCGGAGACCTCCTGCCGAAGCTCGCCGGCTTGTCGTGCGCAGGCAATCATTTCGTTGAGATCACTTACGGAGCCGGCGAGATTGCCACTTGAGCGAAGGGCCAGGCTACGCTGTCGCAATACGGAAATGCGCGCCCGGAACCGGTCGGCCGCATCGGAGCGATCAAGAATACTTAGACCGCGCGTCAGATAGCTGGCCGCTTCCGAGTGGCCAAGCCGCTTGGCGGAACTTTCCGCCGCTTGTGCGAGATAGCGCAAGGCGCTTGCAAAATCGCGGCCTTGCTCAAAATGGAGCGCGAGCACCGATGCGATTTCCGAGGTGCGGTGATCAAACGCCTTTTCCAATCGATTGCCCAAGCGCCTGTGCAATTGCACGCGCTCTCCCGTTGCAAGATGCTGATAAATGACATTTTGATAGAGAATATGACGGAAGGCATATGATCCCGAATACGTGCCATCCGGCCAGTCGGTTGCACTCGCCCGGACCAACATATGGTCCTTGCGGGCTAATGTATTGAGGTCACGTTCAACCTCGACGGTGTCGCGCAACAAGCCCGCTGCCACCAGCGCCGCAGAAAATTCCACACCGGCCACGCTGGCGACGTTGAGCAACCGCCGTTCCTCTTCCGTAAGGCGGGTTACCTGATAGGTGATCATATTCAGCAAGTCGTCCGGTACATCATCCTGAGAAATCGCCTTCTCCGATGACAGGCGCCAGACGCCGTCCATTTCGACGACCGCCCGCTGATCGATGTAATGCTTGAGCAGCGATGCGATGAACAAGGGCTGCCCTTGGGTTCGCTCGAACACGGCTTCGGCCATGGCTGGAGCGAACGCGCTGTCGCCAAATCGTAGCGCAACATACTGCTCAACTTCCGGGCGCGACAATCGATCTAGTCGCAACTCGGTGCAACACCCATGGATCTCCAGATCCTGATGCAACCGCCGGATTGGATGACCGCCAATGGCACTATCAGCCGGCCGATAAGAACCCAGCACCAGCACCGACGCCTTGCGAGTGCCTCGCGCAAAGCGAGACAGCATGTCCAGCGTAGCAAAGTCGCTCCAATGTAAATCCTCAAGAACAAAGGCCCACGGACGAATTGTACTCAGCGCTTCCAAAAGATCGCAAAATTCGCGCAGCATGCGCTCGCGGGTGGCGCCAAATACTTCGCTTTGGAGCGCAGCACGCTCGGCCGCATCGACCGCGCCCGGTATGTGCAGCAGCCAGGTTGGCGCGTGGTTACGAATTGCCGTCAGCAGTTCTTCACCGCCTGCCGCGCGACAGCGGGTTACCAGAGCGTCGATCAGGGGCAGGAAGACTTCATCGGTTCCAAACCTCTCCGTGCAACGCCCGTACAACAAATCGACGCCGTGCTGCGTTAACTGCGCCACGGCCATTTCGATGAAGGCCGTCTTACCGATTCCAGCCTCTCCAGTGACGAGAGCGATTTGCCGCTGCCCGGTCAGCATGCGTTGGGTTATCCGTTCCAACGACTGGAGTGTGGCGTCACGTCCGACCATCTGGTGCAATCTCGGATCGGTCAGCGCTGAATGAGCCGGCGGGTTTTGGTCGCCGGCCATTAACCGGAGGGGCCATTCTGATTCAGCCGTGCCAGTAGCAGATCGCACTGCAAGTGGTTCGCGGAAAGCCGTCTGACCATCAAGTGCAGTGGTTGGACCGTTTGCGCGAACCCGCCAAACGTGTATCGGTTCGGCGATATTCTTCAACGTCCGAGAACCCATATCGTCGTAATCGAGACCGACCTTGGCCCGAATCTGTCGGCGGGCATCTTCGGAAATGCAGATGCCACCCGGTTCTGCAATCCCTTCGAGGCGCACAGCAATGTTGACCGCGTCACCATAGATATCATGCTCTTCTATGATGATATCACCGACGTGAATGCCTATACGAAGCTCGATCCGTTCGTTCTGTGGCACGTTAACGTTTCGTTCGACCACACCGCGCTGAATTTCGTCGGCACATCGCACGGCGTCGACCACACTAGCGAACTCGACAAGCGCGCCGTCACCCGTGTTCTTGACGATGCGTCCGCGATACTCGGTGACTTTGGGATCAAAGAGGACCGCTCTCAGAACCTTGAGTTGCTCTACCGTCCCTTCTTCGTCGATTCCTATCAAGCGGCATGAGTCCGCAACATCCGCCACCAGAATCGCAGCGAGTCGCCGCTCTAAGTGCTGACTGCTCAAGGGCACCCCCAAGGCTCGGAAATTAAACCGTCAGTAGCATACTTGGTGGCCGGTGTCTGGCTATGCGCATGTCAAGGCCGTGTCAAAAGCCGCGCTCGGAGGCCAAACTCGCCGGTGTGCCGATGGGTCAGAAAGGGAAAACAGGCCAGGTGTGGCTGACCGTCACGGGCAATAGGCGCCGCCTAGTAAATGCGACGTCGCTGTTTCTTGTCCACACTCCAGCTTTGCTAAAAAATTAGAGTGTTGCGTTGACCAATTGAGCCCACCGTCAAAAACCAACCCGAAATGCCCGCTCCTGGCGGCAAAGCGGGCTCGCTAATATGTCGCTGTCCGCCAGGCGCCAGCAGCAGACACCAACGAGCGGACGTACAGAGATCATGCGTGCGTAGCCGGCAGCATGAAGCGCCTTCTCGTCAATTCGACATGTTCCGGCTGATGCAAGGCTCGGAGAAGGCGGAGACTGATTGGCAGCTCCGCCTCAGACCGCTTCCGTCCAGCTTTCCGAGAATGCCAACGCCGACGTCGAGAATGGCCGCCCCTCGCGCTCCCGCGGCCAGGATCGGCCCTGCGCCTCGACGCCGTTGCGGACGAGACGCGTGCCGAGCGCCGGGATCAGCACGGTGCACACGCCGTAGCGCCGGTCGGGAATCTGGTTCGGCTGCGAGTGGATGAGCAGCGGTTCGCCGATATCGAACCAGGTAAGTGAGATGTCTTCGCCGTGCGACTTGATATGTTCAGTCCAGAAGTAGCGAGGATCTCCGGCTTTGGAGAATTGCGCGTCCGCACAAGGGATGGCTGTGTCGGAAAGTTCGGCATTGAGCATGCCCTGTACGGTAGACTGCAGCCACCGCGCCATCGCGATGTTGTCGGAGTAAATACGCCAGCGACCTTCCGTCAGTTCGCTCTTCAAGTAGAGAACGTGTCCGGGACCAGCCGGCGAAAAAATGATCCGCCAATAGCTCGCCTCTGTCGAGTTCGGTTCGCCGTCCTTCGGGCTCAAGCGGATAAACGGGTTCTCGCCCGTCAGGATCGTTTTGTTGGGATCGGCGATGCTCATGTAACGGGTCTCCCTCTCAACTTCTCATGATACGTCGTTGTATGTCTTACGCTCCAGGGCGGACATTGCGATCATTCCGCGTGATACTAACGGTTCGCGTCATCGCTGCAAGACGCACGGCTGACGTCCGCCTTGGATCATTCGCGTCGGTTTGACCGGACCACGGCGACTTCGGGTCTACCGCGGTGAACGGACATACCAGCGGCCAACTACCGGCGTAATCGGGCGCTATCGCGCTGGGTACGATGATGCGCGAAGCCGTGCACCAAAGGGCGAGCAGCAGTCGCTGGCCGGAAGTAACCAGCGGCAGTTATAGGGCTCGGCTGCGCCAACCTTCGCAGACGCGGGACCCTGCGCGCAGCGGCGTCCACCGAAGCGACCTTCAACTGCGAAAGGAGTGCCTGATTTGTCGCAGCATCGACATCGTACCGTCGGTGTACCTGCCATTACAGAAGTACTGATCTAGCTGCGATGCACCAAGCATAAGCAAGACTGCAATCACGAAGCCCTTGAACATAGTGGGCCTCCTATGGAGACCGCCAACCGGGCCGGTCGGATTAAAGCGTTTCGGAAATTCGCTATCGCTCGTCGCGACCTATCTGCAATGGCGGCAAGCTTGACAATGACTGGTAACTAATCCCTTAAAGGGCAGCACAGCGCGCGTTGGCATCGCAAAGCCCGGGCTGCCGTTTGGAACGGCCGTCCCAGACGGAAGAACAAGCGACTTGATAAAAGTCCGACCGGCCAGCGTGAGCAAATCGCCTGGAGGCGGCATGACATATTGGACCGTTGGTGTCGTCGCAATCTTGTTGGCGGTCTTTCCCGTCGTTGCGAGCGCGCAGGTGAACTGCGAAGCAATACCTCACGGACCCGCGCGCACCGATTGCTACCTCGGCCTAAGTCAGTTCTATCGTGGACAATCCAATCTTGCCGCTGACAGAGCGCGCGCACAATCAGACGCCGCGTGGTATCGCGCAATTACTGGAACAGACCCTCCTGAGCCCAAACCACATCGGCGACGGCACAGACTTGGCCGTTGATCAAGAACTTGGGCTCTGAGCCCCAAACAAGGCGAAAACGGCCCCAGCGGCGGGGCAGCGACTGGGGCCGTCTTTTCATCGGGTACACTGTGGGGGACGTTGCACCCGGTCGTGTAGAATCAAGCAATCTCGGCAACAATCGTTCCATTGCTTGGAAAGCGTGCCCCCGTTCGGCTCGGCCTCATTTCGCCGCCTATGAACTGGTCCAGATCAATCTGCAGGTCTCTCGCCGCGCCGCTGCGCAACCTCCGACAAGCGAAACCATCATTGCGAGAAAATCATGATGGTCATGAATACACATACGAGCGCAGTCGCGACGACCCCATAAACTAGATCGCCGCGTTCGCGTTTCGTCATGCTTTGGATCCCAACGGTCAGGCCCCGAACGCGACGCCGATGAAGTCAGCGTCTCGCCAGACCAAGCGACACTCCCGAACCGTCCGAAAATTATCGAACGACAGATCGAATTCCACCGGCAACACGTTTAGCTGCTCCAAACGAACGCCGGCTCCAGAATTCGTCACGTCGCGAACGCAACAAGGAAGGACACCGGCCCCGCCATGAAAGTATAACAGCGCACCCCGATTGATGTGCGTCCGGCCGATCGCGCGACGCTCTCGACCTGCGGACTTTAGCACTTGCTCGACAGTCGACATGGCAGTCCCGTGAAGCGTGCAGCAGGATCAATTTGAGCGGGACGCCGCCTACAGCGGCGCCCCTGGTCGAGCGGTACGCTGGATTGGTGATCTGGACACCTCTCAAATCCGCACGACTACCCGGAATGATAGGCCTGCGTTCGCACGCGGCAACGAAACTCGCGTATTAAGCTTGATACGCTCGCTGCGGGTTAATTCTGGAACCGGATGCGGCCGTGGTCTCAAACCTGACGTCCGCTCTTTCCCAAACAGCGGATATCACGCATCAAGGCCGCCACTTCCGAAAAGTGCCCACTAGCAGACACCGGCACATGGGGCTGTGATTATCTGCTTGACCTGCCATGACCGCCAGATCCGTCGCGTGCCTTTCAATCCCGATGTGCCGTTTCCCAATCTTTTGCAGCCATCACCGACTCTTCGAAAGCTGCGCCGCTTTCGAGTAGCGCACGTTTGAGCGCAGGTTCGAGCGGCTGTTCGGCGCCGGTATCGTCCAGCGGCATCCTGTCCTCGCGCACCGCCGTCATGAACCGCGCAATCTCGCCTGCCGCGTGGGCCGGTGTGTGCATAAGCACCAAGCGGCGCATCGGCATGGGGTTGTTCGGCACGTGACAATTGTCGCATTGCGCGTCGCGCATCCGCAACGCCAGCGTCCTGTAGGTGGAGTCGAGCCTTGGCAGATAAGGATTGTTCTGTCGGAACAAGCCGTCGAAGAGCGTCACGCGCGGCTGGATGCGTCCTTCCTTGTCCATCCACATCCATTTGCCGTCAAACCTGGGCCATATCGGTTCGCTGGAGACAACAGGGCTATCGCTGCCCCGCTCGGTAAATTGCCCGATGACGATCTTCGCGGTCTTGGGATTGACCCAGAGCAGAACCGAATTGGCGGTCTGATAAACACGCCACTTCGCCTCTTGATGCCAGAACGGATACGGAAACTGCCCAGGCGGCAACAGGTTGCGGAACCCTGCACGCAGACGGATCAGGTACAATCGCTCGCGCTCGACGTACTCGGTGCCGTACTCGCCGCTGAACATGAACAGCGGCAAGTAGAGGCCGGCAATGACATCGGGCGCGAACTGCGTGAGATTGGTGTCGTTGAGCGATGCCCCGGCGTCCTGATTCCGGCGGCCCCACAGGAGCCTCGTCGCGAGGCTGCGCCGCAGCGCGGAGTCGCCGAATAGGCTGCGCCGGCATTGGTCGAAGGCTGCCTGGTCCGAGGGGGCAGCAGGGGGACAGATCCGCTGCAACTCGAGCGCGACCTCCAAGGCCATCCCTTTGATCTGGTCCACAAGGTCGGGCATATCGTCGTCGGTCTCCGCCGCATCAGCGGCAAGAAACACGGAGAGCAACAACGCGCCGCCAGTAAGCAGGCGCCTTGAGATGGCTCCGAGCATGGGCCTACCTCGTCGGCCTCATGTAGTTTACCACGAGATGATCAGCGACCTTGCGACCCATCGCATCTCCGACGTCCAGCGAATTGCGGAAATGAATACCGCCCCAGATGCGCACCTCTTTGTGCTCCTGGGCCAGTTGCGCAAAGCTGGTGAATTTGCGTGAAAGGCGGGCGTCGGAAATGTCGGTCGCGACGAATTCTTCCGTCCCGTTGCCGAAAACAGCTTCCAGAACGGTTCGCGCCGCGCCCGCGTTGATGCCCGCCTGCGACGGGTATTCCGGATGCATCGGCGTGGCGTTCAGAGGCTGCCACCCGGCGTCGCGTTCAGTCGCATCGTTACTGTCCTGGTCGCCGTTGCGGATCGCGGTGATCGGCCGCCAAAAATTGTATTGGAATTTGGCGTCCCAATCGAGGATGAAGCAGTTGGCGAGAGCCATCGACATCAGTGCGAACACTCGCGCACTTTCTGGCAGGGAGAGGTTATGACGAGCGGAAGCCTGCCTGGCAGCCTGGAACCATGCGGGCCCAAGGTTGGCCTGTGTCCAGAAGCGCACGACGTCGGACTGCGCGTCGGTGCGCTTCGTGCTTTTCACTCCGCCCATTTCCTTGGTTTCGTTGTAATCGCGCGCATAAAGCGCACTGTTGAGTGCCGGGGGCGGACCCGGGCGGAACTGACTCGCGCTTTCCATGCCCCAAGGCTTGGCCGTGGCATACTGAGGAAAGAGCGGCGGCGTGGTCGGTACCCACACGCCAGGCGTCGTGAGCGGACGATATGTGTCGGGCGTGTTTGTCGCGTCGCTCTGCCGTTCCGTGAAAACAGCGTCCGCAACTTTCACACCTAGATCAATACCCGCAGCCCGTGCGGGATTGTCCGGAATGGTTTTCATCGTTTCTGCGAAGGCCGCTTCAATCCGCTCCTTCTGGCCAGGATACTGGCGCATGAGAATTTCGCGGGCAGCCGCGGCGGCCGCGGCCTCGGCCGAGGCGTTCGGGTCAGTTGGAAGCTCTGGTACGTAACGGGAATATCGGTTCTGCACCGAGTTGACCGCGTCGGACATGGATACATTCACCAGGGCCATGCTGCGCGTCCACGGATTACCGCCAACGTTGACTGCCTTCATCACGTCCACTGCCGTGTTGTTCCAGTCGCCGATGACGTCCGCGCGGACCAGCGTATTGGCCGAAACCAGGACCACGCCGACGATTGCAGATCTCAGTACGTTCATCGTTGCCTCCTTCGAAAAGTTGGAATTTCGAACGACTGCCAGTGTGGTGTGAATGTACCTCCCTGATCATCCCGTCGTGCACGCGGCCGGATACCCAATCGCTAGGTCATTACAAATTTCGTCCAGCACACCCCGGTGCGGCGGCGCCTAGCGATCCGCGAGCGTGCGCTCAGGCGTGTCAGTTGTCGAAGTTGACATCGCGAACCAGCGATCGTCAAAACTCGCGGCTGGAAGCTTGTTCGCGTCAACCTCGAGGCCCTTCAACATGGTTGTGCCGGTAGAGGCGACAAAGCCGTTGGTCCAAACCGAGGACGGCCTCATGGTGGCAGCGGTTGCGGCAACAGCGAGCAGAGCGACAGCGACGAACCCAGTAATCGTTCGATGCTTCGTCATCAGAACCTCCTATGGTCCCAAAGCCCCTTAGTGTGGGTCACGGGAACTTCGCGAAGGTTCAACAGCAATGCGAAGCGGTATGGATTGCGAGAATGTACAGATCGGACAACGAAGGTGTCCCAAATTCAAATTGCCCCTAGCAGACGTCGGCGGCCGTGGCTGTGATCGTCTGCTTTATCCCCGTGAGCGGCCATCGTCAGCAAAATCGACTCGCGGTAGACGAAAGCGAAATGAGCAAGAAGACAGCTGGCAGAAACGCGCGCATTATCCCCTCCTCTGACCAGTCTCCCGGCGAACTTGGACGAATTCTGCGACTAAACAATTGCTGCAGGAAAGGACGAAAGCTCGGATCGGCAGAAATGTCCGTTTAGGGTCCCGGAAGCAGACAAGCCATCGATCGCCTGGCATCCATCGGCGACCAGGAGCGAAGGACCAATACCCCGGACGCTGCTGAGTATGCCTCGTCAACGACGAGCGGCCGGCACACCCGTTCACAACACTGTTATTGTGACCCATCGCGCGCTTCGCCTCCCTCAACTGGGCCTGTCGCGCTTGTTGTTGTACTCTGGGCGGAGCAACTGCACGGTCGCGAGGAGGAATTTACATGAACACCTTCGTACTCAATCGCCGCAACCTCCTCGCCGCCGGCGGCTCCGTCCTGGCAACCGGGGTTTCCGGGCTGCTGTTGCCCGCCCGCGCGGAGGGCCTCGCACCGACCCCTTCGATGCCGGGCGGGGCCAACAACTACCTCAAGGGCGCGCCGACCGTGGATCGGATCGGCAAGGGTGGCTTCTGGATGGCCGGCACCGTACGCCGCGCAGGCGACGGGGCCCCGCTTGCCGGGCAGCGCGTCCAGATCTGGGCGCACACGACCGAAGGGCGGGAGGACGACCAGCGTAGTCACGGGGCCACGCACACCGACAAGAACGGGGCGTTCCGCCTCGAGATGCCGCAGATCATTCCGATCTTTGGCCAGCCGCATGGTCACCTCGCCTATGACAGCGGCGAATTCAAAACCGTCTTTCTACGTCCCGTGATGCGCAGCGCCAAGGATACCAGCCTCGAGGCGCACTTCGTCCTTCAGCCGGCCTGATCGAGTTGGGAACACGGGGATGAGATTGGCGAAGGTGACCCTGACCTGGGCCGCCCTTGCAGCAGCCATTTGCGTGCCGATCGCCGCTGCGGCAGCGAGCCCGCTGCTCGCATGGCGCGGTCCGGTCTACATCCTGGCCGGGTTCGCAGGGATTGTCGCAATGGGTCTTGTGCTCGTTCAGCCCTTGCTGATCGGCGGATATTTACCGGGACTGTCGGCTTATCGTGGACGGCGTGCACATCACTGGATCGGAGGCGTGCTCGTGGCGGCGGTGGTGGTCCACGTCGGGGGCCTCTGGATCACCAGTCCTCCCGACATGATTGACGCCCTTCTCTTCGCATCGCCGACGCCGTTTTCCCCCTGGGGTGTGGTCGCCATGTGGGCCATCTTCGCCGTCGCGATTATAGCTGCACTTCGCCGGCGATTGGGACTGCGAGCGCGAACGTGGCGTATCGTCCATATGCCCCTCGCGATCGTCATCGTCGCAGGAAGTGTGGTCCATGCCATACTGATCGAGGGCACGATGGAGACGATGTCGAAGGCGGCGCTTTGCGCGCTGGTCCTCGCGGCGGCCATAAAAGTCATGGCTGACCTGCGGGTGCGGAGAAAGCGAGGGACATCGCGCGGAGAGAGCGTTGCGCGACAGTAAACCAGGCGAAATTGAGCGAGCTCCGTCGGACAAGTCGGCTAATCTACTCTTTGGGATATGAACCGGGAGACACCCCATGACCACCGCCCCCTACCCCGATGGCGCCGGCTACGTCCGGGGACGCTATGTTCCGATCGCCGAGGCGACGCTGCCGGTGACGGATTGGGGATTTACGCGCTCCGATGTCGTCTATGACGTCGTGCATGTGTTCAAGGGCGGCTTCTTCCGGCTCCGAGATCACCTCGACCGGTTCGAGCGCTCGATGGAAAAGCGCCGGATCCATCCGCCGGAAGACCGCGCCGCGATCGAGGCGATCCTGCATCGCTGTGTCGCGCTGACCGGCCTGGCGGACGCCTATGTCGCGATGGTGGCCTCGCGCGGACGGCCGCGGGTTATGGGATCGCGCCGGCCGGCGGATTGCGAAAACCATTTGATCGCGTATGCGCTGCCGTGGATCGACGTCGTGCCGAAAGACGTGCAGGCGCGCGGCGCGCATGTATTCATCGCCTCGACGCCGCGGGTACCCGACGCCTCGGTCGATCCCACGGTGAAGAACTATCAGTGGAACGACCTGACCTCCGGCCTGATGGAGGCGCACGATGCCGGGTTCGACACCGCCGTGCTGTGTGACGCGCAGGGTTTTCTCACCGAGGGGCCGGGCTTCAACGTCTTTGTCGTCAGGGACGGCCGGGTGAGCACGCCCGACCGCGGCAGCCTGCGCGGAATCACGCGGCAATCGGTGCTGGACCTGTGCGCCGAACTCGGCATCGAGGCGGCGGTCGAGCCGATCCCGCGGTCGGCGCTCGACCACGCGGACGAGGTCTTTCTCGCGACCACCGCCGGCGGCGTCATGCCGGCGTCGCGCATCGGCGGGCGCATCCTCGGCAACGACCGGCCCGGGCCGATCTCGACGCGGCTGAAGGATATCTATTGGCGCAAGCACGATGAGGGCTGGCACCACACACCGGTCCGGTACCAGCTGGCCGAAGCGGGCGAATGAAGACCGGTAACCTCACATGGAACCCGAGCGATTATCGGTGACGTCAGGCACAGACAGCCGCGTGGCCAACGACTGCGCAGCCTAGTCCAACCGGCTGGTTTTGGCCGTCCGTTGCCTCCTGGCGGTCCGCCCCGGCGGGTTTTCCTTGCGGAGCACCCTCAGACCGACCTAGGTTGTCGGCCTCGATCAAAACAGGGAGTGCGGACGTGGCGACAGGTACTGTGAAGTGGTTCAACGCAACCAAGGGATTCGGGTTTATCCAGCCCGACAGCGGCGGCAAGGATGTGTTCGTGCATATCTCGGCGGTGGAAAAAGCCGGACTGAGCTCCCTGAATGAGGGCGCCAAGGTCAGCTACGAAGAAAAAGAAAACCGTGGCAAGACCTCCGCGGAAAATCTGAGAGTTGGCTAACGAAGATACTTCCCGCCGGTTCACGCCGGCGGGGGCTACGTCCCCACTCCTGCGATCCGGGCCGTCAAGACAGCCGCTTGCCCGGCCGGAGATGGTTGAACGCTTGTCCTCGCAGCATCTGCCCGGCGGCGGCATGCTGAAGCAGCCGTTAACATAACCGCTCAAATCCGAGCGCGGCCCCACCGGCATTTTCCATTTCTCTGCGCTAGCGTTGCCCCCAGAACGTGGTGGAAGCAGGCGGCACCCTATTGGTGCCGCTCTCGACATCGCGACCGGGGAAACGGGGAAGTGGCCGAGATTGCAGAGACATCGGTAGTCCGTCGTGCATCGCCAGGGGATGCCGCACGCACGCGCGCGCCGGTGGCGCCTGCCGGTGCGCTGACGCCGCTTGCCGAAATGCCCGCCGCCCAATGGCGCGCGCTGTCGGAGCGCGTCGCCGAGCCCAACGGCTATTACCTCCCGGAATGGGAACTGGCGGTCAACGCTTCCGCGCGCGGACGCGTCGGTGCTTCTGCATTGAGTGCCTGGAGCGATGCCGGCGAGCTGACCGGGTTGATGCCGGTTATTTCGATGTGGCGGGCCTACAAGATTCCCCTGCCCGTTTGGGTCAGCGCCGATCCCTATGGCTCCCTGTCCACGCCGCTGCTGGGCCGCGATCATGCCGAACAAGCAGCCGGGCGCCTGTTGGACGGCGCGCGCAAGGCCGGCGCCCACGCGCTGATGCTGCGCGACATGTCGCTGGACGGCGCCGCGATGAAGGCTTTCACCGCTGTCCTGGCCCGCGACGGTCTCACGCCTCGCGTGCTGCAGTCGCATGTCCGCGCCGCCCTCGATGCCACCCTCGACCCCGATGAGTTGCTGCGCGAGGGGCTGGGACCGAAGAAACTCAAGGAATTGCGCCGCCAGCGTAACCGGCTTGGCGACCATGGCGAGGTGCATTTCGACATTGCGCGCACGCCCGCCGAGGTTACGGCGGCGATCGAGACCTTCCTCAACCTGGAAGCCAGCGGCTGGAAAGCCAAGCGCGGCACGGCGCTGGTGCAGCACGCGGGCGATGCCGCCTTTGTCCGCCGCGCCACTTGCGCGCTCGCGGCCACCGCTCAATGCGAGATCGTAACGTTGCGCGCCGGCGAGACGCCGGTGGCAGCAGCCATCGTGCTGCGGCATCAGGATCGAGCGTTCTATTTCAAGCTCGGCGTCGACGAACGCTTTTCGAAATTTTCGCCGGGCGTGCAGCTGACGCTCGACCTGACCCGGCATCTCTGCGCCGATCCCACAATTGCGCTCGTCGATTCCACCGCCAACGCCGACCACCCCATGATCAATCCGATCTGGCGCGGACGGCTTGCGATCGGCGACGTGCTGTTTCCGCTGCGGCGGGGCGACGTGGTCGCAACGCTGGCGCAAGCCGCCTTGACGCTGCGCAAGCTCGCCCGCGAGCCGGCGCGCCGCGCCATCCGCTTCATCAGGGAACGCCAGGAGAAATCCTCATGAATACCCAGACCGCCGTAGCACCGGTCATCACCGCCGATAACGACGCGCTGCGCCGCGACTTTCCGCTAAAACCGTTCGCGATCCGCCACAAGCTGGCCGGCCATCCGCTCTTGATGCTGCCGCGCATCGCGCAGCTCGCGGCCGAACTGCCGCGCGATTTGATCGAATACAATTCCGGCAAGGTCGCGATCAGCCAGGATCCCGACGCCATTCCCTCGGTTGATCTCGATCCCGTGGAAGTGGTGAAGAGCATCGAGACCGCCGGCGCCTGGATGGTGCTCAAGCGGGTGGAGAATTCGCCGGAATATCGCCAGCTGCTCGAAGACACCCTGCTCTCGGTGGCGCGCGCCCGCAGCTTCAACAGCTTAGGCGACGCCGGCTTCGAACAGCTCGAAGGTTTTCTGTTCGTGTCCTCGCCGAATTCGACCACGCCATTCCATCTCGACAGCGAAGACAATTTCTTCGTGCACATCCACGGCGAAAAATTCTTCACCATCTTCGACAACAACGACCGCGCCATCGTGCCCGACGACGAGATCGAGCGCTCGATGACCAAGCACCGCAATCTGAAATATGACGAGAGCTTTGCCGCCCGCGGCAAGGAGTTTCATCTGTTCGCGGGCGACGGCTGCTACGTGCCGTATCAGTGGCCGCATTGGGTGCGCACCGCTGACTCTTTCTCGATTTCGATGGCGATCACCTGGAAGACGCGCGAAGTGCGCCGTCTCAACGATTTGCACTTCTTCAATTCGATGCTGCGCGGCATCGGCCTGCCGCAGCAGCCGCCCGGCAAGCAGCCGGTGCGCGACGCGCTCAAGCTCGCCTTCTACCGCACGGTGACCACAGCGATCAAACCGCTCCGCGCCTCGATGGCGATGCGCCGCGTGCTGCGCCGCATCGCGCTCGGCAAGCGTGCGAATTACTATTTGAGGGGGACGTAGGAGCGGCAAACGATACCGTCATCCTGAGGTGCGAGCGCTTGCGAGCCTCGAAGGATGACAGTTCGAGCCCGTAGCCATCCTTCGAGGCTCGCCGAAGACGGCGAGCACCTCAGGATGACGGCGGGGTTTGTTGCGCGAGGCCTTGCCGAAGCACTCGCCGTTACCACCTCACTTCAGCGGCGAGTGCGGCGCCGGCAGCATGATGGTCGAATGCATCTCCTCGAGGAAACGCGGGCCCTTACCGAGGAATTCCTGCCAGGCCGGGTCCTTCATGGCGTTGCCACGCGCTTGCGCGCGCGCGTTGAGATCGGGATAGGCCCAGATGTGGCAGGCCTCGTTGGGCTGGCCCGCTTCGGTCGTCCACAAACCCACGATCTTTGAATATTTTTCGCGCTCCGGCAGCACCGCCGTGAACGCATCGAGCCATTGCTTGAGGCCGCCGGCCGGCTTGCCGCGATAATTGCGCAGTTCGTAGATATTGCCTGATGATGCCGGGGCCACCGGCGGCTTCACCGCGTTCATCAGGCGGACGTCCTGACGGACCAGGAGCGGGCGGATCAGCGGAATGTACTCGGCCGTCCAGCGCGGATTCTTGGCGAGCTCGGCGCGAAGGCGTCCGCGCTCCTCGAAACTGTTGTAGCTCCACATATGCAGGACCTGGTTGAGCGGCCCGATCTCGGTCATCCAGTAGCCCTCGAGCTTGCCGTAGTCGTTCTTGCGGATGTCAGCCGACACGGTGCTCGCCGCCTTCACCATGTCCCCGAGCGTGCCGGGCTTTACGGTGTAGGTCCTCAACTCATAGATCATGGCGTTTTCCTGTGGTTTCTTGGTTCTGTGTGGATATCAGGGCATGAAAGAGGTGCGGAGACAACCGCTATGGAGGGGATCGCGTTACCTGCGTTCCCCGGATGCGGCGTAGCGCGAAGCGGTGAGCCGCTGATCCGGGGTCCGTGCGTGGGTCCCGGCTCTGCGGTGCACCGCTGAAGAAGCGCTGCACCGCGTCCGGGACACAGAGCTATTCCGCCGCCTGCGCGTTGATCTCTCCCGACACCTGGCGGATGGCGCGGGCGAGCTGGTCGGCGGGCTGGGCGCCGGAGATGGCGTATTTCTGCGCCAGTACGAAGGTCGGCACGCCGGAGATGCCCTTCTCGGACGCTTCCTGCGCCTGGCCCGAGATCAGCGCGACGTCCTCGTCGGTGGCAAGGCGCTTGCGCACGTCGTCGGCATCGAGGCCGATATCCGCGGCGGCCTGCACCAGCACGTCGACGTCGGTGAGATCGCCGCCGTCGCGAAAGTACAATTCCATCAGGCGCTGCTTCATCTCGCCGGATTTGCCCTGCGCTTCCGCCCAGTGAATCAGGCGATGGCAATCGGTGGTGTTGGGCTGGCGCTTTACGAGCTCGGGCCGGTAGGTCAGGCCCTCCTCGCCCGCCGCCGTGACGACGCGGCCGGCAATGCTCTTGTAGGCTTCGACCGAGCCGAACTTGGCGGTGAGATATTCGTCGCGGCTGATGCCCTCGCGCGGCACCCAGGAATTGAGGAAGAACGGCCGCCAGCGCACCTCGACGGGCACATCCGGCACCAGCGCCAGCGCGTTCTCGATCCGGCGCTTGCCGATATAGCACCACGGGCAGACCACGTCGGAGACGATGTCGATCTTCAGCGGCTTTATGGTGCTCATGGGCGCGTCCTCGGGCTTCAAATGATGGCGGGAAAGTAAGCCGATTGAGGCCCGGGACAAGGGCCCGGGCCGCATGCCGCCATTACATAACCTCCGCGGTTATTGTGGCGCCGGACGGGTCTTCGTAGAAATCGGGCAACGATTCAACCGCGGAGCCCGATATGACCGCCATTTTCAAGCCGGAAGGCCCCCTCTTTCGCGCCACCGAGCACGCCGGCGGGCCGTGGTCGCCCGATATGCTGCAGGGCAGCGCGACCACCGCGCTGATGACGCGCGAGGTCGAGCGGCTGGCCGAGAATAGCGGATTTGCCGTGCGCCGCCTCACCTTCGACCTGTGGCGGCCCGCAGGCTTGCGTGCCTTCGGCCTGGAGACCGAGATGCTGCGCGACGGCCGCAAGGCCAAGACCATCCAGGTGCGGCTGGTGGACGGCGACACCGAGATCGGCCGCTGTACGGCGCTCTTGACAGCGCAGGGCAGCGAGTCGCCGCCCGATCCTTTCTCGAAAACATTGAGCGACGATGCGCCGCCGGAAGCAGGCACGCCGCCGCCGGCCTTTGCACAGAAATGGAGCCGCTATTTCCAGAACGTCTCCGTGCGGCTCATCGAAGGCGCGCTCGAAAAGCCCGGACCCGCGGCGGCGTGGATGCGGCTCGACGCCCCCATGGTCGAAGGCGAGACCAACACACCGCTGCTGCAGGCGGTGCAGGCCGCGGACTTTGCCTCAGGGGTCGGCCAGATCGTCGACATGCGCGAATGGACTTTTATCAATCCCGAGATCAGCCTGTATTTCTTCCGCCCGCCGGAGGGTGAATGGATCCTGATCCGCTCGCGCACCCGCGCCGGCGCCAATGGCGCGGGCCTCACCATGGCAACGCTCAGCGACCGCAAAGGTCCGTTCGCCGAAGTGCTGCAGGCGATGACGTTCGAGCGGCGGGAAGCGAAGCAGGCTCAGGCGTCGTGAGGGTTAGTTGATAATGGCAATAGATCGGGCGGCGCCACCGCACTGTCTCCCGTCATCCTGAGGTGCGCGCTCTTGCGCGCCTCGAAGGACGACGGCCCGACTGTGGCCGATTCATCCTTCGAGGCTCGCCGAAGAGGCTCGCACCTCAGGATGACGGAGCATGCTGGATCAACCTGGACCGGCATCACCCTAAGGCGCCAGATACTGCAGCAGCCTCGGATCGTCGCGGACTTCCTGCGCCGATCCTGATAGCGCGACCCTGCCGCGGTCGAGCACGAAGGCGCGGTCCGCGACGCGAAGCGCAAGATCGAGATGCTGCTCGACGATCACGATGGCGATATCCTTGGCGAGCAGGATCAGGCGCTCGGTGATTTCCTCGATCACGCCGATCCAGACGCCTTCGGTCGGCTCGTCCAGCAACAACACCCGGGGGTTGGACAACAGCGCGCGGCCGATCGCGAGCATCTTGCGTTCGCCGCCGGACAAGGTGCCGGCGACCTGATCCATCCGCTGACCGAGTTTTGGGAAAATCTCCAGCACGCGGTTGACGGCCTGGCTGTCGCGGTTGGTCAATGCGCCGACGGCAAGATTGTCGCGCACCGAAAGCCTGCCGAACACCGAGTGCTCCTGCGGGACGTAGCCGACGCCGAGGCGAATGCGCTGCTCGGTCGGCAGCGCGCCGACGCTGCGGCCATCGAGACTGACGGCGCCGCCGAGCAGCGGCAGTTCGCCGACGATCGCCTTCATCAGCGTGGTCTTGCCGGCACCGTTGCGGCCGAGAATGGCGACGCCGCCGCGCCACGGCACGGCCATGCTGACGCCGAACAGCACCTGGCTGCGGCCATAGCCGGCGTTGACGCTCTGGATGTCGAGATATCTGTCCTGATCAGGCACGGCGGAGATAGACCTCCTGAACCCGGGCGCTCGACTGGATATGCGCAACCGACCCGCAATCGAGCACGCTGCCCTGATCGAGCACGGTCAGCCGGTCGCAGATGTCCCTGATAAAATCGAGGTCGTGCTCGACGATGACGAGGGAGCATTTTTTCTTGATCGGCTGCAGGAGTTCACCGGTCACCCGGCGCTCCTCGAGGCTCATGCCGCCGGTCGGTTCGTCCAGCAGCAGAAGTTTTGGCTCGGGCGCCAGCGCCATCGCGATCTCAAGCCATTGCTGCTGGCCATGCGACAGCGCGGACGCCGGTTCCGCCGCGCGATCCACCAGACGGAACTGCTCGAGCATGGCCATGGCGCGATCGTGCAGCACGCCGCGGCTGCGCGAAAACACCAGGCTGGGCAGCGAGCACTGCGCTTGCAGCGCCAGCAGGATGTTGTCGTACAGCGTCAACGCCGGCAGCACGCTGGTGATCTGGAACTTCAGACTCA
The DNA here is from genome assembly GCF_018130205.1 of Bradyrhizobium sp. AUGA SZCCT0222. NCBI lineage: Bacteria > Pseudomonadati > Pseudomonadota > Alphaproteobacteria > Hyphomicrobiales > Nitrobacteraceae > Bradyrhizobium > Bradyrhizobium sp. AUGA SZCCT0222. The sequence goes on from NZ_JAFCLX010000017.1 coordinate 81,246, forward strand.
TGCCGGCGCGCGCCCGCTCCGCCGGCGACGCTTGCGAGATATCGCGGCCGCCGAACGTCACGGTGCCCGAGGTCGGGATTTCCGCGCCGGCGACGCATTTCATCAGCGTGCTCTTGCCCGAACCGTTAGGTCCGATCAGGCCGTGGAATTCGTTTTCGGCAACGGTGAGATCGGCGCCGTTCAGCGCCGTCAGCTTGCCAAAGATCTTGATCAGGCCGCGCGCTTCAAGAAGAGCCACGATCGCCCTCCTCCGGCAGCCGGCCGAAATTGCCGACACGCTCACGCTCGCTCAGGATCAGGCTGATCAGGCCGGCGGGGCGAAACAGGATGACCAGCAGCAGCAATACGCCGAGGATGATCGGCCAGATGTCCTGATAGGAGTTCGACAGCCAGAAACTGACCGCCTCGATCGCGACCGTGCCGATCACGGCGCCGATCAGCGTGCCGGAGCCGCCGAAAAGCACGTAGAGCACCACCTGCGTCGAGATCACCACGCCGAGCATGTTGGGCCAGACGAAACCTTCGTGAAACGCATAAAGACTGCCCGCGAGGCCCGCGACGGCGCCGGCAAAGGAAAAGATGATCGCCTTGAGGCGCTGCACCTGATAGCCGAAGAAGGCGATCCGCTGCTCGTTCTCGCGCAGACCGGCGAGCGCCAGACCGAATTGCGATCGCACCAGAAAACGGCACAGCAAATAGACCGCCAGGAGAATACCGAGCGTCATGTAATAATAGACCGGCCCCTCCGTGATGTCGTAGCTGCCGAGGCTCATCGGCGGGATCGAGGGAATGCCGTTCTGGCCGCCGAGATAATACCAGCCCCGCGCCACGCGGTCGGCCGCGTAGGAGCCGGTCAGCGTGCCCAGCGAAACAAAAATCACGCTGGATGGATGACGTCCGAGCAGCAGAAACCCGCCGAGCAGCAGCGCAAAGGCAAAACCAATCAAAAGGCCGGCCGGCAGCACCAGCAGGATGGAGGTGACGCCGAGATCGCGCGCGATCAGCGCCACGCCGTAACCGGCGGTGCCGAAGAACACGGCCTGCCCGAAGCTCATGATGCCGGCATATCCCCACACCAGATCGAACGAGAGCGCAAACAGGCACAAGATCAGGACCCGCGTGGCATAGATCGTCAGGTAGTCCTTGAGGACGAATGGCAGCAGCACGGCGATCGCCAGCACCACGATTTCAATGATCGGCAGCACTTGCCATCGGCGCTGGTGGCCGACCCGAACGGGAAGCGGCAGCGACGTCGTCGGTGTCGTTTCTGTCATCAAATGGCCAGCAAACCTGCTCCTGACTTGGCGGCGGCTTGCTGCCGCCGCGCGATGCTCGGTGTTACCTTTGGCATTGCATCAGCATTCCCTTTTAGCATTCCCTTTCAGCATTCCTTGGGATCGACGAGGCCGGCGCTGCGCGCGACGATCTCATAATTGCCGCCCTTGGCAACCGCCGTGTACATCTTCATCTTGCAATGCCGCTTGCCGGGAACCATTTCGGCGGGTCCGCCGGGACCTTCGGCGATCTTGGCATGGTCCAGTGCCGCCGCGACCCCGTCGCGATCGATCTTGCCGGCTTCCTTGACCGCCGCCTCCCACAATTTGAGGCCACGATAGGTTCCGGTCGCGGCACTGCCCGCGGCGAACAGGAAGGTGCCGGGGAACTGCTTTTCGTAGGTCGCATGAAGCTTGGCGCTGAACGGATCTTCCGGCGTGAGCGCCTTGAAATAGTCGAGGCAGCTCGCAAGGCCCTCGATCTCGGCCGCCTGGTTGATGTTGAGCGTGTTCTCATCGTAGTAGACGCAACTCAGCCGGCCGCCGTTCTTGAGGAATCCTGCCTCGTACAGCTGCTTGAAGAACGGCCCGACCCCCGGCGGAATCACGGTGTTGAACACCACGTCGACTTTGTTAGAGATGACCCGGTTCACCGTGGCGCTGAAGTCGATCTGGTCGAGCGGATAATATTCTTCGAAGACCACCTCGCCGCCATTGGCCTCGATCACCTTGCGGGCATAGACGTTCAACGTGTGCGGCCAGACATAGTTGGCGCTCGGCAGCGCGAACCGCTTGCCGCCGTTCTTGATCAGCCAGGGAATGAATTCGTCGCACTGCTGGGCCGGCGTCGGGCCGGTGCAGAACAGATAGGGCGTGCATTCCTTGCCCTCGTAGAGCTGCGGGTAGATGTAGAGCGTCTTGCCGCGGGCGACGATGACGTCCTTGATGGCGTTGCGCATCGAGCTGGTGATGCCGCCCAGCACCAGATCGACCTTGTCGCGCTGGATCAGTTTGCGGACGTTGCCGACCGCGACCGATTCATTCGAGGCCGTGTCCTCGATGAACAATTCCAGCGGCCGGCCCAGCAAGCCGCCGGCATCGTTGATTTCCTTGATCACCATTTTTGCGACGTTCGCATCCGCGTTGCCGGCGTAACCGATCGGACCGGTCAAGTCGGTCGCGATGCCGACCTTGATCGGGGGCCCCGCCGCGTTCGCCCAATCGGGACGAACGACCCAACTGCCGACGCCGGTGGCGATGGCGGTGCTGGCAAAGGCGAAGTTGGAAAGAAACCGCCGGCGGTTGAGATGGCTGCGATCGCTGGACATGGACTAGACCCCTTTTCCTGAAATCAGGCCTTGCGGCCGAAACTTGATGAAGATGATGGCGAGAACGAACACGAGGACGTCGGCGATCACGGGCGGAATGATCCAGGGCAGTGCCGCGGCCAGCGTGCCGATCACGCCGGCGCCCGCGACGGGTCCCGCGAACGAGCCGACTCCGCCGACCATGACGGCGACGAACCCCTGGATCAGGAAGCGCAAGCCGAGATCGGCAAACAGCGAGAACACCGGCACAATCAGCGCGCCCGCAAGACCTGCGAGCGCGGCGCCGAACGCAAAGGTGGCGCCATAGATCGCATTGGTCGAAATGCCGGAGGCGCGGGCCAGCGCAGGGTTTTCCAGCGAGGCCCGGATGCGTAACCCGAAGGCGGTGCGCGCCAGCAGCAGATAGCTGCCGATCATCACCAGCGCCGTGATCAGGATGATGACCAGCCGCCAACTCGAAAAGTGCATGGTCCCGATATTGACCGAACCGCCGAGCGGCTCCGGGACCGACAGATAAAGCCCGCCGATCAGGCCGCGGACGATTTCGCGGATAATGAGTCCGAGCGCGTAGGTGCCCAGCATCGCCACGATCGGTGCGGCGTAAAATCGTCGGACGATGCTCCGCTCCAGCACAAATCCAAGTGCGCCGACGACGAAGGGAGCGGCGGCCATGCCGATCCAGACCGGTAACCCCGAACTGTGCACGATGTAGGTGACGTAGGCGCCGAGCAGGACGAACTCGCCCTGCGCGAAGTTGAAGATGCCCATCATGCTGGCGATGATCCCGAGCCCCAGCACGACCAGAACGACGATCGCGCCAAAACTCAGGATCTCGAACAGTGCGACGAACAGATTATCCATATGGCATCCAGCAGCGTTTGCGGGTTCGGCTGCTTACATTTTCTTCCAGTCTGCCGCCTGCTCGAAGGCGTGCGCCGCGCGATAGATGGTCGATTCCTCGAAATGCCGGCCGACCAGCATCAGCCCGACCGGAAGGCCATCGACCATGCCGCAAGGTATCGACATCGCCGGGTGGTGCGTGATGTCGAACGGCGCGGTGTTGGTGATCATCTCGAAGGCGCGCTGGCACACCTCCTCCCGGGAGGCGCCGGGTGCAGGCAACGGCGTCGCCTTCATCGGCGTGGTCGGCATCAGCAGGAGATCGTAATTCGCCAGCACCTTGTCATAGGCCGCGGTGATACGCCGCGAGATGTTGACGGATTTGCCGTAGTAGCGCGGCCCGAAATTATTGTTGATGTAGACGCCAAGCATCAGAAACAGTTTTGTGGTTTCCGAGAGCGAGTCCGCCTGCCCGCGCCAGCCGCGATGAAAATCCATCAGCGACGTCGAGTACAGATCCGAGCGGCTGAGACCATAGCCGTCGCCGAACATCATGGTCTGGGCGATGCCTTCGGCGCCGATCGGCGTCCAGACCGCCGGTGCCACCATGTGCATCGGGATTGAAACCTGTTCGACTGTCGCGCCGAGGCTCGCCAGCCGCTTCGCCGCTTCCATCACGCTCCTGTTGACGTCGGCTTCGGCGCCGGCCTGCTCAAAACCTTCCTTGACGATGGCGATCTTCATGCCCTTGATACCGGCGCCCAGCGCCTTGGTGTAATCCTCCACCTTGGGCGACTTGATCCGCGGGTCGTAGCCGTCGTCGCCGGCGATCACTTCGAGCAACAGCGCGTTGTCGGCGACATTGGCGGTCATCGGCCCGGTGTGATCGACGAAAATCTCGATCGGCATGATACCGGTATAGGGCACGAGGCCCCAGGTCGGCTTCATGCCGTAGGTGCCGCTGAAGGACGACGGCATCCGGATCGATCCGCCCTGGTCGCCGCCGATCGCCATATCGACTTCGCCGAGCGCGACCACGACCGCGCTGCCGGACGACGATCCGCCGGCGGAATAGCCCATCTTGTGCGGGTTATGCACCGGACCGGTCGAATTGGTATGGCTGCCGCCGGAGATGCAGAACGATTCGCAGTGCACCTTGCCGGCAATCTCCGCGCCGGCATCGAGCATGCGCGTGACGATGGTAGCGTCGAAATCCGGCACATAGCCTTCGAGCGTCGCGGAGCCGTTCATCATGGGCACGCCGGCCAGCATGATGTTGTCCTTCAGCGCCACGACCTTGCCCTTCAGCTTGCCGCTGGCGGCGCCCTTGACGGTCGATTTGCGGTACCAGGCGTTGCGCGTGTTTTCTTCCGGCGACGGGCGATAGCCAGGGGTCCGCGGGTACTTCACGATCGGGACTTCGTCGGCCATTGCGCCCACGGCGTTGTAGGCATCGACCGAGCCCTGCATCAATCCGCGAAAGGAAGCGACGTCCTCATCGGTCAAGGCCAGACCGCATTGGTCGGCAACTGCGCGCAGTTGATCGGGAGTAGGAAGCGCTACTGTCACGATGGATTCTCCTGTTTCTCTGACGGCTCGCGAAGGAAATTGCGAAGGGCCCCAACCCCACACCCATCACTAGAAACGGAAATGTTTTCCTTTTCAAGTATTATTTTGCAACACCTCCTTTTGCGAAGCGTTACGCGTTCGAGTCAGAACTGTTTGATCAGCCTGAAGTCCAACCCGTTGGCGGCTGCAAGATAGATCGGCATCCTGGCGCTGCCGCGGCGAATGCCGATGGTGCCTCGCGCGCCCTGATAGTCCACATTCGCAGCCGCCGAGAGCAGCGGCTTCCGCGCCAGCGATCCCGCGCGCGCGGCGACCGTCTCCAGAAACCGCAACCCTTCGTAGTTCGACTGCGCGATCGAGCCGATCGGCGGCGCGTGGCGGCCGAACGAGGTTTCGTATTGGCAGCGGAAAGCGTCGTTCTCGCGCGAGGCCTTGTCGATGAAATAGCCGGATGCGCAGAACAGGTTTTCGGTGTTGTCGGCGCCGATCCCGAGCAGCACCGTCTCGTCCATCGCACCGGCCAGACGGAGCATTCGGGTGCCGAGCCCCTGCTCGCCAAAGGTACGGTTGAACACGACGCTGTCGGCGCCGATCAACGTGATCAGAACGACATCGGGCTTCGCGGCCCGGATCCGCGCGAGCTGGTTGCCGTGATTGTGCTCGCCGATCGGCACGAATTCTTCACCGACGACACGCCCGCCGGCGTCCGCGATGTATTTCTTGATCGCCTTGTGGGACAGCCATGGCCAGACATAGTCGCTGCCGATCAGGTACCAGTTCGCCGCCTGTTTGGTGTTGGCGAGCCACTCGATGGCCGGGCGCCATTGCGCCCCCGGCGTTTCGCCGATGGCCATCACGCCGGGCGTTCGCTCGCCGCCCTCATAGACCGGCGTGTAGAGGTAGGGAATCTGTCCGGCGACCACCTTGCGCAGCGCCACCCTGACCGCGCTGATATGCGAGCCCATGATGAGATCGGCGTCTTCGGCCGCGACAATGTCGGAAGCGGTGCGCGTCACGTCGTCGATATCGCCGCCGGTGTCATGGAACGCGACTTCAATCTCGCGGCCCAGAATGCCACCCCGGCGGTTGATCTCGGAAATGCCCAGCAGCGTACTGTTGATGGAGGCCGGGCCCCAGATGCCCGATGGGCCGGACAGTCCGACAAAATTGGCAATCCGAAATTTCTTGCGGTCGCGCGGCGCCCGGAACGGGCCAAGCGCCGGCTCCGAGGTGCCCGTCCCCATCCCCGGAAACCCCTTGAGCAGCAGTTCCGGCGGCATCGGCGGCCCGCCGAACTTTTGTAATTGCGACAGCGAGAGCAATTCGCTCTCCTTTCAGCTTCTTTTAGTCCGGCGCCATCAGACTACCATCGGCAAGGTGATCGGCAACAAAAATCCTAGTGGAAAATATTGAATATTCAACGATTCCCGTGCATAGAGTTCAAGCAAGAGCGCTAAATATTCATCCAAAACTCCATTACGCAGTTCAAAGCCTTGGCCAAAACGCCCAGTAAACCCATCACCGAGCATCTCGCCTACCTGCTCGCGCAGGCCAACCGGGAGATCAATCGCCAGCTCGACGCGCGCTTCCGCAAGGAAGGCGTGCCGGTCGAGCAATGGCGCATCCTGAAGGTGTTGTCCGACGGCAAGGGCCACTCGATGGGTGAGCTTGCCGAAGCGGTGCTGCTCAATCATCCGACGCTGACCAAGATGGTCGACCGGATGGTGTCGGATGCCCTCGTCTACCGGGTCCAGGATGCCGACGACCGGCGCAAGGTTCTGATGTTTTCCTCCGACCGCGGCAAGGCGCTGACCCAGCGCCTGAACTCGCTGGCGCTGAGCCAGGAAGCCTTCATCGCCGAGAATTACGGCAACAAGGCCACGGCGGATCTGAAGCGCCTGCTGGAAAGCCTGATCGAGAAGGCGAACTGAGCGGTCGGCGGTTACGCCGCCAGTGCGACGAGAATGGCCTCGGACGCTTCATCCACCGGCATGAACATTTCCACGCGCAGTTCCTGCAGCGTGACGTCCTGCGGTGTGCCCAATGTCAACACCGCGCCGATCAGGCCGACCGAGACATCGCCCTTGCGCAAGCGCACCTCGCATAGCGGGCCGGGAGTTTCGTGCTCGTCGAACTGCGCGATCGGCAGCTCGGGTAATTTCAATAGTTCGCGCCAGGTCGATTGCAGCGCCAGATCGAGCGGCGCGGCCATCGCCTCGTGGCGGGCGCGGACCAGCAGCGCGGACGCAACCTTCGGCCAGTTTTCGACATAGGGCCGCAACTCGTCGGGGCTCAGAAACATCCGCATGTGATTGAGGGGCCGCGTCATGCGCTCCGGCCCGAGCAGCATCGTCATCAGCCGCGTCGCCGCGCCGTTGGCCTGCAGCACGTTCCAGCGCCGGTCGGTGACGATGGCGGGAAACGGTTCGTGCCGGCGCAGCAGCAGGTCGATGGCGCGTTTGGCGTCGGCGACTTCGGGCGCGGACAAATCGCGCTCGCCATATTGCCGCGCAAAGCCGCCGGACTCCAGCAGTGCATTGCGGTCGCGCAGCGACAGGCCGAGCGCGGAGGCCAGTTGCAGCAGGATCTCGCGGCTCGCCACCGCCTTGCCGGTTTCGACGTAGCTCAAATGCTTGATCGAGATGCCGGCCTCGAACGCCAGATCGGCCTGACTCATGGCGCGGCGGTTGCGCCAGCCGCGCAGGAGATCGCCGACAGGATTGGCAGGCAGCGGTGCATGTTGGCGGGAGTCCATCCGGCGATTATGCGAAGGACGGACGGCGCTGTAAATCGCAACTTTGTAGGATGGGTGGAGCGCAGCGATACCCGTCAACTTTGGTGGCTTAGGCTGCACCTGCTGATGGGCATCGCTTCGCTCCACCCATCCTACGTGAGCGCCGCCGCGATCTCCCGCATCCGCCGTGCGGTCAGATCGTCGGCGGGGAAAAACGTCTCCAGCGCCAGTTCCGAGAGCGTGACGTCGACCGGCGTGCCGAAAATCATCGTGGTCGAGATGAAGCTCAGCACCTCGCCATTGAGCCGAAACTTGAAGGGAATCGCGACATTGTCCGGCGACAGCGGGCCGGAGCGCGCCGGCATCGGAAAGGCCTTCAGCTCGGCATAGAGCTTTAGCAGTTCAGGATCGGCGGTCGCCTCGCATTGGCGGTGCAGCCGTTCCAAGAGGTGACTGCTCCATTCGGCGAGGTTGACGGTGCGCGGCGCCAGCCCTTCGGGATGGAAGGCCAGCCGCAGGATATTGAAAGGCTGGCCTAAGAGCCGCGCCGGAATGCCCTCGAGCAGCGGCGCCACCATGCGGTTCGCGGTGACGAGATTCCAGTGCCGGTCATAGGCCAGCGCCGGATTGGGCTCGTGCGCCTTCAGGACGAGGTCGATCGCCGTCCGCGCCGCTTTCAGCGCGGGATCGTCCAGCGAGCGCTGCGGAAAGGCGGGTGCATAGCCGGCCGCCACCAGCAACACGTTGCGTTCGCGCAAGGGCACCTCCAGTCGTTCGGCCAGCTTGAGCACCATTTCGCGCGACGGCGCGGCGCGGCCGGTTTCGACGAAACTCAAATGACGCGCCGAGATCTCGGCATCACCGGCCAGATCAAGCTGGCTGAGATGGCGGCGCTGCCGCCATTCGCGCAGGTGGTCGCCGATATGGACGGGCTTGATACGTTCGGCTCGCGCCGTGGAAGCATGTGCGTTCATGGTGGAAAACCTACCATGCGAATTTCGTGGCTTCCATTACCTCCGACGTAATCGAATTGGGTCGCGGGCCGGGTCATCTTGTCAACCACAGGAGATGACCCATGCTGATGCTTCCTCTGTTTCTGCTCATCGTTCGCGCCCTGCATAATCTGGCGGTCTGGGCGCTGGCCCGTTCCCTCAACATGCCGGAACCCCTGGTGCACGACACCGGCGTCTTCGTGGTCGCGCAGGTGCAGACGATCGAGAACCGGATCGGCGAGGCGCTGTCCCCGATGCGGCGCTGGCGTCAGTTCCGGTCCTGGTTCCGCTAACCCCCAACCACCCACCCCGTAAAACCAAAGGAGAGAATTATGATCAACCCGTCTTCATTCCTGAGCCGCGCTCTGCTTGCCGACGCCGTCTTCAGCGGCGTGGCGGCGGTGCTCCTCACGCTCGGCGCCGGCGTGCTCGCGCCGTTCCTGAATCTGCCGGAAGCCCTGCTGCGCGAGAGCGGACTGTTTCTCATCGCCTACACCGCGCTGGTCGGCTGGCTCGGCACGCGGCAATCGGTGCTGAAGGCTCTGGTGCTGCTGGTGATCGTGGGCAACGCCGCGTGGACGCTGGGCAGTATCGCCCTGCTGTTCTCGGGCGCGGTCAGCCCGAACCTGCTCGGCATCCTCTTCGTCGTCGCGCAGGCCATTGCGACCGGCGTGTTTGCCGAGTTGCAATATATCGGACTGCGCAAGAGCGGCGGCGTGGTGACGGCCTGAGCTTGATGTGAATTGAGAGCGCGCCCAATGACAGGCTCTTGTCATCGGGCGCGAATTCGCGTGAGCCGCTGGCGCCTTCGCGCCCCCGGATGTATAACCAGCGGGGTATGGTAATTCTCGGCCGACCCACGTCTTGTCCGAGGTACGCCAACCTGCCTTCAACGGCTTGGCTTACATTGGCCGCGGAACTTTGCCCCTGACGCAATCATTCGGCCGCTCCTTGTTCCCGCTTGACTAACATATATCCCGATGGTTATACGTTGACCCATAGCCAACGGGTTATCGATCCCACATGCCTGATGTTCATGACGTGCTGTTCCGAACACTCGCCGATCCAACGCGGCGGGCGATCTTCGAGCGGCTGTGCCGCGACGGCGAGCAGACGGTCGGGGCCCTGACGGCGCGCGCCGGCGTCTCGCAGCCGGCGGTCTCGAAGCATCTCGGCGTCCTGAAGCAGGCCGGGCTGGTGCGCGACCGCCATGAAGGACGACAGACCCATTACAGCGCGCAGCTCGGCGCACTCTCCCCGCTGATCGACTGGACCAGCCAGATGGCCGGCTTTTGGCAGAACCGGTTCGACGATCTTGAGGACCTACTCAAAAGGATGGACCAATGAACACTGCGACCGAAACGCGCTCCGTCGTTGTCGAACGCGAAATCCCTCATCCGCCGGAAAAGATCTGGCGCGCGCTGACGCAACCGCATTTGATCGAGGAGTGGCTGATGAAGAACGACTTCAAGCCTGTTGTGGGTCACAACTTCAATCTGCGCGGCGAGTGGGGCGGCGTGCTGGACTGCGAGGTTCTCGCCGTCGAGCCGAATAAAAAGCTGACCTACACCTGGAATTTCAAGCACGAACAAGCGGCCTACAATCTGTCGAGCGTCGTCGCCTGGACGCTCACTCCGACGCGCACCGGGACCCTGCTGCGCATGGAGCAGTCGGGCTTCCGGCCGGATCAGCCGCAGGCCTATGGCGGCGCCAAGGCGGGCTGGCAGGAGTTCTTTGCAAAGCTGGAGCAGATCCTGGCGCGGGAGGAGTGAAACCCGCAGGCTAGGGCTGAGTGAACATTCAGGCACGTAACAAAGAGGAGATTCCATTGAACTGGAACATCTGGATTCGACAGACCCACCGCTGGCTGTCCATTGCCTTTACGGTGACCGTCATCATCAACTTCATCGCCGTGGCAATGGGGACGCATGCCGACTGGATCGGCTTCCTGGCGCTGCCGCCGCTCTTCCTGCTGCTGTTCAGCGGCTTGTACTTGTTCGCGCAACCCTATGCCACCAGGTGGCATAGCGGTTGACGCAAGGAGCGGACATGAAGGCGAGCAAGACGTCGCGGAAGCCGGTGAAGAAGGTCGCAAAGAAAACCGCCGCCAAAGGGAGCCCCGCGAAGCCGAAGCTGCTGTCGGGGGGCAATCCGCAGATCGCCAAAGCCTACGGCGACGCGCCGGTGCAAGCCTACATCGCGGCCATGCCGGGCTGGAAAAGCGATCTCGGGCGCCGCCTCGACGCGCTCATCACGCGCACCTTCCCCGGCGTGTACAAGGCCGTCAAATGGAACTCGCCGCTGTACGGTATCGAGGGAGAAGGCTGGTTTCTCGGCATCCATGTTTTTACGAGATACGTCAAGGTGGCGTTCTTCCGCGGCACGTCGCTGCGCCCCGTGCCTCCCGGCGCATCCAGGCAGAAGGAAGTGCGCTATCTCGACATCCACGAGGACGACGAACTCGACGAAGCTCAGCTTACGGCCTGGGTGAAGCAGGCCAGCAAATTGCCCGGCGAGCGAATGTGAGCGGGGGACGAACCCATGAGCGGACGCCAATTGAGCGGCCCGCGCGTGGTGACTAACGAAACGGAACGAGGGAAAATGACCGCGAAGAAAGCGACATCAACCAGGAAGATCAGCAAGAGCCCATCGAAGGAAGGAAATGAAGGCGAGTCCCCTTCCCGGCTGATCGACATCAAGATCAAGGAACTGGGCGACTGGAGGGGCAAGACGCTCGCCGGTGTCCGCGCGCTGATCAAACAGGCCGTGCCTGACGTGGTCGAGGAGTTGAAGTGGCGCGGCGTTCCGGTCTGGTCGCACGACGGTATCATCTGCACCGGCGAGACCTACAAGAGCGCCCTGAAGCTGACTTTCGCCAAGGGCGCTTCGCTCAAGGACCCGTCAAAGCTGTTCAACTCCAGCCTCGAAGGCAACACAAGGCGCGCTATCGACATCCATGAGGGCGTTGAAATCAATGCGGATGCCTTCAAGACGCTGATCCGCGCCGCGGCGGCGCTGAACAGCTCGAAGAAAAAGGCCCGTTAGCTGCCTCGTCATTCCGGGGCGATGCGAAAGCATCGAGCTACGATGTGCAATTGCACATCTGAGAATCTCGAGATTCCCCGGTGCGCAATTGCGCACCTGAGGTCTGGTGCTACGCACCATCCCGGAATGACGCGAGTGCGTCAGCTCAAAGCCAGCGCCGCGAACATTCCGGCCAATGTCAGCACAAGCCCGATCACGAGCATCGGTACAAGGCTGCTGCCGGCATAGGGATCGGCCTGGTCCTTGGCAGGTATCGCACGCGTCTGGTTGGTCATCGAACGGCTCCTGTTTCACTACGCCGAAATCTCTCGCCGGGTGCCAGCATGACGCCCTGCCCGCTGGCGACGCCAAGTTCAAGGCTTGCCGCGATCCGCCGCGCCCGTTCGACGAAATGATCAGATGCCACCGGCGGACAGATTTCGCTCGCCGCAGCCTCGAACAGTTCGAGCCAGCGGTTGAAATGACCGGCGTCGACCGGCAGCGGCATATGCTTGACCATGGGCGTGCCGTGATAGCGGCCCGACATCAGCGCCACCGATGACCAGAACGCGCACATCTGTTGCAGATGCGGCTCCCAATCCGAAATGCGCGCCTCGAATACCGGCGCCAGCATCGGATCGCTGCGGACTTTTGCATAGAAGCCGCGCACCAGCCGTTCGATCATGGCTTCCGTGATGCCGGTTCTTTCCATGATCTCGGCGGTGATCGCCTGACGCCGTTCTGCCCCTGTCACAACAGGTCTCCTCAAATAGGTATTTGAATACCTATTTAGATTGCTATAGACGATCTGCCAAGTCACATTTCTGAGGGCCTCCCATGCGCCTGACATCGTTCACCGATTTTGCCCTGCGCGCCCTGATGCGGCTGGCGGGCGAGCCGGCGCGCTCGTTCGCCACCAGCGAAATCGCGGCCGAGTTCGGAATCTCGCGCAATCACCTCGCCAAGGTGGTGCGGGATCTCGCCGATGGCGGCTTCATTTCGACCCAACGCGGCGTCGGCGGCGGGTTCAGCCTGGCGCGGCCGGCGCAATCGATTACGCTCGGCGAAGTCGTGCGCGCGCTGGAAGGCGAAGCGCTGGTCGAGTGTTTTCGCGAGGATGGCGGTTGTTGCTCGCTGCTGCCGCACTGCCGGCTGAAGGGAAAACTCGCCGCCGCGCGCGAGGCCTTCATGCGCGAACTCGACGGCACGACGCTGGCGGAATGCGCCTATCCCGCGCGATCCAAAGCGAGCCCGGCGCGAGGTGCCGCATGAAGCCGATCGAGTTTGCCGATGGCGAAGTGCAGATCGACGCGTCGATCGTCGCCGAAGGTCTCGGCATCGCGCTGCCGCGGCTCAAGGAAGGCATGCGCGCGGGCACGATCACCAGCCTTTCCGAGCGTGGCGTCGATGCGGATCAGGGGCGGCATCGACTGACGTTCTTCTCCGAGCATCGGCGCTTTCGCGTCGTGGTCGACGCGTCGGGCGCGATCGTTCAGCGCTCGGCGGTAGATTTCGGGGATTCGTCGTTGCCGCAGTCGGCGCGGAAGCCGGGTTAGTAGCGGTCATTCCGGGATGGTCCGAAGGACCAGACCCGGAATCTCGAGATTCCGGGTTCGCTTCGCGCCCCGGAATGACGGGAGAGCTTTACGCCGACGCGCGACTTTCCCCGGCCTGCTGCGGCTTTGCGACAATACCGGACTTTGCAGCTGGGCTCTTGCGGGCGTGTCCGTTCAGCGACTTGCCGTTCAAGGCCTTGCCGTTCAAGGATTTGCCGTTCAAGGATTTGCCGTTGAGCCTGGCGCCGTTCGCCTTGGTCCCATTGGTCCTGGTGCCATTCTTGGCGACCAGCTTCAGCTTGTCTTTTTCCCTGGCTTTTGCTTTGGCCTTGCGCGCCCGGGCGGCCTTCGCCTTTTGCTTCTCGGCTTCCTTCAAAGCCTTCCGCTCCGCCTTGGCCTTGAGGCGAAGCTTCTCCGCCCTCGCCTCGGCGCGCTTCTTCTTGCGCTTCTTTTCGCATGCCGCGCATTTGCAGCCGATCGGCTTCAGATAGGCTTTGAAATAGTCGGTGCCGTAATCGTAATTGATCTCCTCGCCGGGCTCGATGTTCTTGATGGCGCGGATGATGACCTTGCGCTTGCGCGGCTTGACGTCGGATTCCGCGTTCGGCTTGCAGGCATGGTTGATGTAGCGGGCGACGTTCGCGCGCACCGAACCGTCGATGGTCCAGCGGTTGGTCAGCTCGAACAGATATTTGTTCTCGATCGCGTCGTCTTTTTTCTTCTTCGAATCCAGTAGCGGGCCAAAATAGCGGACGATCTTGGCGCCCTTTTTGATCGGCTTGGTGGCGAAGAGGCCGAGCCCGGTGCGGGAGCGGCCGACGCGGAAGGGTTTGTTCGGAGATACGGTAGCCATGACGATTGAATTACTGACACGCTGGTGAGTGAAAGGAACGGCGAAGCTGCTCTTCTAGGACGATTCCGCGCCGATGTCAGGTATTTCGCTTGGCTTCCTTGAACCTTCCCCAGATTGCACACGTCACAATGTCATGGTTCCCCAAAGGCCGGGGATGGCCCAGGGGACCTCAAGGGGACGGCAAGGGACGCCAAGGGATGAAACGCCTCTGCAATCTGCATTTGACGGCATTGGCCGGTGCGGCATGCGCCGTGCCTGGCCTGTTTTCACCCGCAAATGCCCAGACATTCAGCAGCCTCTATACGTCCACGGCGCCGAAGGATTGCCGCATGATCGGCAAGCCCAGCGAACTCGACGGCAGCACGACGCGGGTCTGCCCCGGCACAGCGGGCCTGGTGGTGCTGATCAGCGAAGGCGACTTACGCGAAACCGTCTCGGTCGGCCGCAACCGCGCCGCGGCGGCCAAGGAGCCGGCCGCGCAAGGCTGGTTCGGCCCGTTCAACTCGACCACCCACACCGTCGAATGGCGGGCGATGGACGGCAAGCCGTTCGCGATCATCCAGCGCTGGCACATCGCCGACAACAGCGATCCGGACAAGGAAGGCCGCCCCACCGCCAAGCCGATGCTGGCGGTGACCAGGCTGCCGCCCGGCGCCGTCTGCCACGTCGCCTATATCGATGCACAAGCCAACCCAAATCCCAACGACCTCGCCCGCAAGGCCGCAGACGAGCTCGCGCGCAGCTTCACCTGCGGCAAGGATGAAGTGAAGGTAATCGGCGAGACCGGCCGCGCCGTAAGCATGGCGAAGCGCTAGTGGATGACGTCTGGCGCCTGGCGCCGTTCGGACACGCGACCCTACCGGCCTTCTCTCCATGGACGCGCCCGGGTTGCGGCGCCAAGTCGCGTGTGCCGGCGCCGTAAGACTACCGCCCGACCTCAAAAGCCGTTATGGTTCCCGACCAAAAGGGGGACGTAGATTAGCGGAAACGGGCATCCAACCCGGTTCGCCCCAAAAAATACCCCTTCAATCGATTACGACACAGTTTGATTAGATCGCGGTATGTGGTTTCCGATCATCGCCTGGATAGTGCTGTTCAGCGCTTGCGCGTTTTTTGCAGGCGCGACATTGGGACTCGATCCAGCCCAAATATCGGTTCAGCTATCGGCGTTGCCAGGTCCCCAGCGGTTCGCGCTCGGCGCCATCATGCTGACCACCTTGTCGCTGATCGGCTCATCCGTCTGGCAAGCCTACGGCCTGGCACGCCAGAACAAGTTATTGCGGGATCGCCTGAGGGGCCTGCGACAAGGGGTTCTGGCCGCGCATGATGCGCAAGCTGGATTCGACTCGTCGGTCCAGCATCTCGCCAAGAGTGACCCCGAAGAAGCCATCGTATCGCTTCAGACGACGCTCGCGGACACTGAAAAACGGATAGCCGAACAGCAGAGCCGGTACGATTCCGTTGATCTCCATGAGCGGCTTGAAGAAATCCGGCGCCGCCAGCAGGCCCTTCGGGAGACGGTCGGCGTCGTATCGGAAAAGCGGCGCGTTGCCGAGCCTGTATTCAGCGAATTGAAGGACCGGCTGCGTCAGCTCGAGCGGTGGCTCACTGAGCTGGAGACCGACGACAACAAGAAAAACCTCGGCGATCGCGTCAACGAACTGGACCAAAGCGTATCAGCGATTCACGACCGTCACGGTGTGCTGCAGCAGTCACTGGCGACGCTCAACCGCTTCAAGGAAGAACTGGCCAAGACCCACGCAGAGCTGGTGCCCGTGCGCACGCCGGAAACGGGGATCAACGCCCTCATCACCGAGCTGCGCTCATCCGGCGACCAGTTGACCAGGATGCTGGATGAACTCGAATCCAGCGGGGATGAAAAGCTCAGCCTGCGGGTCGAGAGCCTCTCGAAGAACAAGGTCGAGATCGAGCAGCGGGTCGCGCAGGTTGATGATTGCCTCCATATTCTGGACGCTATTCGCCTTGACCTGGAAGAGCTCAGGGAACGTCGGACGCATCTGGAGCGCTCACTTGCGGCGATTGAGACGGATTCCAGCGGCGCCAGCCTGCTCGACCGCCAGAACGCGCTGAACGAATTCATCGTCGACTGCCGATTGCGTCTCCGGAGCTTGCAGGATTTTTCGGCGACGCTGGGCCAGTTCAAGGAGGAACTGGCCACGTCGCAGGCCGGACTGGCGCCGCTGCAAGGACCGGTCTACGGCATCGAGGCGTTGATCGCTGAAGTGAATATCGGTCACGCGATCCTGAGCAAGACGCTTGGCGAGATCGAACTGAAGGGCGATGAAGGGCTTGCCTCGCGCGTGGATGCGATCGCCACCAACAAGATCGAGCTCGACGCGAGAATTTCCAGGATCTTCGAAGATTTTCAGAAGCTCGATTCGATGCGGAAGAACATCGGCGAGATGTTCACGAGCATCCGGGGCACTCTCAATAGAATAGGTTGACCTGCTGGATTGCTACGACGATGTTCGAACTGCCTAGCAAAAAGGCAAAATCGCTCGCCGTTGCATGTCCGCTTCGTGTGCAAGAAGCCGACACGACGCCACACAAGCCAGCACGTGCGCGCTATCGTCACGTCCGCGCAACACTTGGCAGCCAAAGAAACCTAAGTTACGTTATCCAGCGTGAAGCTGCCCGGAAGTGAGGACAACAAGATCCACAAAGGGACATATCGACATGATCGAGCTCACGGTCAATGGAACCAAGCACCAGGTTGACGTCGTTCCGGAGATGCCGTTGCTTTGGGTGTTGCGCGACGAACTCGGTGTCACAAGTCCCAAATACGGATGCGGCGTAGCGCAATGTGGCGCCTGTACCGTCCAGATAAACGGAGCGGCCGTCCGTTCCTGTCAGTCGCGCATCGGCGACGTCGCCGGCAAGTCGGTCACCACGATCGAAGGGTTGGCCAATAGAGACGCACACCCGGTTCTGCAGGCCTGGATCGAACATCAGGTCCCGCAGTGCGGCTATTGCCAGACCGGCCAGATCATGCAGGCCATTTCGCTACTTGAACTGATCCCCAGGCCAACGGACGAGGACATCGATGTGGTGATGTCCGGCAATCTATGCCGGTGCGGCACCTATCCGCGCATTCGCGCCGCGATCCATGCGGCTGCCGCAAAGATGGGGGCGAAGTAACATGGGCGTCATGCAGAACCTCTCTCGTCGCGCTTTCATCGTGGGCTCCGCCGCTGTAGCCGGCGGCATCGCTTTCGGCTCCTACAGTCATGCCGAAAAGGCCGTTGCGACCGCCCACAGCAATCCGTTGGCCGCCGGCCTCGGGCCCAACTCCGTGACCTTCAACCCGTGGGTCGAGATAAGCCCGGAGAAGATAACGCTCATCGCACAACATGCCGACATCGGTCAGGGCGTCGGTTCCGTGCAGCCGATCATGATCGCCGAAGAGATGGACCTCGATCCCGGTCAGTTCGAAATAAGGTTCGCGGGGCCCAGTCCCGCCTACTTCAACTCCGGCTTCGCAGATGAGCTTGCGCCGTTCCTGGCGGCGGACCAAAGCCCGGCTGCTGAGGAAGCACGCGCCGCCACGCTCGAATATCTCAGGAAGTCCGGCCTGCAGATGACGGGCGGGTCGAGCACGATCCCGGACACTTACGAAAAGTTGCGCGTCGCCGGCGCGGTCGCGCGCGAGACGCTGAAGGCCGCGGCGGCCAAGCGTTCGGGCGTTCCCCTAGCTGACATCCGCACCCAATCCGGCCATGTGATCCTGCCTAACGGAAGCAAGATTGCCTACGTCGAACTCGCGGCAGAAGCCGCGAAGATTCCGCCGGTGCTGGATGCAAAGCCGCGCGATCCGTCGACATGGCGAATGGTGGGCAAGCCGATGATGCGGCTTGATGTTCGACCGAAGGTCATGGGCGAGTTGAAGTTCGGCATCGATCTGAAAATGGACGGCATGCTGTTCGCGTCCGTCAAGCTGAACCCCAACAAGGGTCAGCCGCTGAAATCGTACAATGCCAGCAAGGCGCAATCGATGCCGGGGGTCAAAAAGATCCTCGAAATCAAGAATGGCGTTGCTGTCATCGCGACCAACAGCTGGTACGCGATGAAGGCCGTCGATGCGATCGATTGTGTTTGGGCGCCCTCGACCTATCCCGCCGAGCAGGCCGACCATTGGAAGGTTCTGGAAGCGTCATTCAAGCCGGAATTCCTCGGCAAGGAATGGCGGAAGATCGGCGATATCGACGCGGGCTTGAAGGATGGCACGCTGGTCGAGGCGGAGTACCGCGCGCCCTATCTGGCGCATCAGCCGCTGGAGCCGCTCAACGGGATCGGCATTGTTACCGACAAAGGAATGGAAATCTGGGTTAGCCACCAGAGCCCGCAGGCCGTGCAGGCGATCGCAGCGACCGCGATCGGCCTCAAGCCGGAACAGGTGACCTTCCACAATCAATGGGCCGGTGGAAGTTTCGGGCACCGTCTCGAGTTCGAGAACGTCCGTGTGCTGGCTGAGATCGCAAACCAGATGCGCGGCACGCCGATCAAGCTCGTGTTTTCGCGCGAGGAGGATTTTCTCCAGGATATTCCGCGACAGATTTCGCTCGCCAGGTACAAGGGCAGCATCAAGAACCGGAAGATCGTCGCGGCCGACCTGAAATTGGCATCGACCGCACCCCTGAAGGGGCTGCTCGAACGCATGGGCGCTCCCTCGAAGGATCCCGATGCCCAATTGGCCGCCGGCCTGTGGAATGTCTACTACGACATCCCGAATTTCCGGGCCACGAGCTATGAAGCGCAGGGACTGTCGCCATGCACCACGTGGCGCTCAGTCGGCGCATCGACCGCCGGTTTCTTCACCGAAAGCTTCATCGACGAACTGCTGCATGCGGCAGGCGTTGATCCCATGAAGGGCCGCATCGAGATGTGCGGGGTCCCGACCTACCGGAAGCTGCTGGAGACGCTCGCGCAGATGTCGGACTGGAAGGGACCGCTTGGCAACGGCCGGGGGCGTGGCGTGGCGTTCGTCGAGTCCTTCGGGACGCCGGCGGCTGAAGTCGTCGAAGTGACCGCGACGGACAGAGGCATCAGGATCGACAAGGTTTGGGTCGCCGTCGATGTCGGCAAGGTCGTCGATCCCGTCAACTTCGAAAACCAGGTGCAGGGCGGGGTCATCTGGGGCCTCGGCCACGCCATCAACTGCGAACTGACTTACGCAAAGGGCGCGGCGCAACAGACCAACTACAACCACCACGAAGCGATGCGGATCTATCAATGTCCGGTAATCGAGGTTCGCGGGCTTGAGAACGATCCCAAGGTGAGAGGCGTCGGCGAGCCGCCGGTTCCTCCTGCCGCACCCGCGCTCGCCAACGCGATCTTCGCTGCGACCGGAAAGCGGATCCGCGAAATGCCGTTCAACAAGTTCATCGATTTCGTGTGAGGGCGGGTCATGAAGAGATCTCTGATCGCGCTCGCGTTCGCTGCTTCTTCAATCTTGGCCCTCACGGGAATTGTCGTGGCCAAAGACGAGGCCGCCAAGGACGTGCTGCCGCCGGGCAGCGTCAGCCGTGCCGATGGGCTGGAAGCCTGGAAGAGGATTGAAGCAGTTGTCACACATCCACGTTGTGCCAACTGCCATGTCGACGCCAAGGCGATTCCGATGTGGACGCCGGCAGGCGAAAACAGGCCCCGGGTGCACGGCATGAATATTCATGGCGGAGCGAGCCGCATCGGGGCTGAGACAATCCCTTGCTCGACGTGTCACATGACCTCCACCCTGCCGAACGATCCCGCGCCAGCGCCGCTGCGCGCCGGCATCGACTGGCAGCTTGCGCCGGTGGCGTTCATCTGGTTCGGCAAGAGTGGCGCCGAGATTTGCGCGCAACTGAAGGATCCCAAACGCAATGGCGGTCGAGACGCCGTTGGTCTCCTTGAACATCTGCGGCACGATGCATCGTTAAACGGCTTCATCCCCCGGGGGTGGGCACCCGGAGCGGGCCGCACCACGCCGCCGGGCACCTTCGAGAGTCATGTCAAGGACATGGCCCTGTGGGGAGCCGCCGGGCAACCTTGTCCGAATTGACGAATTCGGTGTCGCCCGCAAGCAGGACGATGGGCCGGAAACGCTTTTTAGAACGCCTTCTCCGCCTCGGGCCGGTGCTTGTTCTTCGGCACGAAGCCCGACCTGGTTGCCTCGCGCTGCTCGCGGACCCAGACCTCGCGGTTCGGATGCAGGCCGCCGCCGCGGGTCGCCGGCACGGCAGAGAGCCGCGCGCGGTGCAACAGCCGGGTGTCGGCGACGCCGCAGTTCGGGTGCAGGCCGCCATTGGCTGCCACCACCTTGTCCCAGGCTGCCTTGCGCGCCTTCAGAACGGCCGGATCCGCCAGCGCCGTGCAGTTGAGTTCGTTCTTGTTGAGATCGGCAATGATCTCGTCGCCGTCCTCGACGAAGGCGATCGGGCCGCCGAGGCCGGCTTCGGGGCCGACATGGCCGATGACGAGGCCGACAGATCCGCCGGAGAACCGCGCATCGGTCATCAGCGCCACCACGATGCCGCGCTCGCGGCACAGCGTCGTGATGCGCGAGGTGGGATCGAGCATTTCCGGCATGCCGGGCGCGCCGCTCGGACCCTCGTAGCGCACGATGATCATGTCGTTGTTCTGGAAAAGGTCGGGCGTCTTGTCGAGCGCCTCGAGCAGTCCCCGCTCGCCTTCGAACACGCGCGCTCGGCCGCGGAACAGATTGTTTTCCAGCCCGCCTTCGACACCGGCCAATTTAAGGATCGCCGAGAATTCCGGCGACAGATTGCCGCCGAGAACGCGCAGGCCCCCGGTCGGCTTGTAGGGCTTGCCAACGGTATAGATGACCGTGCCGTCGGCGGGTTTGGTTTCGAGGCGCTTAACCTGTTCGGCCAGCGTTTCGCCGGTGCAGGTCATCACGTCGCCGTTGAGCAGTCCGGCCTCCAGCAATTCACGGACGATCACCTGCACGCCGCCGACGGCGTCGATATCGACCATCGAATATTTGCCGTACGGCCGGGCGTCGGTGAGGACAGGCACGACGTATTGCGACAGATGATTGAACTCGGCCGGCGTCATCACTTCTTTCCAGAAGTCCGCAAAGCCTGCGGCGCGCGCGATCTCCGGCGCGTGCAGCGTGACGTTGGTCGAGCCGCCGATCGCCATCGCGACGATCACGGCGTTGCGGATCGAGTCGCGGACCACGATGTCGCGCGGCTTGAGGTCCTTCGCGATCATCTGCGCGAGGTAGCCGACCAGCTGGTCCGGAAACTCCGTGAGGCGGCGGGGATCGTCGGACGGCGGCGCCACCATGTGCAGCGGCTGCATGCCGACGACGCCGATGAAGGTCTGCATGGTGTTGTAGGTGAACATGCCGCCGCAGCTGCCGTAGCCGGGACAGGCATGGCAGGCGATGTGGTGGCGGTATTCCGCATCAGGGTTGCCGGCGACCTGGTAGGCGCTGACGATGTCGAGCTTCTCGCCGGTGTTCGGATCGGTGCCGGGATGGATCGCGCCGTCGGACATGATGATCGCGGGCTGATTGTGCTCGAGCAGCGCGGCCAGCGTGCCGACCGGCGGCTTGTCGCAGGCGACGACGGCGATGGTGCCGAGGAGCCCAGTGGCCTCCAGATGTTCGCACAGCGCATCGTGGGTGATTTCACGCCCGATCAGCGAGTAGCGCATTTCGCGCGTCCCGTTGCGGATGCCGTCCGAGGTGGCGATGGTGTATTCCGGCTGGACCAGGCGCAGCTTCATCTGGCCGGCGCCCTTGCCGACATGGCTCTTGAGGCTGGCGTGGATCGCATCGACCTTGGCCATGACACCCATGTAGCACTGGCTGTCGCCCTTGGTGCCGACCACGCCGACCGACGGCTCGTGGATCAGGTCCGGATCGGCGCCAAGTTCGCGTGCAATCCCGATGGTCTGGGCCGAGCGGCCCGGATGGCGGTCAATGCG
Source organism: Bradyrhizobium sp. AUGA SZCCT0222 (assembly GCF_018130205.1). Taxonomy (NCBI): domain Bacteria; kingdom Pseudomonadati; phylum Pseudomonadota; class Alphaproteobacteria; order Hyphomicrobiales; family Nitrobacteraceae; genus Bradyrhizobium; species Bradyrhizobium sp. AUGA SZCCT0222. Next base: position 103,369 of record NZ_JAFCLX010000017.1, read on the forward strand.
TACAATGTTCGAATCTGTCACGGCTGGTTCCTTCCCGGCGGGGGCGGCTCGTTCGGTCGACCTTAGAAACGGTATAAGGCGCACCTTATAGAGTGCCCCCCCGACGGAAGTCACGCGGAAGTCACGTGCCCGATACCTGCTATGCCGCCGCCTAGACCCCCGGCGGGCGGGGCACGGCCCCGCGCAGCATCGCGTCGAGCAGCTTGTCGGCGGACGTACCCTCGGGCAACCGCTCCAGAATGCCGGTGAGGCGGCCATCGAGCAGCAGCGTGGTAAAACCGTGCACCAGCGACCAGGCGCGCGCGATGGCGGCGGCCTGATCCAGCGACAACCCATCCTGTGGAATCTGCTCGTGCCGGCTGGCGCCGACACCGCGGGTCAGCCCTGCAAACGCGGCATCGGAGGCCTCATGCAGCGAGGGGCGCGAATAATCCAGCCGTGCGCTGCGGAACATCACGCCGTACATGCCGGGATGCGCCTGCGCATAGGCGACGTAGGCTTTGGCGCTCGCCAGCCCCTTCATGATCGGCAGCGTCTCGCTGCTGCCGGCGGCGTTCATGGCTTCGTTGAACATCCGAAAGCCGATCGCCGCGAGTTCGCTGACAAGGCCGGTGAGATCGCCGAAATGATGGGTCGGTGCGGCATGCGAGACGCCGGCCTCGCGCGCCACCGCGCGCAGCGTCAGCCCCGCCAGCCCGTCGCGTTCCAGCACCCGCTCGGCCGCCTGCAGCAGGGCCTCGCGCAGGTCGCCATGATGATAGGGGGTATCGCCTGACGATTTGCGCCGCCGCACGGCGGGCCGTTCGGCAGCCGCCCTCGCCGGCTTACGGGTCCGCGCGACGGTGCGGACCACTTTGCTTTCTCTCGATGTTTTGGCCATTTGAACCCCTTGCGAATCCTTATAGCCGCAATTTTTACACTGTAAAGATTTTGCTTGACGATGGCTGGCATGCCCGGTAATCCATATCTTTACGTTGTAAAGATAAAACCGGGAGGAAGCGACGATGCTCGACCAAGTGGCGACCAACGCGGCGCGGACCAATCTGGCGCCGATACCGATGGAATGCGACGCACCGTTCCTGAAGGTGAGCGGCGAATTGCCGCGCGAGCTCAACGGCACGCTCTATCGCAACGGCCCCAACCCGCAATTCGAAGCGCCCGGCGCGCACTGGTTCGTCGGCGACGGCATGCTGCACGCCTTCCATCTCGAGAACGGCCGCGCCAGCTATCGCAACCGCTGGGTCCGCACGCCAAAATGGCAGGCCGAGCATGACGCCGGCCGCGCGCTGTTCGGTGGCTTCGGCCGCAAGCTGCCGGGAGCGCCCGCCGATGTCACCAATGACGGCGGCGTCGCCAACACCAACATCATCTTCCACGGCGGCCGCCTGCTGGCGCTGGAAGAAGGCCATATGCCGACCGAGATCGAACCGGGTACCCTGGAACGTATGGGCTATTGCGACTACAAGGGCGCGATCGCAGGCCCCTTTACGGCGCATCCCAAGATCGATCCGGTCACCGGCGAGATGGTTTTCTTCGGCTACAACGCCGCGGGACCCCTGACCCCTGCCCTCTCCTTCGGTTCGGTCAACGCATCGGGCGTGGTGACGCGGTTCGATCGTTTTGAATCGCCTTATGCCAGCATGGTGCACGACTTCATCGTCACCGAAAACCACATGCTGTTTCCGATCCTGCCCATCACCGGCAGCATGGAGCGGGCGATGCGCGGCAAGCCGCCCTACGCCTGGGAGCCGGAGAAAGGCGCCTATGTCGGCGTCATGAAGCGCACCGGCTCCGCCAAGGACATCGTCTGGTTCCGCGCCGAGAGCTGCTACGTGTTCCACGTCATGAACGCGTGGGAAGAAGGCAACCGCATCATCGCCGACGTGATGCAGTTCGAGGAAGCGCCGCTGTTCACCCACCCCGACGGCTCGCCGACGGATCCTGAAAAATCGCGCGCACGCTATTGCCGCTGGACCTTCGATCTCTCAGGGAATACCGACCGCTTCACGCAAACCTATCTCGACGACCTCACCGGCGAATTCCCGCGCATCGACGATCGGCGCGCGGGCCTTGCCAGCAACCACGGCTGGTACGCCTGCGCCAATCCTGATCTGCCGATGTTCGGCGCGCTGTCCGGCATCGTGCATGTCGACGGCAAGGGCAAGCGGCTGGGCAAATATCACCTCCCCGCCGGCGACACCATTTCCGAAGCCGTGTTCGTCGAGCGCGGCGAAGACGCCGCCGAGGGCGATGGCTGGCTGCTATCAGCGGTCTGGCGCGCGAGGGAAAACCGCAGCGACCTTGCGGTGTTCAACGCCAGGGACGTCGAAGCCGGACCGGTGGCGCTGGTACATCTCGGGCATCGCGTGCCCGATGGTTTCCACGGCAATTGGGTGAGTGCGCAGTAGACGGCGGCGAACTACCATGCTCGTCATTCCCCGATGTGCAATTGCACATCTGAGGATGCGCCCGCTTGGGCGCAGGCCCGGAATCCATTCATCGACGCTACTTGCCGCCCGATGGATTCCGGGCTCTCGCTTCGCGAGCCCCGGAATGACGAGAGGTTGTACAATCGAAATTCCGGGTTCGCGCTAACGCGCGCCCTCAGATGCGCTATTGCGCATCGCGGAATGACGCTATGAGTCATTCCGGGGGAAACACACATGCACATACCCACGATCACCGGCTTCTATCTCGCCCTTCTCGCGCTGCTGTACCTCGTGCTCGGCCTGCAGGTCTCGCGCCTGCGGCGGGGACATCGCGTCGTGTTCGGCGACGGCGACAACATCAAGCTGCGCAGCGCCATTCGCGCGCATGGCAACTTTGCCGAATATGTTCCGATCATCGTGCTGCTGGTCGCGCTGCTGGAAATGTCGGGCATGCCGACCGCGCGGGTGCACCTGCTGATGGGAATGTTGCTGGTGGCGCGGCTGCTGCATCCGCTCGGCATGTATGTCGGGCCACGCACCATGCAGTTTCAGATCTGCCGGGTCGGTGGCATTCTGCTTACCCTGCTTGTGCTGCTTGCAGCCGCGCTTCTTGCGCTGGCGCGCTTCTGGCCGTTTTAGTCCATTCGTTCAACACCACATAACCAGTTGGATTATTTGATTATTTCGATCAGACTGCATTTATTTTGACACTGTAAAGATTTTGCTTGACGACTCCCGCGACCGGCCTTAGGGTATCTTTACGGTGTAAAGATAAAGCCTGAGAGGCTGCCATGACGATCTTCCTGATCCTCGCCCCCTACGGCGCCTTCGCGCTGCTGATGCTGGTAACCTCGACCGCGGTCAGCCTGTTTGCCGGCGCAGCGATCTGCCTCGCGGTGATCGGATTCGACATGGTGCGCGGCCGCTCGCTCAAGATCCTGGGTGCGGGCTCCGTCGTGGTCTTTGCCGCAGTCGGCGGCTACGTCACCGAGATTGATCCCGACCTCAGCGTCTCCGGCGTCAAGTTCGCGGTCGATGCCGGCATCTTCCTCGTCACCCTGGGCTCGCTCGTGGCCGGCAAACCCTTCACGCTGCAATATGCGCTCGAAGTGGTCGATGCCGAGACCGCGAAGCTGCCCGGCTTCATCAAAGCCAACTACCTCATCACCGCGGTGTGGACCGTCTCGATGCTGTTGATGATGGCCGGCAATGCCGCGCTGATCTACGTGCCGGGCTTGCCGCTGTGGTCGGGATTGCTGATCGCGTTTGCCGCGCGCAACAGCGCCGTGTATTTCACCAAATGGTATCCCGAATACCGCAAGGCAAAGTACGGCACCCCGCCCGCCAACGCCTTGCCCGAAGTCTAACCATCACCCGTCATTGCGAGCGCAGCGAAGCAATCCATAGCTATAACAAGAAAGATGGATTGCTTCGTCGCTTCGCTTCTCGCAATGACGTCACCCATCAAGGAGGATCGCGACGATGAAGGACGTATTCGCCAGACTGGGCGCCGACTTTTTCTCCACCATCGTGTTCATCGCGATCTATCTCGCGACGGACAACGTGTTGCTGGCGACCGGCGTCGCGATCGCAGGCGCCATCGGCCAGGTGATCTACTCCCGCATCAAGGGCAAGGAGCTCGGCTACATGACCTGGGCCAGCCTCGGGCTCGTGATCGTGCTCGGCGGCGCCACGCTCTTGACCCACGACCCGCGCTTCGTGCTGGCGAAACCCGCGATCGGGCATTTTGCGATCGGCCTCATCATGCTCAAGCGCGGCTGGATGCTGCGCTACATGCCGCCGATCGTTACCCAGACCATTCCGGAATATGTCACTGCCGCAGGCTACGTCTGGGCCGGGCTGTGCTTCGTGCTCGCTGCCGGCACCATCGGCGTCGCCATGACCGGCGACATGAAGCTATGGACGTTCTATGTGACCGTCGTCCTGATCGGTGCCAAGATTGCTCTGTTCGCTGTGCAATATGTCGCGTTCCGCGTCCTGGTCGGCAGCCGCCTGCGCGCGGCCGCCCGCGCCTGAACTACCGTAAAACAACAGGGTTGGGCTTGCGCGACAAGATAGGCTATACCGCCGCCGGGAGAACTCAGAACCATTCCGGTTGCTGGGAAATGTATTGGGGAGACCAAGATGGCCGTGGACGGAAACTGGAATATCGTCATGACCACGCCGATGGGCGAGCGCAAGGCGACGCTGACCTTGTTGGCCTCTGGCGGTACGCTGACCGGCACGCAGGGCGCCGATGGGAATTCCGCCGAAATCTTCGACGGCGCCATCAGCGGCGACGCCGTCAACTGGAAGGTCTCGATCACCAACCCGATGCCGTTGACCCTCGAGTTTATTGGAAAGGTGTCCGGCGACAGCATGTCCGGCGAAATGGGCATCGGCCCGATGGGCAGCTTCCCGTTCACGGGCACCCGGGCCTGATCGCGAAATGAGGGAGTGCGTTGGCTCCTTCACCATTCGATCCATGCAAAAGACCGCACTGCTTTCAATCGCCGTCGTCGCCTTCCTGGTGACGGCGGCGATCGCACAATCCGCGCCCGAGCCAGCATGGCGCGCCAGCGCGCTCGCGCTGGTGCCGGCGGGCTTTGTCGCCGGCGAAGCCTACCGCACCGCTGATATGACCGGATACGTCGCGGTCTATCCGGCCAACGCAAACGACCCCAAATCTCCAGCCAGCGTGTTCGCACCGCGCGAGGTGCTAGTCGTGAAGCTCGACGAGGCCAAGGCGCGCGCGCTGTCGGCGGAATTGAAGCCGCGCAGCGACGCCACGCGCGGCAACCGCGACACCACGATGACCGATCCCGACGGCCAGGAAAGCGAGTTCGCAAAATCGCACGCCGAACTCGCGGCCAAACGCGCGGCGCTGCCTGATGGTACCGAGCCCTGCAATCTCGGCGCCTGGTCGGAAGATCGCGATCCCAAGGGCCTCAACGTCCGCGCCGAGCCTTCGGTGAAATCGCGCGTGCTCGGCACCCTGCCGCCGCCCTATCGCCTGAAGATTGCTGGCAGCGAGAACACACCCGAAGACGGCTGGCTGACCGAATTCCGCATCATCGGCTTCAAGGACGGCTGGTTCCTGATCGAAGGCGCGACGCCGCCCGGCAAGAAATATGAGGACGAAAAGAAATATCCGCGCAACGCGCCAAAACCCTATTCGGGGCGCGGCTGGGTCGCCGCGAACAAGGTCGGCGCAAACTACGCCAATGGCGGCACGCGGATGGGCGGATTATTCCAGGCGCCGTTCGCCGATGCGAAGTGGACGCCGGCGCAGCGCAAGCTCGGCGGCCCCCTCGACACCGACGGCGGCCCGAAGCGCCTGCTCGCCTGCAGCGGCTATTGGGGCCTCGTCGAAAGCCAGGACGGCGTGCGCGGCTGGTGGCGCAGCCTGTGCTCCAGCCAGGTCACCAATTGCAGTTGAGGGGGTGCGAGCGAACTAACCGCGATGGATGGCAACACCCACCGCTGTCGTCCCGGCCTTGAGCCGGGACCCATACGCCGCAGCCACCGTTGTTTTGCGCGATGGTAGACGGCTTTCTTTCAACAATGGCCGACCGGGGTTATGGGTCCCGGATCGCGCTTCGCTTGTCCGGGACGACAACTTGTGGGGACGAACTCCCTCACCCCAAATTCAATTCCTTGAAGAAATCATTGCCCTTGTCGTCGATGATGATGAAGGCCGGAAAATCCACCACCTCGATGCGCCAGATCGCTTCCATGCCGAGTTCGGGATATTCCACCACCTCGACCTTCTTGATGCAGTGCTCGGCGAGGTTGGCCGCGGCGCCGCCGATCGAGCCGAGATAGAAACCGCCGTGCTTCTTGCAGGCCTCGCGCACCGCGACCGCGCGGTTGCCCTTGGCGACCATCACCATCGATCCACCCGCGGCCTGGAACTGGTCGACGAAGGAATCCATGCGTCCCGCGGTGGTCGGACCGAACGCGCCGGAGGCGTAGCCGTCGGGCGTCTTGGCGGGGCCGGCGTAATAGACCGGATGGTTCTTGAAATAATCCGGCAGCGGCTCGCCCTTCTCCAGCCGCTCGCGCAATTTGGCGTGGGCGGAATCGCGCGCGACGATCATCGTGCCGGTCATCGAGACCCGCGTCTTGATCGGATGCTTTGAAAGCGTCGCCAGAATATCCTTCATCGGCTGGTTGAGATCGATTTTTACCACCTCGCCGCCGAGCGCTTGCTCGACTGCCGGCAAATACTGCGCGGGGTTGTGCTCAAGCTCTTCGAGATAGACGCCGTCTTTCGTAATCTTGCCCAGCACCTGGCGGTCGGCCGAACAGGACACGCCGAGCCCGATGGGCAGCGACGCGCCGTGACGCGGCATCCGGATCACGCGCACGTCGTGGCAGAAATACTTGCCGCCGAACTGCGCGCCGACGCCGAGCGACTGCGTCATTTTCAAAATTTCCTGCTCCATCTCCAGATCGCGGAAGGCGTTGCCATCGGCCGATCCATGGGTGGGCAGCGCATCGAGATAGCGCGCGGACGCCAGCTTCACCGTCTTCATGCAGAGTTCGGCCGAGGTGCCGCCGATCACGATCGCCAGATGATAGGGCGGGCACGCGGCGGTGCCGAGGGTCAGCACCTTCTCCTTCAGGAACGCCAGCAGGCGGTCCTTGGTCAGCACCGACGGCGTCGCCTGGAACAGAAAACTCTTGTTGGCCGAGCCGCCGCCCTTGGCCATGAACATGAACTTGTAGGCCAAGTCTACTTCTGAAGAGCCGCCCTCGGCGTAGATCTCGCACTGTGCCGGCATGTTGTTGGCGGTATTCTTTTCCTCATACATCGAGATCGGCGCCACCTGCGAATAGCGCAGGTTACGGCGCAGGTAGGCGTCGCGCGCGCCTTCCGAGAGCGCGGCCTCGTCGTCGCCGTCGGTGATCACGCGGGCGCCCTTCTTGCCCATGATGATCGCGGTGCCGGTGTCCTGGCACATCGGCAGCACGCCGCCGGCGGCGATGTTGGCGTTCTTGAGGAAATCGAAGGCGACGAACTTGTCGTTGTCGCTGGCTTCCTTGTCCTCGAGGATGTTGGCCAGCTGCTTCAGATGGCCGGGGCGCAGATAGTGATTGATGTCGCCGAAGGCGGCCTCGGAGAGCGCCCGCAGCGCCTCACGCGACACCACCAGCATGTCCTTGCCCAGCACCTTCTCGACCCGCACGCCATCCGTCGTGATCTTCTTGTAGGGCGTGGTGTCCGCGCCCAGCGGAAACAGCGGCGTGTGCTTGTAGGGCGGAACGGGCTTTTGGTCGGGAAAGGCGGTCGGGGCGTTCATGGGCTGGCTCGCAAGGTTTTTGGGGGCGGAAGCGTCCACGGGACACCCCGGCATTTGAACCGTTCTAAGCACTTTTGACACAAAAGGAAGGTTCCCGAATGGCCATCAGCAAGCGAAATCGAGAATGACTACTGTTCCCATCGCAGTGTCGACCGATACCAAGCCCGCCCCTCCCCCGGTCCCGCCCGCCGCGGGCCTGTCCGGCCTGCGCATCGCCCTGATCATCATCGCGGTGCTCGAACTCCTCGACGGCCTGTCGATGGCATGGACGGTCTTCGGTGATCCGAACTACACGGTGCGAGGAATCAGTGCCGCCGCCAGCGCAATCCACCCGTTGCTGGGGCTGACGGCATTGCTGTTCGCCGCCAACGAGCGCGTGCGGCCTGCGATTGTCGCGCTCGGCGTGGTGATCATCGTGACCTGGTTGAAATACATACCGACCGTGGTGTCATCGGGAATGGATCTCACTGGCATCGGCGCGATCTGGTCGCCCGCGCAGATCATCGCGTTTCCGCTATTGGCGGTCGGCGCGATCGGCTTTGCCGTGTGCAACCGGCGGCTGGGACTCGCCACTGCGCTGGTCAGCTTTCCCACTTTGTTCAACGTCGCCGCCTTTATTGCGTTTGCCGTCGGCATCGCCATTCGCGGGACCTGACGCGCCACTCCAGCCAAGGCGATGAGGACACGATGAACACCGCCGAGATGCGCGCGCCTGCCCCGGCGGCCGGGATCGCCCCTGCCACGTCAGCGCCGCGCCGGATCGGCCTGCGCATCGCGCTGTGCGCCGTCTCGCTGCTGGAGCTCTTCAACGGCATGTCGAGCGCGCCGGCGTTGCTGGACGATATGTCGCAAATCCCGGGTCCCGGCATCGGCGGGGCCATCGTCAAGCTGCATCTTGCCGTCCATCCGGTGCTGGCGCTGTCGGCGCTGCTGTTCGCGGCCATCGGTTACGTACGCCACGCGGTCATGGCGCTCGGCGCGGTCATGCTCATGACCTGGCTGAGCTACATGCCCTCGGTGATCAGGCACGGGCTCGCTTTCAAAGGCCCTTACGCGGCGCTGGAAACATCGGTGCAAATCATCCTGTTCCCGCTAATGGCCGCCTTTGCCATCGCCTGTTCCGCGCGCGACGAGCGGCTCGGGGCCGCCACGGCGCTGGTCAGCACGCCGACCCTACTCAACCTGTTCACCACGACGGCGTTCTTTATCGCAATGACTACCCGCGGCTTCTGATTGACATTCGAACAGGCCTCTTGCAGGAAGCTGCCGCGCAAGCTTCAATGGGGCCCAGAGGGGCATTTGCAAATGACATCACGACGACAGTTTCGCCGATCGGTCCTGGTCGCAGGCGCGCTGGCGCTGGCCGCCTTCTCAACCTCGCCGGCCCGCGCCGACCGCTGCGACGACGTCGCCAAGCAGCTCGCTACCCAGATCGACGGGGTCAAGGTCAACTTCAAGGCGCGCAACATCGTCTATCTGACGCATCCCGCCACCAAAGAATTTTCGATCGGCTGCCGCGGCCAGAACTACTCGCTCGAGCTCTTTGCCAAGACCGACCGGAAATTCAAACCGGAATTCCTTGCACTGGTCGCCAACGCCGGCGCGCTCGTCTTCACCATTCCGAAGCCCGACGTCGTGACCGGCTCGACGCGCTGCATGAAGCGGATGGGCATCCTGCGCGGCGACAAGGTTTCGATGCGCTTCCGCCGGCTCAACATGGAATGCACGCGGACCAAAACCGAGGCCTCGATTGCGGTCACCCGCGGCAAGGACGAGTAGCGGCACCCCTTCCGCAATCCGCTGCATTCTAATGAATTTTCGGGCGCCCCGTTCACCATCGGGCGGGATCGCCGGCCGGGATTCACACATCGTTCGCTTCAATGCCTCCAGTGTCGGAGGCAACGAAAAGGATGATGCCGATGGATATCTCTGCTGTGACCGCGCCGGTGCAGATCAAGCCGCCTGAAGCCAGCGTGCCCAAGCCAGAAGTAAAGCCCGCCGACGTACAAAACGGCGCCGCCGCCGACGGCACGCGCCTGCCGAAACCGACGGTACTTGCCGCCCTGCCGCCCGGACAGGGCACGCGGATCGACCAGTTCGCATAGAGGCTGCTCGTCCTGGCCTTGTCGGGCCAAACGCCGCAAGTTTGCCGAAAAATCACGCGATCATGATGCCCCAGGCAATGGGGATACGCATGATCGCGAAGCTGTTGCTGCAGAACACTTTCTTCGTCGTCGGGATGGGTGCGCTGCTGTTTGCCTCCGCCGGCACGCTGCATTGGCCCGGCGCGTGGGCGTGCCTTGCGACCTCCGCGGTGCTCGGCCCGGCCTGCGGCCTGTGGCTTGCGAAAACCGATCCCGCGCTGCTCGCCGAGCGGATGCGGCTGACGGCACGCGAGGAACAGCCGGCCGCCGACAAGAAGTTCATGCTGGTGTTCGCCGCTACGGGGTTGATCTGGTTCGTCGCGATGGGACTGGACCGGCGCATGCAGGCCTCCCACGTCCCCCTGGCCCTGCAGGTGCTGGGCCTTGCCATGTACCTGCTCTCGACAGCCTTCATCATGTGGGTGTTTCGCGAAAACACGTTCGCGGCCCCCGTGATCAAGGTACAGGCTGCGCGCGACCATCATGTGATCTCGACGGGTCCGTACGCCTTTGTCCGTCATCCCATGTACAGCGGCATCATGCTGTTTTTCGTCGGCGTGCCGCTGCTGTTGGGATCCTGGTGGGGCGTGGCGCTGGCGCCGCTGTTCGCCATCCTGTTCGCGGTACGCGCCCGTATTGAGGAGCGCGCGCTGATCGCGGGGCTGCCGGGCTATGCTGACTATGCCGCGCGCGTGCGCTATCGTCTGGTTCCGGGAATCTGGTGAGGGACACATGCCTGAAAGCAAGACCTACACGGGCGGCTGCCATTGCGGCCAAGTTCGGTTCGAATGCACCACCGACCTCGCAATGGTGACCGCCTGCAATTGTTCGATCTGCACCAAGAAGGGCCTGCATATCACGTTCCTGGCGCCGAAGAGCTTTCAGCTCCGCGCCGGCGAGGACAATCTACGCGAATATCTCTTCAACAAGCACGCGATCCGCCACCAGCTCTGCATCGATTGCGGCGTCGACGTCTTTGCGCGCGGCACCAGGCCTGATGGCAGCGACGTGGTGGCGCTCAATGTGAGCTGCATCGACGGCATCGAGCTATCGAAGCTGACGATGACGCCGATCGATGGGAGGAGCATGTGACGGTCACCGTCATTCCGGGGCGATGCGCGAGCATCGAACCCGGAATCTCAAGATTCCCCGATGTGCAATTGCACATCTGAGGTCTGGTGCTAACGCACCATCCCGGAATGACAGCGTCACCCATCCAGCGCCTTGTAGCGCCGGAAGATCCCGTCCTCGTTGAACGCAATCCGCCGCTCGCTGGCGAGATAGGCCTTGATGTTCGGCCGCGCGGCGACGCGGTCATGCAGTTCGACCAGGGCGGGAATGTTCTTTTCAAACGCTTTCATGCGCCTGGGAAAGGCGTAGCGCAGCCCCTCCACGATCTGGAACAGCGACAGGTCGACATAGGTCAGGCGCCGGCCGGTGACGTAGCCGCCGCCATTGGCTACCAGCAACTCCTCGAAATAATCCAGATATTTCGGCACGCGTGATTTCCAGAATTCTTCCGTGCGCTTTTTGGCGGGCGCCTTCTGCTCCTCGTAATAGAGCGACTGGCCGAGCGGATGATGGGTGTCGTGAACTTCCAGCACGAAATCCGTAATGGTGAGCTGCAGCTGGTGCACCCACAGCCTTGCCGCTTCCGCCTTCGGCGCCAGCCCATGGCGCGCGCCGAGATAGAGCAGGATGTTGGCGGTCTGGCCAATCACGAGGTTTCCCGCTTTCAGGAACGGCGGCGCAAAGGGCGGCGTGCCCTTTGCGGTCTCCATCATCTTCATCATCGCGCTGGTGCCGTTGCCGCTTCGCGCCACGTCGGTATAGGCCGCGCCGGCTTCTTCCAGCGCAAGCCGGACGTATTCGCCGCGGCCCTGAATATGCGGCCAGTAATACAGTTGATAGCGCATCGACGGCATCTCCAAGGACCCTGTATCAAGGACCCTGCACCAAGAGCCCTGCTCGCAGCCATAACACATCAGTCCGTATTTCGTGCGTCACAATGCCGGCCGGCCCTGACGCCCATCGTCACGCAATTGCGTTTCGCACGGCCTGAATTCTCCACAGGCGCGAATCTGTCCGAAGGTGGGAGGCCGTGTTAGGTTCCGACTGGGTGCCGAATTCCTCAACACGACAGGAGCATGGGATGGCGGATGACAAGAAGAAGCGCGGCGGTGCCGATGCCGCGCTGATCGCAATGAGCGAAGCTTACGAAGTCGCCTACTGGTCGAAGAAACTGAAGATCACACCGGCCCAGCTGAAAGCCGCCGTCAAGAAGGTCGGCCACTCCGCCAGGAAAGTGGAAGCCTATATCGGGGAGCAGAAGCACAAGGCCGCCGACCGCGCCCTGATCGCCATCGGCCAGCCCCACGAAGTCCGCTACTGGTCGAAGAAGTTCAAGGTCACCCCGGCGAAGCTGAAGGCTGCCGTCGCCGCCGTCGGGCATTCGTCGAAAAACGTCGGCGCTTATCTGGCCAGGAAGAAAACGACCAAGAAGAAAGCCGCCAAGAAGACCGCCAAAGCGCCTGCCAAAAAGAAGGCTGCAAAAAAGAAGACCGCCAGCAATGCGTCAAAGAAAAAGGCCGCCTGAAAGGCGGCCTCAAAGCCGGGCATGGCTTCTTCGAGCAACAGCGCCGCGATCGTGGGCCCGCGCCGGACAGGGCGACGGCTTCAGGCGATGGCGGCTTGCGTGAGGCTCAATAACCGCAGGTGGCGCAGCGCGGCGCGACCGGCGCATAATAGGCACGGGCCGGCGCAACCATTTCAACGCGCTGCTGGACGGCGTATCGCGGGGCTGTCCGTTCATAGTGGACGCGGCCGGGCGAGACCATCACTGTCTTCGGCACCATCACAGTGCGATAGCGCGCCGGGGTGCGATAGGCGGTGACGCGTCCGGGCGAAACCATCACGGTTTCCTGCACGGTGCGGTACTCCGCCGGGACCACCTGCTGCACGTATTGCGGACCGCAGCAGGGCTGCGGCTGGTAGCACGAATAGCAGCCGGCGGAAGCGGCGGTCGGGATGACGGCGACGGCGAGCGCGGTGGCGAAGGCGGCGGCAATAACGCGAGACATGATTATACCTGCTGGCTTGAAGAAAATTCGTGAAGTTGCACGCAACTTCGTCCGTTTGAATGATCTAGCCGAGCAACACCATGCGTCAACTTGAAAAGAATATTTACCTTGACGAACATCGCTAACGACTCGTGAACAGCGATCTCGCCTTCCGAGGCGGGCGTGGAAGTTTCACGACCGGTAGGGACGCGTCGCGATGGTTCTCACCACGCCCTACCCCGCACGCTCGCATAGTCCCAGCCGATCCAGTCGCAGAGCGCGCGGCCCATCACGTCTTCCAGATCGGCGCCCTTCAGCCACGGCAGCTCCTCGGTGAAGAACGTGACGCATTGCCGGTAGCTGCAGGGCATCCGCGTGATGTCGGTGCCCCAGAACATCCGCTTCGGCCCAAAGGCATCGAAGATGCGGTGCAGCCCGTCATGGATGTTGCAGAACGGATAGGGCTCGGTTGAATAATGCGGCGCACCGGTCGCCTTGACCGCGACGTTCGGCAATTGCGCCAGTGCCAGCAGTTCATCGAGATGGACGAACGCCTCGGCATCCCGCCCGTGCCGGTTCAGGCCGCAATGATCCAGGATCATCTTCAGTCCGGGATGGCGTTCGGCGATCTCGCGAAATTTCGGCAGGAACAGTCCGCCCATCATCGCCAGCGGCAGCCCCTCCTGCTCGGCCGCGGGCCACAGCCAGTCGAGCGAGCCGTCGTAGAGCCATTTCTGTTGCTCTTCCAGCAGCAGCGGCCAGCGCAGCCCCATCATGCCGGGCTGCTTGCGCCAGCCATGGATCAGCTTGCGGTCGTCAGGATTCTCGAGCGCAAAATTGCCCATGATGGCAAAGCGGTCCGGATAATTCCGGACCGCCTCGATCGCCAGCGCATTGGAATCGGGATCCCAGCCGCGTGGCGGGTGGATCAGCGCGGCATCCACCCCTGCCTCGTCCATCTCGGCCAAGACTTCCTCGGCCGTGAACTTCGCGACCTTGCGATGCAGGCCCGACGTCGGCGTCACGGTTTGCGACCAGATGTGAACCTGCGCGTCGATGATCTTCATCGGCTCATTTCCGTCATTCCGGAATGGTGCATCAGCACCCTATCCCAGGTGCGCAATTGCGCACCGGGGAATGACTTCGTCAGTTCGCCGCGAAGCAATACATCAGGCCGTCGCCGCCGGTGCTCTTCAGATCGTTCTGCGAACAGCCGCCGTCCGGTCCGCGCGACGGATGCGACGAATTCCAGGACTTCGAGGCGTCGTCGTCTCGCAGGCCGACACGGTCGATATGCCCGACCATCGCCGCCCCCTGCGTGCTGCTCGTCCAGTTCTTGCAGCTGCGGTCCTCGCCGGCTGCAAAGGCCGTTCCGTCCGGCTGCGAGCCCGTCAGCACGTCGTGGCGGTTCGGCGTATCGCCGCGGCCATTGATGACATCGCCCTTCTCGCTGAGCGCGGTCTGTTTGGTGAGACCGTTGCTGCCGTGCAGTTCGGCGACGTCCTTGGCGACCACCGCACCCTTGGAATTCTTCCATGGTCCGTTGCCGATGCGGTCGCGCGCATTGACGGCGGGCTTGCCGTCGGCGGCCTGGGTCGAGAGATAGGCGCGCCAGGTTTTACCGCCCGCGCCAGCCGCCTGCGCCAGCGTCTGGCATTGATTATCGGCCCCGGCGAGGCCGCCGAGATTGCCGCCATTGCCGATGCCGTTGCTGGTCACGAAGAAGCTGGTGTCGGCCGATTGCGCCTGTGCCGGCACTGCGGCGAGAAGCGAGATCGCCGCGAGGACGAAAGCGGCCGGTGAGATCATCCTGGAAACGAGGTTCATCGAAGCCTCCCTTTTTTCTTGTTGGTACGTCGTCAAAAACACGCCGCGGCGATCATTATTCCGGAGCCATAGCGGCAAAGCAAAAGGCGCCGCGGAATTAACCGCGGCGCCTTGTATGTTTTAACGTTCAGCAGAAGATCAGTTGGTCTGCTGGATCGCCGAGAGTTCCCATTGTCCGCCGGATTGCCGGGCAAAGGTCCAGACTTCCGTCGCCTCGATCGGGGTCTCGCTGCCCGAGACCAGACGGTTGGTGCCGCGCTCCAGGGTCTTGTCGACCAGCGAGAAGCGCATCGCGACGCTCGCATAATCGGTTTGGCCTTCGCGCCAGGCTTCTGCGAGGTCGCCCTGCAGCAGCTTCACGTCGGACACCTTGTTCAGGTCGTTGTTGGCCTTGTTCTGCTCGAGGTCCTTGGTGAAGTACGACACCATCTCGGGCGTTGCGAGCGTATGCAGTTTCGCGACGTCCTCGTTCGACCATGCGGCCTGGACTTCGCCAAGCAGCCGTTCGAACGCCTCGTAGTCGGAAGGCCCGATCTCAAGCGGAGCGGGGGTGCTCGATCCCAGACCAAAGCCCATTCCGGAGCCGAAGCCGGTCTGCGGCGGGGCTGAACCCGCGGCAGGTCCGGCAGCCGAATTGGCATAGGCGGCCGCCGGGGTATGGCGGCGCTGCCACCACGACATTGCCAGCTTGACCACGATCAGGATCAGGCCGACCTGCAGGATCAGGCCGATGATCGACGCAATCCCGCCGAGGCCGCCGAGCAGCCCGCCACCGGACAGCATGCCGAACAAGCCGGCGCCGAGGAAGCCTGCGGCGAGACCGCCCATCATCATGCCCATACCGGGCCGGCTGAAGAAGCCACCCTTGGCTGCCCCTGCGGCGGCTCCAGCGGCTGCCGGTGCGCCCGGCTGGCTGAAGGTGCGGTTCATGGGCTGCGCCGCGTTGGGCGCCGTGGTGGTGCTGGGCGGAGCCGAATAGGTCTTCGATCCCCGCGAACCGGAGCTGCTGCCGCCGCCTACCCGGGCGTCAGCCGACGAGATCGCCATCGCGAGGGGTACCGCCAGCGACAGGACGATGGCGAAGGCCCGAACAATTCCGCGCGTGCGTTGCGTGAAATTCATATCTGTTTCCTCAATTCCCCGGCATGGGGAAGCAGCCCCTAAGATGGGCAGAGCTGCTTAAAAGTGAAGCCGTAAACGGGAACAAGCGCTGCGGCCCTCAGTCGCGGGGATGTGACGATTAGGCCGGTTGTACGATTGAACCCGTTGGAACTCAGAAGTTTTCCGCGCTGACCTGACGAGTCGGATGGGGATCGGCGGCGACGGGTCGCAGGACAGGTGCAAGGACCGGCCCGAGGATGCTTAACGCCACCTCACCGACCGGCGATGGATGCGATATTTCCTCGGCCACGAGGGCCTGATCCATGGTGTGGGCCCCGAGCTCGCACATCGCCTGGGTCGCGACATCGCCGCGGCGTACACATTCCTTGGCCAGAAATTCGAACTGCGCCCGCGCCTGGCGCAGGGTCTCTTTCGGCACGACCGCGCTGTTTTCTCCGGGCGCTGAATCCCGGTCCGGCGGTTGAACCACAGACGAGCCGCCTTGGGCTTCCGCGCGCGGCTCGGTGGCTGCAACGCCGAGCTGGCTGATCCGGTCAAAGGCCGACCGAAGCTCCTCCCGCTTGGCCTCGAGCGCCTCGATCCTCTGCTGCAGCTCCTCGTGTTCGTTCGCGGTCGCAACGCGGATCGTCGCAAGTTCGTCCTCGCGTGCTCGCAGTCTGGATTGCCAATCGTCACGCTCACGATCAAATGCAAGCCTGAACTCGGCCATGACGGCCTCGCTCTGCGACAGCTTTGCCGAAAGCTCGTCGCGCTCGCGCAGAAACTCGCTGCGCTGCTGCTCGATTTGCTTGATGCTCGCTTCCAGGCTTGCCTTCAGCGCGACACGCTCCTGATCGAAGCCTGTACCAAGCTCGGCCAGGGCGGATTCATGCGCCTGCGATTTCGTCGCGGCCTCCTCCTGTGCACCCTTCAAGGTTTCCTGCGCTCGTTTCAACGTGTCGCCGAGTTCGAGCAGCTCCGCCTCCCGCCCCTGCAACGTCGTCTTGAGCGTATCGCGCTCGGTGATGATGAAACTGGAAAGCTTTACGTGCCGCTCGATGTCATGCCGAAGGCTTTCGCATTCGGTTTCCAGCTCGTCATTCTGGTGGGACACGGTTTCGTACTTGTAGCGCCACAGTTGCTCCTCATCGAAGGCGCCGGAAACGCGCGCCATCAGGCCGTCGATCAGGTCGGCTGCGCGTATCAGATTTTCGGCGTTTTGCCCGTTGGACATCATGTCGGCGAAACGGCGCAGAAAATACGCTGTTTCCGCGGCGTCAGCCGCCTCGGGAACCGTGGCAGGATCGGTCATGCAACTTGCCTTCGTGAGCAGCGTCGGTGCCGTAAGCGGACACCTTAACCCCGTTCAGAACGGCAAATGTATGGTGGCGTGGGTTTTCCGGCCCAAACGGTGGGAACAAGGGCCGCTCTCGCCTCGCAACAAATCCTGAAATCCGGACCGAAGACCGAAAGCGGCCTTACGACGCCGTCATCGTCTCCTTCACCTTCGCGACCAGCGCGCTGAGCGCGAAGGGTTTGGCGAGGAAGGCGAACTGCTCGTTTTCCGGCAGGCTCTTGTCGAACGCCTCTTCGGCATAGCCGGAGACGAAGATGATCTTGAGGTTGGGATTGCGCAGCCGCATTTCCTTGAGCAGCGTCGGGCCGTCCATTTCCGGCATCACCACGTCGGAGACGACGAGATCGACGGCGCCGTTCTTTTCTTCCAGCGCTTCCATCGCCTCGATGCCGTTGGCGGCCTCGATCACGCTGTAGCCGCGCGAACGAAGACCGCGCGCGTTGAGCGAGCGCAGGCCGTCCTCGTCTTCCACCAGCAGGATGGTGCCCTGCCCGGTCAGATCGGCCTGCGGCTTCGGCGGCTCGGCCGCGGCTTCCTTGGCGGCGCCATTGGTAACCTGCGGTTCGGGCGCGGCTTCCAGTTCAGGACGGTGCCGCGGCAGGAAGATGCGGAACGTGGTGCCCTCCCCCGCTTTCGAATCCACGTAAACAAAGCCGCCGGTCTGCTTGACGATGCCATAGACGGTCGACAGCCCGAGGCCGGTGCCCTTGCCGACCTCTTTGGTGGAGAAGAACGGCTCGAAAATCTTGTCGACGATCTCGGCGGGGATGCCGGTACCGGTATCGGCAACGTCGATCCGCACGTAGTCCGCCGCCGGCATGCCCTTGTAGGACAACAGCGCGGCTTCATCTGTCGTGACGTTGCTGGTCTTGACCGTCAGCTTGCCGCCATCGGCCATCGCGTCGCGGGCGTTGACGGCGAGATTGACGATCACCTGCTCGAATTGCGAGACGTCGACCTTCACCGGCCAGAGATCGCGGCCATGCACCAGGTCGAGCTTGACCTTCTCGCCGATCAGGCGGCGCAGCAGCATGGTAAGATCGCTCAATGCGTCGCCGAGATCCAGCACCTGCGGCCGCAGGGTCTGGCGGCGCGAGAACGCGAGCAGCTGCCGCACCAGCGTCGCGGCGCGGGTGGCGTTCTGCTTGATCTGCATGATGTCCTGGAACGACGGGTCGGTCGGCTTGTGCGCGTTCAGCAGGAAGTCGTTGGCCATCATGATGGCCGAAAGCACGTTGTTGAAATCGTGCGCGATGCCGCCGGCAAGCTGGCCGACCATGTCCATCTTCTGGGACTGGTTGATCTGGTTCTCGAGCGTGCGCCGCTCGGTGGTTTCCAGCATGTAGACGATGGCAGCTTCGGTTTCGCGCTCGTCCTCCTCGACCGCGGTGACGAAATATTGCGCCCAGCGCTCCTTGGCGCCGTCGAGCATGGCTTCGACCGGCGCGATGTCGCCCTGCCCTTCGGCGGCCTGGTTGATCGCCGCGATCAGCAGGCTGCGGTCGCGGGCGTTCACGCTGCGGAAGATCGACTTGTTGGCGGCACCGTCCGCACTCAGGCTTTGCGCCAGCTTGGCGAAGCGGGCATTGGCGCGCACCACCGCGCCGGCGCGGTCCACGGTCGCGATCGCCATCGGGGTATGGTCGAAGAACCGCATGAAGCGCACTTCGGCGGCGCGCTCGGGGTCGGAATGCTCGTCGCGCGCGCGGCTGATCACCAGCGTCCGCGACGCGCCGGGCACGCCGTCGGCGCCGAACGCCAGCTTGTGAAAGAGCCGCACCGGCATGGTCTTGCCGCTGCGCATGCGCAGATCGATGTCGAGCACTTCGGTTTTGACTTCGCCCGGCACCGCCACGATCGACGTCAGCAGCGACGCGCCGTCGCCCGATACGATATCGGTCAGCTTCAAGCCGCCCGATCCGATCTCGGCAAGGTCGTGATCGAGCCAACCCGCCAGCGTCGCGTTGACATAAACGACTTCGCCTGAAGGACTGACCGAGAAGAAGCCGCAAGGCGCGTGATCGAGATATTCGATCGCGTGCTGCAATTCCTTGAAGACGTCCTCCTGGCGCTCGCGATCCCGCGTGATGTCGGCGATCGACCACACCGAATATTTCGCCTCGCGCTTGCTGGCGCCGAGCGGACGGACCCGCATCCGCAGCCAGCGGCCATGGGCGCCGTCGATCCCTGCGATCCGGACTTCCTCCTGCTGCCGCTTGCCCTCGCGCGCCGCCTTGAGCAGGCGGAACACCGCCTCCGACACATCGGGATTGCCGATGAAGACGCGCTCGATCGGGCGCACCTCCTGGGCGGTCGCGGCCCCCGTCAGCGCCAGATAGGCGGCGTTGGAATAGACGACGTGGCCGCGCGAATCGGTGACCGCGAGCCCGTCATGGGCATGGTCCGCGATCCGCCCCATCACCGGATCGTCGGTGCTGCGGTCGGTGAAACGGATGATGCCCGCGGCAAAGGCGAACAGATTGAACAGGCCGACCATGGCCAGCAGCGCCAGCACGCCGAGGATATAGGGCTGGGCCTGGGCGCGGCCGATGGTCATCAGCACGACCGCGATCGCGACGATGCCGGCGGCCACCAGCAGCACCAGCACGATGCTGCCGCCACGCCGCGCCGGCTCATGGGCCGCGAAGGGCTCGGGGGACGGATGGCTGTCGGTTTCGGCGGTCATATCAGGGGACGCAAGCCCGTCGGCATGGGATGGCGCGCTGATCTGCGCGCCTCCCTTGAGTGCCTGAATCGGACCGGCAAGCGCAAGTCCATCAGGCGGCTAATTGGCATCAATAGCGGTTTCAAGCGAAATGAGCACCGGTTCGAGTGAAGAAAACACGTAAAAAATATCGTCCAGGGCTTTATCCAGCGCATTTCAAGGCAATTTTCGACCCATCCGTCAGTTGCGCCGGCCGGCAGCGTCGCGCTTCAACCCCATGACGAAGCCGATGATTTCGGCAACCGCATGATAGTGCTCGACCGGGATTTCCTCGTCGACATCGACGGTGGCATAGAGCGCGCGCGCCAGCGGCACGTTCTCGACGATCGGAATGTCGTGTTTCTTGGCGATCTCCCTGATCTTGAACGCGATATTGTCGACGCCCTTGGCGACGCAGACCGGCGCCGGCATGCCGCGGTCGTAGGACAACGCCACCGAATAGTGGGTCGGGTTGGTGATGATCACGCTGGCCTTGGGCACATCGGCCATCATGCGCTTCTTCATGTTGGCCTGGCGCAACTGCCGGATCTTGGCCTTGATGTGGGGGTCGCCTTCGGACTGCTTGAACTCGTCCTTGATCTCCTGCAGCGACATCTTCTGCCGCTGGAACCACTGCCGGTACTGGAAGAAGTAATCCGCGATCGCCACGGCAGCCAGCATCGCCACCACCGCGCCCATCAGATGCAGCGTCAGACTGGTGGTGACGCCCATGATCGCCGTCGGATCGAAGGCCAGGAACGACTCCAGCCGGTGGCGCTCCGGCCACAGCACCGCCATCATGACGGCGCCGAGCGCGACCAGCTTGAACACGCCCTTGAGGAAATTCGCCAGCGCCTGCTGGCCGAAGATGCGCTTGAAGCCGGCGCCGGGCGACACCTTGCTGAATTTGGGCGTGAGCGATTCCGACGACCACACCAGCCGATGCTGGATCATGTTGCCGGCGATGGCCGATAGCATCAGCATCAGCAGCGGCACACCGATCGCCGCCAGCACGGCAATGCCGAGCGTATTGCCGAGTTGCAGCAGCGCCGTGCCGTCGGCGCGCAGCGTGCCGGCATTGGCGATCAAATTGCGCAGCGGCATCAGGATGCCGCCGCCGATCGAACCCGAGAAGGTCGACAACACCAGCGTCGCGCCCGCGATCACGAACCAGGTGTTGACCTCCTGGCTCTTGGCAACGTCGCCCTTCGCATGGGCGTCGTCGAGACGCTTTTGCGTAGGGTCTTCTGTTTTATCGTCGCTATCGTCGGCCATCGCGGCGCCTGAGTTATATTATCTAAGAGGTGTGAGCTCGTGCATGACGCCGGTGAAGTAGTTCAGATAGGTGCCCATCATCGCCGTGAGGACGCCGGCGAAGATCAAGAAGCCGATCAGGATCGAGAGCGGCACACCGACGAAATAGACCTGCATCGCCGGCATCAGCCGCGCCAGAATGCCGAGCCCCATGTTGAAGACGATGCCGAACACCAAAAACGGCGCCGACAATTGCAGGCCGATCTTGAAGGCGGCGGCGAAAGCCCGGGTCGCAAGCGCCGCGACATCGCCGGTCGGCATCGTCTCGCCCGGCGAGAAGATCCGGTAGCTCTCGTTGAGCGCCGCGATGACCAGGTGATGGGTGTCGGTGGCGAACAACAGCGTGATGCCGAGGATGGAGAGGAAGTTGCCGATCAGAAGGCCCTGCTGGCCCTGGGTCGGATCGACAGCGGTGACGAAGCCGAGGCCGAGCTGCTGGGCGATCACTGAGCCTGCGACCGCCAGCGCCGACAGCGTCACCCGCGCGGTGGCGCCGAGCACCACGCCGATGACGATCTCGTGCACCATCAGAACGCCCATCGCACTCATCGAGGTCAAATCGACCTGATAGGCGGCGCGGTGCAGCGGCAGGATGATCAGCGTCAACAACAGCGCGATCGCGAGCTTGATCCGGACCGGGATGTTGCTCTCGCCAAATCCCGGCAACAGCATCACCATCGCCCCCACGCGGGCAAACACCAGCATGAAAGTCGCGGCAAGGGCCGGCAGGAACGAGACATCGATGCGCATGGCTCAACCACAGTGCATCATCCGCCTATGATTCGCGACGATATCCGCATCATGTAGCCCTGCAACGAATCCGCCATGAACGGCAACGCCAGCAATAGCGTCACGAAGATCGCCAGGATCTTCGGCACGAAGATCAGCGTCTGTTCCTGGATCTGCGTCAGCGCCTGGAACAGCGACACCACGACGCCGACCACGAGGCCGACCACCATCAGGGGCGACGACACCACCACGATGGTCCAGATCGCATCACGCGCCACGTCGAGGGTTTCAGCACCGGTCATTTTCTGTCTCGCTCTTTCCGCAGCGTCATTCCGGGGCGCGAAGCGAACCCGGAATCTCGAGATCCCGGGTTCGATGCTGCGCATCGCCCCGGGATGACGTCCAAGGACGTCAAATCGGCATCTTCATGATGTCTTCGTAGGACTGGATCACCCGGTCGCGCACCGACACCAGCGTCGAGACCGCGACGTCGGTCTCGGCCACCGCCGTCACTACGTCCATGACGTTGGCCTTGCCCGAGGCCATCGCGATGGTCTGGGAGTCGGACTTCTTGCCGGCTTCCATCACGCTGCCGACGGCATCCTTGAGCAGCGCGCCGAAGGACGGGCCGCCCGAAGTCTGGCCGCCCTTCTCGGCGCCGCCGGTCTCCATGATGCGCGAGAGCGCGGCGTAGGCGTTTGCTGCAACGGTCGGTGAAGCCATGGTCTATGATTCCTGTTTCAGGCCTTGAGGATGTCGAGCGTGCGTTGAATCATCCGGCGCGTGGCGCTGATGATGTTGAGGTTGGCCTCATAGGACCGCTGGGCTTCGCGCATGTCGGTCATTTCGACCAGCGGGTTGACGTTGGGGTATTTGACGTTGCCGGCGGCGTCCGCCGCCGGGTTGCTCGGCTCGTGCTTGATGCGGAACGCCGACTGGTCGGTGCGCACCTTGCCGAGCGTCACCACTTTGGCATCGATCGTGCGGTCGAGCGCCGAGGAGAAGGTCGGCACCTTGCGGCGATAGGGATCGCCGGCGGCAGTCGGCGCGGTGGAATCCACGTTCGCGATGTTTTCCGAGATCACCCGCATCCGCCCGGCCTGCGCGCGCAGGCCCGAGGTCGCGATGCTCATCGAGCGGGCGAAGTCGCTTCCACCATCATCTGCCATGATCCGGTTCCCCTAAATGCGGCGCGTCAGCGCTTTCCGATGGCGGTTTTGAGAAGTCCGAGGCTGCGGGTGTAGAGCGAGGTGGCCGCCGCATAGTCCATCTGGTTGGCGGAGACCCGCATCATCTGATCTTCCAGATTGACGGCGTTGCCGGCCGGCCGGGTCAGGAAACCGCTCTTGCCGCCATCGCCGTCGAAGGTCTGGGCGCCGCCGGACACGCCGATATGGCTCGCGCTGGTGCGCATCATCGCCATCGAACCGAAAGTTCCGCCGACGGTGGCGGCGGAACCTTTTTTGTCGAATTTCGGTTCCACCAGGTCGCGGGGCTTGAAGTTCGGGGTGTTGGCGTTGGAAATGTTTTCGGCGAGCACCCGCTGGCGCTCCTGATGCCACTGCATCTTGGTGCGCAGCGCCGACAGGATCGGAAGATCGTTGATGGCCATCGCGAGCGGGTCCTCGTTAACCTCTGGCAGGCGCCGCGAGGTAGGCAGAATTTGCCCGGTGTATGGTTAACGGCTGGTTAAAATCCGCAGAATCAGGCCGTGGACAACGCGCTTGCACGGGGGCCGGCACCCAAAAGAGCGCATTTTCGCCACGAAACCTGCGTTAACCAGCAACGGCCAACGCGGTCGGGGCGCTCAGAAGTCGTTTTGGATCAAGCGATTCTTGGTCTATTAATTAATGGGCGGCAGCGTTTGCCGTGGGGAATTAAGGAATAGGGCTCATCTCGGGCGTGATTCGCCGGTCGACGGATCGCTTCGGAACATGAATATCGTTTCGGAACATCAATCCGGAAGAATCATGTTCAACTTGGAAGATCAGGTCCGCGCACCTCGAAGCAAGCATGTGAGAACGGCCTGAGGCCGGGGACTAGAGAATGCAGACAGCATATTTCATCTTCGCATTCATCGCCGTGCTGGCGCTGATCGGCGTTGCCGCTTGGCTGGTGCGCCGCTTCGCCACCAACCGCCTCGGTGCCAACACCAATCGCGGGCGGATGCCGCGGCTGGCCGTGATCGACGCCGCCGCGGTGGACGGCCGCCGGCGCCTGGTGCTGGTCCGGCGCGACAATGTCGAACATCTCCTGATGATCGGCGGCCCCAGCGACATCGTGGTGGAACCCAATATCGTCCGTGCCATGCCGGGCCGTGAGCAGATGGCGCCGCGGCCTGCGGTCACTGGCGAGCAGCCGCCGCGTATCGCCCCGCTGCCGGATGCCGGCTGGAACGACGACGGCGCGCGCGACCCGTTCGATCACGCCGAGCCGCAAATGCCCGAGCCGCCGCCGCGCCCGGCACGGCCCGCTTTCGCCGACGAACTCCGCCGCCCGGCGCCGCCGCCGATGGCTGAGCGCCGCACCGATCCACTGGCAAGCTTCGCGCCGGAGCCGATGGGCGGCCGGCCGGAACCGCGTCCCGATCCGGTCCCGCAGCGCCCGGCCCGCACCGAACCCATGATGCCGCGCCCGCAGCGCCAGAGCGAGCTGCCGAAGCCGCCGCCGCCGGTCCGTGCGCCCGAGCGTGCCGCAGCACCGCCACCCCCGCCGCCTGCGCCTCCGCCGCAGTCCGCCGACCAGAATCTCGCCGAGATGGCGCAGCGGCTCGAAGCTGCCTTGCGCCGGCCCGCCGATGCCCCGATCGCGCCGCCGGTCGCGCCGGAGCCGCCGCCTGCCCGCCCCTCGCGCAGCGAGACGCCCGCCCCGCCCCCCGCGCCCGCGCCGCAGAAAAGCGGGTTTGAGAATCTCGAAGACGAGATGGCCTCATTGCTGGGCCGCCCGAAGTCTCCTTCGTGAGATCGGCGAAAGCCCCGCGTAGAGTTTTATTTTTTGTCACACTGATAGCCGCCGGATCGCTCGCCGATCCGGTGCTGGCGCAGGACATCAGCATCAATCTCGGCCAGGGCGGTGGCGGCGTCACCGAACGCGCGATCCAGCTGATTGCGCTGCTGACGATCCTCTCGATCGCGCCGTCGATCCTGATCATGATGACGTCGTTCACCCGGATCGTGGTGGTGCTGTCGCTGCTGCGCACCGCGCTCGGCACCGCGACCGCACCGCCGAACTCCGTGATCATTGCGCTCGCAATGTTCCTGACCGCGTTCGTGATGGGGCCGGTGCTGCAAAAATCCTATGACGACGGCATCAAGCCTTTGGTCGCCAACCAGATCGGCGTCGAGGACGCGCTGCAAAGGGCGTCCGTGCCGCTGCGCGGCTTCATGCTGAAGAACGTCCGCGAGAAGGACCTCAAGCTGTTCCTGGACATGTCGCGCGAGCCGCCGCCGGCGACGCCGGAAGAGATGTCGCTGCGGATTCTGGTGCCGGCCTTCATGATCTCCGAGCTGAAGCGCGCCTTCGAGATCGGCTTCCTGTTGTTCCTGCCGTTCCTGATCATCGACCTCGTGGTGGCGTCGGTTCTGATGTCGATGGGCATGATGATGCTGCCGCCGGTCGTGGTGTCACTTCCGTTCAAGCTGATCTTCTTCGTGCTGGTCGACGGCTGGTCGCTGGTGGCGGGAAGCCTGGTGCAGAGTTACGGGACGTAGCTGATTTGATCCGCGCCGGTGTCACGGGCGGTCGGATAAGCCGTCGCGCCGGCCTTCTCGACGACAGCCGTCGTGATCATGCTGATGCCGTTGTCCGCGACCACGTCTTTGGTCCGTAATTCCACCGCGAAAAGCGCGGTGCCGATGACCGCGACCACGACAGCGATCGCGACCGGAACCAGCGCTCGGTGTGTATTCCTGGGATGCATAAAAATTAGTCCGTCTCTCGCGCTATTTGGCTTCTTGGGAAGCTACGATTTGGGATGGAAACGGTTTCAATCAAGGAGCTCACGGATGACAAGTGCGCGACTGGTAAATGCCGGCGATCTCGGCGCCTTGCTGGCGCTGTTTGCCGAGTCCGACGTCAGCCGGAGTGCGGAACCAGAACGAGCTAGAATAATTTGGGCGCAGATCCTCGCTCGAGAAGGAGTAATGATCTTTGTATCGGACGAAAGCAGTAGAATCGTTTCAACCTGCACGCTCATCACCACGCCCAACCTGCTGCGGGGCGGTCGTCAGTTCGGCGTTCTCGAGAATGTCGCCACCCATCCCGACTTCCAGGGACGCGGCCACGGCCGCGCGGTGATCACGGCAGCGCTGGCCGAGGCGTGGAAGCAGGACTGCTATCAGGTCTTGATGCAGAGCGGCCGGGCCGATCCACGCGTGCACCGGTTCTACGAGGCTTGCGGATTCGTGCCGGGACTTCGTACCGCCTACGCTGTGCGCAATCCTGCGAAATAGGAAAGGCGCGCAACTCCTCGCGGTCTACTCACTCCTTGAAATCATACTGCTTGCAGAGGTGGTCCCCGATCTGCACCAGCATCACGACGCATTCGGGATAGCCCGGCTTGTCGATCGTCGCCTGTTCGGCACTGACGCGAAACTCCCAGGAGTCGCCGTCGCGGAGCACCGAGATCACCATTCCATCGGGGCAATCGTTATGGACCTTCAACTCGGCTACTGCCATCGCAATGAGTTCGGCTTCGGTCTTGGCTGGCTTGCTCATGGCGATAGTTCCCCCCGATGGCGTCTTTGATTTTGTGCGCGCAGGTTGCCGGTTCGGAAGCCGTCTGTCGAGGGGACGAGGCCGCGGCGCGATACCTTGCCGCGCCGGCCGCTATTTCGGGATGTGCTTGGTGAATATTCTGACGACATAGCCCTTCACGGCCGGCGCCGCGTCGAACATGTCGGAGGCGATGCGCTCGACGGCATCTCGCAACGCCAAAAACTGCGCCTGTCTTGCCAGGCTCTCGGTTCCCTTGACGCCTGCAAGCTCGTCCATGGCGGCGTCACTGATCTGGCATTCGATCGGCTCGTCCCCATTTTGCATGGTGAACTTGAACGCCAATCGTTCGTTGTCGTGTCCTACAATTCGGCCCCGGGTCAGCGGCATCGAACGACAAACTTCCATACGGCTTGATGTGTGGATTTCGCTTAACCGACGAAACGCTGGCGCGCAAACCCCGCCGGGGGTTGCCTGAACTACTATTTTGCCGCTCCGGCGGTTTTGTGTCCTGATATCGCGGGCAGCGAACCGGTGTGGACCGGCTCGCCCCTGGCCATTTCGGGCGAAATCGGCGCGCGCGCGGTGGCGTCGGGGAAGCGGACCTTCATTTCCCGGATAAAGCCATCGAGCGTGTCGACGCCCGCCGCCATCTTGGCGATCGAGACAAATTCGGCACTTGAGGCAGCGGCCGGCTTGCTTGCGATATCGAACGCCATCCGGTCGGTATCGCCCAGCATCAGCGGCGCATATTTCTCGCGGAAGCGCGACAGTCCAATGGCGTCCTCGGCGAGCGCATAGCCGACGACGGCGCGGATCACATCGCCCTTCTCCACCGCGTTCAGCGGTTTGAAGTCGCGCCAGCGATCGGCATAGTACAGTTCGATCTGTTCGGAGGCCTCGCGCCACTGCCGTGACGCCCAGTAGATGTCGGAACGCAGGCGGATCGCCTCGCGTCCGGTGATGTTGGAGATGATGTCGAGCGCGAGATCATGGCGTCCGACGTCGCTTTGCGCGCGCGCCTCCAGCAACAGGCGCTGCTGGCGCAACTCACCGGAGAGATCGGCGATGCGCGTGGTGCGCAGCGCCGCGACAGCGCGATCCGGCTTGCGGTTGGTCAGATAGACCATGGCCAGGCGCGCCGCCACCTGCGCGCGCGCGGCGCCCTCCAGCCGTTTGTCGATCTGATACTGCAGCAGCTCGGCGGCCTGATCGAGCAGGTCGACCGCCACCAGGCGGTCCGCCAGACGGCGGATCATCTCGTCGCCGCGGCGGCCGATCGGCGTCAGTTCGCGATATTCGTAGAACATGCCGAGCGCATCGATCGGCTTCATGTCCTCGCCCTTGGGGCCGAGAAAGAGCTGCGCAAACAGCGCGGACGCGGCGTCCTGGCCCTGCCGCGCCAGTTCGGAATTCGGCTGCAGCCGGGTCGCGGTCTTGGCCGCCGCGAGCGATTCCTCGTAGCGGCCCGCGTCGGCGTATAGCTGCGACAATACGGCAAGGGTCTTCAACTCGATCGCGTCGCCACGCCAGATCGCCGACAGCGTTTCCAGTTCGCGCAGCACCTCGGCTTGCCCGAGCTGGCCGCGCCGCTGGCGGAGCAAGACCTCCAGCAGCTTGGCTTCGGCAGCAGCAGGCCGATCGGACGAATTGACGGCGAACCGGTAGGCGTCGAGTGCGTCCTTGTCGTGGCCGAGCGCCTCGGCCAGCCGTCCGCGCAACACCGCGATCTCCGGCTTCATTTCCTTCGGCACGCCGACGACCTCGAGTTCGCTGCGCCGGCGCGAGGCTCCGGCATAGTCCTTCACCTCGAGCGACGCCCGCATCGCATCCGCGGTCACGATGCGCTGCATTTCCAGCGGCAAGGCCGCGATCGAGAATTCGGCGTTCTTGAACTTCTCGCGGGCGTCCGCCCATTTGCCCTGGCGGGCAAAGGCGAGCGCCTTCCACAATTGGGAGTCATAGCCGTTGCCGATCACCGGACTGGCCAGGCCCTTCAGTCCCCGCTCGGGATGGCCGATCAGGATGCTGGCGACCGCATTGACCATGACGACGCCAGCGTCTTCACTTCCAGCCTTGGATTCAGAGAGGATGAGATTGGTCACTCCCCTCGCTTCCTGAAACATCCCCCGCGCCATATAGAAATTGGCAAGGTCGAGCCGGGCTTGCGCCAGCCCGTCATCGCCGGCCGCGGCCGCCGCCTTGATCAGCGCATCCAGCCGGCCCAGAAAATTCTCCTCGCGGTTCTTGCGCCATTCCTTGGCGTCAAACAACGACCGCACCGCCGCGGTGGCGCGTTCGGCAGAGACGTCGGCCGACGACAGCGTCAGCCCGCCCGGCCGGCCGAGCATCACCTTGTCGGATCCGACCTCGGCGGTGATATCGTCGGAATTGGGATGAACGACGACGCCGTGGACGGATTCCAGCAGCGACAGTTCGACGAAGTCCTGCCGCTTGATGAAGCCGCGGGTCGGCGGCGGCGCGGTGACCACCAGCAGCGTGTCGCCGGCGTCGGGGTCGACCAGCCGATGCATGAGGCCGGGGTTCGCCAGCGGCACGGTGACGTTGGCCAGCGCCGGATCGGTGATGTTGCGCAACACCTGCAGCGGCAATGGTGGCGCCTGCACACGATCGGCAAATGTCAGCGTCCAGATCATGCCGTTGGCGCGACCATCGCTTTCAAGCGACGGCATCTGCGGCCGGTTGAGACGAATGCGGATGGCCTGGCCTTTTTCCAGCGGCAGCCGGCTGACGTCGCCGATGATTGCGCCGCCCTTGGCGCGGATCTGCTCGACGTCGATCGGCCCGGTCTGGTCGAACACCAGCCACACCGTGTCGGCGCGGCGGAACATGGCCGCCGGCGTCGGCGCGGCAAACGAGAACATCGCGCGCAGGCCGTCGCTGTCCCGCCTCGCCTCGACGGCAGCCGCCGGTAGTTCGGCTTTCTTCGGCGCCTCAACGGCAGCAGAAGCGGCCTTCTTCGGTGCTGCGGGTTTTGACGTCTCGATCGCGGCGGCCGGCTTTGCTTCCGAAGGCTGCGCGGCTTTCGGCGTCTCCGCTGGCGCCGGCTTCTCGGCCGCAAGCGCCGGCTTCTGAGGCGCAGCCGGCAACTTTTCCACGGCGGGTGTGGGCGCTGCAGCCTGCGGCGCCGGCTTCTCCGCTGCAGGAGCAGCCTGCTCGACGACCGGCATCGCACCCGGCGTTGTTGCGGGGGCTGGCGGCGCTGTTTCCATTGCGGGCGGCGCCTGCTGCGGTTCGCCGGGCTTGATCTCGATTTTGGCCTGCTCGGCGATTGCCTCCGACGTAACCGGCGGCAGTTGCGGGAGATGCTGCGGCGGTATCGAGTCGTTCAGCGGCTTGCTGTGGGCGATCGCCTGGGCAGCGGCGATCTGCGCTGCGACTCCCGACCTGGCCGTCGGGGCATGCGCTACAGCCGGGGCATTCGCGGCAGCCGGGGCTTGCGCCTGTTCCGCCGCCGGCTTGTCGGCTTGCTGGAAGGCGACGTCGATGACGTAGTTCTTCTCTTCGCGGAAGGAATGCACGTCGACTTCGCCGATCAACACGATATCGACCGCGGAGGCATCGCCATCGGTCCGCTGCGTGATCGAGGCGATATTCGGCGGCGCCGCCACCTTTGCATCGGCCAGATCGAACGCCAGCACGCCGTTGAACTGCAGCGTCAGCTTCTGCTCGTTCAGCACCGAAGAAACGTTGACCCCGTTGGGCATTTCAAAGACGAAGCGGACAAAGGTCGGCTGCACCGAGGCGCGGACGCGCACCGGCGGCTTCTTCTTGGCCGCGGCAACCGCAAGCTGGGCGCGCAGCGCGCGTTCGGCGGCCCGGGCCCGCGCGGCCAGTTCGCGAATGACGTCGGCCGGCAGCGTGGGCGGCGGGCCGGTCCAGCTGTCGGGCAGGAAGTCGACGAAGATCCGCTCGCCGGCCGTCATGGTGTTGATCGTTGCCCGCCGCGCCAGCGACAGCCGGATCGCCGAACCATCCGGGTCGCGCCGCGCCGAGCCGACATAATCGGGCACGGCGTCGCTCAGCTTGTCGACGGGAATGTCCACCGGACGCTTGAAGCGGATCACGATGATCGAGCCGGCGGTGATGACGTCCGACTCGACGTCCTCGGCAAGCTTCAGCACCAGCCGCGCATAGCCGCCGGACGCCGTGAACGTCGCTTCGCCCTTGACGAGGTCCTGGGCTTGGCAGGGCGACGCCACCGTCACGCCGGCGAGCACCAGGAAGGTTGCAAGCGGCGAGCGCAGACCACGGGCTACATCAAGGCAGCGCCGGGCCATCCGCGCCAATGCGCGGCCTTGCGACCCAATTCCAGCGGCAGCCCTTTGCCCCATCCAGGATGTCTCTTGGCCTCAACGATTGCAGCAGCGAGGCGCCCTCGCCTTCGCGGCTGAATCTTGAATTGGCCGGCTTAAGGTATTGTTAAATATCCCCGTCAATTGGGCTTTTGCGGCAGCATCTTGCCTTCAATTTTCGGCAATTCGGCCGTCGAGGCGGATTTGTCGGGTCCGGCGCGACGCGCCAGTTCCACGGTCAGCCGCTCGGCCGCCTCCGGCTGCATCAGGCCGAGAATATCGGACATCTTGCGCGGCGCGATCTGGGAAGCGATTTCGTACAGAACGGACATTTCGAGCCGGTCGAACACTTTGGCGGCGTCCTTTGGCTTCATGCCCTCATACATCGTGATGATGCCCTTGAAGCGCGCGGCATCGGTTTCGGTTTTTTGCCCGGTCGCGGTCGTGATCCGCGCCTCGGTGGCCTTCATCTCCTCGACCCGCCCCTCGATGCGTTTCTCGGCCGATTTCAACAGGCTCTCGCGGATCTCGATCTCTCGCGCGCGCTGCTCCAGTTCCTGCCGCCGCGCCTGCAGCCGCTCGAGAATGGCGCGCTCCGACGGCGATACCGACTGCTGGTTGGGTTCAGGAAAGATCACCGTGCCGCTTTGTTGCGGCTGCGGATCGGCGGCAGCGGGGGCCGCCGGCTTCGGCGCCTCCTCCTTGGGCTTGGGCACCGAGCCGGTGATGTCGTCGGGTTCAGGCTTGGAGGCGATCTTGGAGGGGACCCTGGAGCCGCCGCCCGGGAAATTGAACGTATCCTGCGCCCACGACTTCCTGGCCGGCTGCGGCTGATAGTCGAATACGTAACCTCCGTCGATGACGAGGCCGGCCACCTTCAGCACCGCAAGGCCGAAGACGGCGACCAGCACCACCGGAATGACGCGTATGTCGCGAAACGATTTCATGCAGCGAGGCCACTAGTCCTTCGGCGTTCCGAGAATGCTTCCGCGGCAGCCGCGACTGCTCTTGCGCTCGAGACCTTGGGAGCGGCGGCTTGTTCCGGCTCCGACGTCAGCGGCCGCGCTGCAACGGCGATCTTCGAGAGGCGGCGGATGATGCCGTCGCCCTCGGCCAGCATGCCCTTCAGCTGCGTCGACATCTGGGAGGCCGCGGTCAGCTGGCTGCCGAGGTGCTCGTTGACGTCGCGAACGGTATGCTTGAGGCCGCCGATCGCACGCTCGGCGATTTCGGTGGCGGTGATCAGTTCGCCGATCGTGGCCTTGAGCGAATGCTCGTCCGCCTTCAGCCGCTTCAGGCGGGCGTTGAGCAGGACGCAGTAGCCGATCGTCACCAGCAGCAGCACCGCCACCAGACTCTCGATGATAATTCCGAGGGAATGACTCATTGTGCCTCCATCAACTTGGTTTGCTCGTCGGCCTTCTCGAACATCGCGAAGGTGGTATTGGGTTTGCGCAACTGCTTGGTGACGCGGATGGCGACGCGGTCGCCGACCCGGCCCATGCGGCCTTCGGTCAAGACGACGTTGCCGCAGCGGACCGACACCAGCGCGTCCTTTTTCATTTCCAGCGGCAGCGTGTCGCCGACCTTCAGCTTCATCAGCTGCTTGAGCGGCACGTTGGCTTCATACAGCACGGCGTCGACGGAGATCTCGGCTTGCGCCACCTCCGTGGCAAAGTGGCCTTCCCAGATCGGGTCGCGGCCGAACTTTTCGCCCATGAACATCTGCAACAGCACCGGCCGGATCGGCTCGATGGTCGCATAGGGCAGCAGCAGTTCGATATTGCCGCCGCGGTCTTCCATGTCGATGCGCAGCCGCACCAGGATCGCGGCGTTGGCAGGCCGGGAGATCGCGGCGAAGCGCGGATTGGTTTCCAGCCGGTCGATCGAGAAGGTCACCGGCGACAGCGGCCGGAACGCCTGCTCGGCATCGGCCAGCACGACCTCGACCAGCCGCTTGACTAGATTGGTTTCGATCGTGGTGTAGGGGCGGCCTTCGATGCGCAGCGACGTCTGGCCGCGGCGGCCGCCGAGCAGCACGTCGATGATCGAATAGATCAGGCTTGAATCGACGGTCGCGAGGCCGAAGTTTTCCCACTCCTCGGCCTTGAACACGCTGAGCACGGCGGGGAGCGGAATCGAGTTCATGTAGTCGCCGAACCGCACCGAGGTGATGCGGTCGAGCGAGACTTCGACGTTGTCGGAGGTGAAGTTGCGCAAGCTCGTGGTCATCAGCCGCACCAGGCGGTCGAACACGATTTCGAGCATCGGCAGACGCTCGTAGGACACCATCGCGGAATCGATGATGGCGCGGATGCCGGAATTGTCGTCGAGATTGACGTCGCCGACGGTGAAGCCGAGCAGATTGTCGATTTCTTCCTGCGACAGGACCCGTTCGCCGCCGGCCTTGTTGCCGAAATCGCGGCTGCCGTCCTCGACCATCGCGGCCCATTGCAGGGCCATGCTCTCCGAGAGTTCATTGGCCGCAGCTTCTTCCGCCGCCGCCGCAGGATCCTCGGAATCGAGCGAGGCCTCCCATTGGGCGGCAATTGCGTCCTGGTCGAGGTCTTTACCGTTGGCCATGATTATGAGACCTGCTGAGTCACTGGACCAGGATTTCCTTGAACAGCACCGCGCTCACCCGTTGCGGCGCCAGCGCGATATTGACGCGCTTGGTCAGCTCCTCCTTGAGGCGAAACAATCCGGCCGAGCCGTTGATGTCGCTGGGGCGCAGTTCGCGCAGATAGGTCTGGAACAGATCGGTGACGCGCGGCAGCGTCGGCTTGATCGCCTCGAGCTGCTTCTCTTCCTTGACCTCGAGCACGACCTTGACCTTGAGATATTGCACGCGCTCGCCGGGGGCGCCGACCAGGTTGACCATCATGTCCGGCACTTCGACAAAGGACGGCGGCTTCGGCGGCGGCGCCTCGGCATGCTTCTCCTCGCCGTGGCCGCGCATCAGGAAGAACCAGCCCGCGCCGGCGCCAAGGATGGCGACGAACCCGACAGCGGCAATGATCAGCTTGAGCTTGCCCTTTTTGCCCGGGACGGCTTCCGCGCCTTCGGCAGCACCTTCTGCTTCATTGTCCGCCATTGCCCCGCCCGATCCAATTGGGAACGAACACGGTTGCCACCAGCCGGGCCGAGGCCCCAGACGCGATACAAAAGCCGCCAGCGCACACGCGCTCTCTTCAAATGCAACGCTAGGGTAATAATGGTTAACGGAACCTTTCCATTGACCCTCAGCTAGGAAAAAGTTGCCGGGCAAACATGGTCAACAAGACCTTTCTGCCGTCCGTAATCGCCCCGGTAAAACGCCTAACCCCTTTAAAAATCGTCGTTTTCCAAACTGGCACGGCTTTCGCTGAGTACTTGGCGGACCACGGGCTTGGGAGAGCCTGGGCGGTTCGAGAGATCGGCGGGCGGCTTGGGAGAGCAGCACGCGGATCGATGAAGGGGAGAACCACCGATGGAGAATACGCTTCTCGTCGGACTATCGCGGCAGATGGTGCTGGAACGGCAGATGGATGTCGTCGCCAACAACGTCGCCAACGTCAACACCAACGGCTTCAAGGCCGACCGGTCGTTGTTCGAGCAATTTCTGCGCTCGCCCGCGCATGAAGACAATTTCCAGCGCCCCGACCGCCAAGTCGCGTTCGTGCAGGATCGCGCCACCTTCAAGGATTTCGCGGCAGGCAATACCGAAATCACCAAGAACCCGCTCGACGTCTCGATCGACGGCAAGGCCTTCCTTGCGGTGCAGACCGCGGCCGGCGAGCGCTACACCCGCGACGGTGGTCTGCAGATCAACAATCTGGGCCAGTTGGTCACCGCCGGCGGCAATCCCGTGCTCGGCACCTCCGGCCCGATCGTGTTCCAGCCGACCGACAAGGAAATCAACATCGCCGCCGACGGCAGCATCACCGTGGTCGAGGGCACCGGCCGCATCGATTCGGTCCGCGGCAAGCTGCGACTGGTTTCTTTCGCCGACGCCCAGCAGCTCGAGAAGGAAGGCAGCAACCTCTACTCGGCGGGCCAGGGCGTCGTCGCCCAGATCGACACCACTTCAAGGGTTCGTCAGGGCTTCATCGAAAAGTCGAACGTCAATTCGGTGACCGAGATGAGCCGCATGATCGAGATCACGCGCGCCTACACGCAGATTTCGGCCCTGCTGCAGCAGCAGAGCGATCTGCACAAATCCGCAATCGAGAAACTCGCCGAAGTTCCGGCATAACCTGAAAGTTTTGATCGATGCGCGCACTCTACACAGCCTCAACCGGCATGGCGGCACAGGAACTCAACGTTCAGGTGATCTCCAACAACATCGCGAACATGCGCACCACCGGCTACAAGAAGCAGCGCGCCGCGTTCCAGGACCTGATCTACGATCACGTGCGGCGCGTCGGCGCGCAGGCCTCCGACCAGGGCACCATCCTTCCCGTCGGCGTCGACATCGGCGGTGGCGTCAAGACCGTCGGCACGCCGCGCCTGATGAGCCAGGGCACGCTGCTGCCGACCGGCAACGAGCTCGACATCGCGGTCCGCGGCGAAGGCTTCTTCAAGATCCAGATGCCTGACGGCACCTACACCTATACCCGCGACGGCTCGTTCCAGATGGACGCGCAGGGCCGCGTCGTGACCTCGCAGGGCAATCCGGTGCAGCCGACCATCACGATCCCGCAGAGCGCCTCCGGCCTCACCATCAACGCCCAGGGCCAGGTGTCGGTATTGCTGCCGGGATCGACCACGCCGTCGACCGTCGGCCAGATCGGCCTGACCCGCTTCATCAACAAGGCCGGCCTCAACCCGATCGGCGACAATCTGTTCACGGACACCCCGGCTTCCGGTCCGCCGCAGGACGGCATCGCCAACACCGACGGTTTCGGCGACATGCAGCAGTCCAATCTCGAACAGGCCAATGTCGAGGTCGTCACCGAAATCTCCGACCTGATCGCGGCGCAGCGCGCCTACGAGATGAACGCCAAGGTGATCAGCGCCGCCGACCAGATGCTGCAGTCCACCTCCAACATGTTCCGCTGAGGAATTGTCATGATCGCCCGCGCGCTCCTCCTTGCCACCGCACTGCTCGCCGCCTCCGCGACGACAGCGGTCGCGCAGACCCGTGGCGACGTCATCGCCGCACCCGCGCTGCGCGCCAGCGTGACCGTCACGGGCGACCTGGTGCGCATCGGCGACATCATCGACAACGCCGGCAGCGCTGCGCAGATCGCGATCTACCGCGCGCCGGATCTGGGCACCACCG
The DNA here is from genome assembly GCF_018130205.1 of Bradyrhizobium sp. AUGA SZCCT0222. Taxonomy (NCBI): domain Bacteria; kingdom Pseudomonadati; phylum Pseudomonadota; class Alphaproteobacteria; order Hyphomicrobiales; family Nitrobacteraceae; genus Bradyrhizobium; species Bradyrhizobium sp. AUGA SZCCT0222. The sequence goes on from NZ_JAFCLX010000017.1 coordinate 139,631, forward strand.
GCTCGCTGCCGGTCGCGCAGGTGCTCAATGCGCTGCGGTCGCATCACGTGATCGGTGTCGACACACGGGACCTGAAGGAAATTTCGGTGACGCGGCTGGCCCGCACGCTCGAGGGCAAGGACATCGAGCAGCAGATCGCGCGCACGCTGGAGCGCAAGAACGGCCTCGGTGAGGCCGCCAGTCTCAATCTCACCTTCGACCGCGATCCCGGCGATGTCAGGCTCGATGCTTCCAACACCGGCGGCATGCAGGCCGCCATCGTGCGCTTCGATCCGCGCAACGGCCGCTTCGACATCACCTTCGAAATATCCAACGACAGCGGCACGGCGCCTATCAAGCTGCGCTTCACCGGCACCGCGATCGAGACCGTCGAGGCCGCGGTGCTGGCGCGCGGCATCGAGCGCAACGAAGTTCTGAAATCCTCCGACGTCGTGGTCGAGCGCCGCCCCAAGGCCGAAGTCGGCGCAGATGCCGCTACGCGCGACCGCGCGGTCGGCATGCAGGCGCGCCGCCAGCTGCGCGCCGGCCAGGCCGTCCGGGTTGCCGATCTCGCCAAGCCGGACCTCGTGCAGCGCGACCAGAACGTCACGCTGGTCTACGATTCCCCCGGACTTTACCTCACCGTGCGCGGCAAGGCGCTCGAGAACGGCACCGAAGGCGACGTCGTCAACGTCATGAACTTGCAATCCAAGCGCACGGTGTCCGGCACCGTGACCGGCCGCGGCCAGGTCTCGATCACGGTCGCCGCGTCCCGTCCTGCGCCGGCCGCCGCCGATACCACCTCCTCGCTCGGCAGCACCGGACAAGCCGCCCCCGTCGCCGTCGCCAAACTCAGTTCGTCAGTCGCTCCAAAAGCCGAGTAATGTAAATGTCAGTCTCCCGTATCAACCGCTTCATTCTCACCGGCGCCTTGCTGGCCGTGGCAGCGTTCGCAAGCGGTTGCTCCTCGATCGACCGCCTCTCCCAGATCGGCGAAAAGCCGAAGCTGACCGAGATCGAGAATCCGACCACGCAGCCCGGCTACAAGCCGGTGCAGATGCCGATGCCCAAGCCCGAGCAGGCCTCCTACAATGCGAACTCGCTGTGGCGGAACGGCTCACGCGCGTTCTTCCGCGACCAGCGCGCCGCGCGCGTCGGCGACATCATGACGGTGACCGTCAACATCACCGACAAGGCCAACATCGCCAACCAGACCCAGCGCAGCCGCTCCAGCAAGGAAGACTCCGGCGTTACCGACTTCCTCGGATCCCAGACGATCACGCAAGCCAACAAGATCCTGCCGGGCAAGATCCTGACGGCGGACTCGACCGCGTCGACCGACGGCAAGGGTTCGGTCAACCGCCAGGAAGCGCTGCAGACCAACGTCGCCGCCGTGGTGACGCAGGTGCTGCCGAACGGCAATCTCGTGGTCGAAGGCAAGCAGGAGATCCGCGTCAACTTCGAAATCCGCGAGCTGATCGTCGCCGGCATCGTGCGCCCGGAAGACATCCAGAGCGACAACACCATCGATTCCTCGAAGATCGCGCAGGCCCGCATCGCCTATGGCGGCCGCGGCCAGATCACCGACGTGCAGCAACCCCGCTATGGCCAGCAGGTAATGGACGTGCTGCTGCCGTTCTAATTCGCAATCCCGAGCTCCCACACCTCGTTGCGAACCTAGGCGCGACGATGTGTTCTAACGCGGCCCTTGTCAGCTCCCCTGACGAGGGCCGCGGTCGTTTTGAGGAAATGACGGAAAGCGCGAACGTCAAGCCGACTTGCGCGCCCGTCGCTTGCGGACCGGCAGGGGCGCTTCGCTCTCGCGCAGATCCCTTGCGCTGGCGAACGCGGCGAGCACTTTGTCGGCCGACACGACGCGGTTGCGGCCGGAATATTTCGCGGCGTAGAGCGCCTGGTCGGCCTGCCCCAGCAGCCAATCCGCGCGCGTATCCTCGCTCGGCACCAGCGTCGCGATGCCGATGCTCAGCGTCACGAACGGCGGCACACAAGGCGCGCCGTGCGGCAGCCGGCCCCGCGCCAGCGCGTCGCGCAGCCGCTCGGCGAGTTTTCGCGCGCCGGCGGAATCGGTCTCGGGCATGATAATGGCGAACTCTTCGCCGCCATAGCGCGCCGAAAGATCGGCCGGGCGAAACGCGTTCTTGCCGATCGCATCCGCCACCGCGCGCAGACACTCGTCGCCTTTTTGATGGCCGTGCAGATCATTGTAGAGCTTGAAATGGTCGACGTCGCACAACAGCAGCGACAGCGGCTTTTTGGTCCGTTGCGCACGCGCCCATTCCATCGCCAGCGCCTGGTCGAACGAACGGCGGTTGGCAAGGCCGGTCAGGCCGTCGCTCGCGGCCAGCGTCTGCAACGCCAGCTCCGCACGCTTCTGATCGGTCATGTCGCGCAGGGTCTCGACGACGGCGATCAACTTGCCGTCCTCGTCGTGGATCGGGCCGGCGTCGATGGCAAGATACAATTGATTGCCGAGCTTCGGCATCACGCACCAGTTTTCGGCGGAAAAGCCGACGCCGTCATCGGGGATGGTGTGCTCGGGATAGAGCTGGCTCAACTTGTCGGGCCGTCCGAGCGCGACCAGATCGGCCAGGCAATAACGCTGCTGCTGATAGAACGCGCGCCAATGGTCAGATGTACCGATGACGTCAGCCGCGACGACGCCGGTCAGGCGCTCACAGGCCCGGTTCCAGATCACGACGCGCCGTTTTGGATTGAGCACGAAGGTCGGGACCACCAAATGCTGCATCAGCCGCACGGCATAGCCCTGTGCGACGTCTGCGCTTGCTTTGGCTCCGGTCTTCAAGTCCTCAACCCTCGCATCGACAACGCTGGAGGCTATGGGTATCAGGCCAGCGATGAATGGAAGCCCGGTTAGGAATCCCAGTTAGTGTCGGGTTAAAAGGGCCATGATTCCCCGGTGCAGTGCGGCAGATTGCCGTGTTTTTCCGGCAAAAAGTTCCATCGAAACGACAAAGTGTTCCACCAGAATGCGATTCGAACTGATATTCCCTCGGTGCCTGACCGGGCCAATTCTCCTGAACCGGACATGACGATGCGCTTGTGCTGGCCGTTCCTTGTTGGCGTTCTCTGTGCGGCAACGCCATCGTTGACCGCGGGCGCGGTGGAACGTGAAGAGCCCGACATCGACATGTACGCGCACATCTCGGGCAAGTGCACCAGGCTCAAGATCGCCGGCAGCGATTTCGGCTGCAAGGCGGTAGCCTATTTCCACGGCCAGCAGGGCCGCGCGCATTTCACGATCGTGCTCGACGATCCCAAGGATGACAGCCACATCATTTCGTTCTCCGGCGAAACCGGCCGCCGCGAGCAGGACAACGTCTATGAACTGCAGGTCGACCGGATGCTGCTGAACTCCAAGGAAAGGCCGAAGGTCGACGGCCTGCCGGTGCCACTGGTTGAATCATCGACCGGCACCTGCCGTCAGATGGGGATCATCGCGACGCGGCAGGTCTCCAGCATCACCTGTGCGGCGACCGCCAGGGATGGCCGGAAATACGAACTGCAATTCGAGTCCGACGGCGAGCCGGTGACGCTGCGCCGGATCAGGCAATCCTCCCTCACCGAGGAGAAGGCGAACGCCAAGAAGGCCGAGCAACTCGAATGCCGGCGCAAGGCCCATCTCGCCAAGGTGCTGCCGCGCGACTGGACCGCTTTTGTCATCCGGTGCCTGGCGGATGACGATCAGAAGCCGGCGACGGCGGAGCAGCGCTGAGGCTATCGGGCGCTGATCCTGCAGATCGTTACCACGCCATTAACCCTTCGTTAACCAAGCCGTCTCATCCTCGAAAGTCCAGGAGAGGATCCAAGGGATTGACCAGGTCGGGTCACCTGGCCGGCGCGCGCAGGCGCTCTCTCTCCTGCCCACTCGTATTGATCACGGCTGCAAACATGATCGCTGAAAGCAATAGCAACATCGCCTGGCACCGGGTTCAGCTCAAGAAGAACCGCGAGGCCGTCAAGGAACTGGAAATCGCCCGCTTCCGTGTTGGCGAGATGACCGGCGCGGCCGGCCATGCGCAACAAAAGGCCCTGGCCCAGCTCAAGCGCAAGATCGCTGAATCCCAGCGATGCATCGCCGCGCACGAGAGACGAACCAAGCGGCCGCTGGCGACCGATCTGCGCAGCCTCGCGCAGGTGAGCTGGGGCAGCTGGGACGCCTACAGCGTATCGCGACAGGCGTCGTCGCGGGCGTAAGGACGTATCTTACGAACTGCCATTTGAGCGCACTTTGCGCGAACCCGCTGGAGTTGCAATCGGCGAGCCCGATTGCATCGCGTCACTCGCAGTGACATAAACGTCGGCATCGCTATCGTCTCCCCAAGGAGAACCGCCATGTGCCGTGTCTGCGATGCCAGCCCTGCCATTGAAGTTCGTGAAACCTCACGCCGCCGCTTTCTTCAATTCACAGGCGGGATCGCCGCAACTCTGGCCTTTGCGCCGGCGGCCTTTGCCAAGGATGCAAAAGCCAAGGATGCAAAACCGCCGCCGAAGCCGCAGAACCAGATGTCGCCGGCCGCCGCCCTCGATCGGTTGATGAAGGGCAATGTGCGTTATGTCGAAGGCACCTCGCGCCGGCATGACTTCAAGATTGAGCGGGAGGCCCTCGTCGGCGGCCAAAATCCCTTTGCCAGCATCCTGAGCTGTGCGGATTCCCGCATCGCGCCGGAATATGCCTTCGACAGCAGCCGGGGCGATCTGTTCGTCTGCCGCGTTGCCGGCAATTTCGCCAATGACGACACGGTCGCGAGCCTGGAATATGGCGTAGCCGTGCTCAACTCGCCGCTGATCCTGGTACTCGGCCACGACAGCTGCGGCGCCGTCGATGCCACGATCAAGTCGCTCAAGGACAACACCACTCTGCCCGGCCACCTGCCGTCGCTGGTCAACGCGCTTGCGCCTGCCGTCAAGGCCAGCGCGGACAAGCCCGGCGACAAGCTCGCGAACGCCATCCGCCAGAATGTCATCGACGTTGTCGCCCGGCTCAAATCGGCGACGCCAATCCTCAGCGCCGCCGCAGCCGAGGGCAAGATCAGGGTTGTCGGTGGTATTTATCGGCTCGACAGCGGCAAGGTCGAATTGGTCGGCTGAACGTCAGGACGGATCAATGATCTGTTTCATTGGGTGGTTTAGCGACCTGTCCCGCCGTAGCTCGAAGAGCGAAGGCGGAGCGAAACCCACCATCTTCGTCTTCAAGCCTGCCGCGCGACAACGTTGTCCAATCGATCCAGGCCGTACTCTTAATCGTCTAATCGTCCCACGTGCGCTCTCCGCACGAGCACTCGAACATGTGGACGATACAGCCGGTGCGCGGGCTCACCATTGTTCGAACCAGCTTCAACCTCTCACCACAAGACGGGCAATTTTTGTCCGTCTCACTCTCCAAAACGGCCACCATCTCAGCCCGAAATAATTCCATGGCCCGCTCCGTACCAACTGGGTTCCGGAAATACACGCTTGGTCCGGGAAATACTAAGGAGATTTTCTTCGGTAGATGACATTCCGCCGGGGCGTTGCCTTTCTGCATCGCGTGTCCTTGGTAGACGAAAGTAGCGTCATCGTGTGGCCGGCTTTACTCGCCTTCGCGACTGGCCGCGTGCTCACGAGTAACGATCAATGTTGCGCTGCGATACGCAGCTTACTTGCGTTGCGGAGTCCGGTATTACTCCGGAGATTGTTCACAGGGTTGATCCGATCTAGTCTGATCCCTGCGATTTGACGCTTTGCTTTACTGAAGACGATTTTTTTCGACTTATCGAATAGCCATAATGATTGACCAGAAAGCCGACAGAATTTTTGTCGGCACCCGTTTCAAGATGAGTAAACTTGGAGTCGCTCGGTGCCCCGAGCTGGCTGACCGGGCTGGCATTGTCATTGAGCTGAGCCCTCGTACCACCGGCATCACCGTGCGGTTCGATGGCGCCCAAAGACCAACTTGCCTGCACAGGGACTTCATATCTCCCGCCTTGGGTTGACGAGCGCAGAACGTCAACTTCCGAGCGTGCACCACCGCTGTGCATGACCGTTTTGCGTTGCCTTTCAGCCGACGGATGCGCCCGCCTTTGCCCGGCTGATTCCGAGGGCCAGAATGCGATTTAGCAGGTCGGGGTAGTCAAGCCCGTCATGCCGGGCAGCTGTAGCGAACTCCTGGCTCTTCGCTATTTCGGGATTGGGATTCGCTTCGATGAAATACGGAGTGCCGTCGGCAGAGAGCCGAAAGTCGATGCGTGCGTATCCATCGAGCTTCAGTGTACGGTAGATGCGTTTCGCGGTTCGCTGAATGCGGGCAGATACCTCCGGCGCAAGGTTCTTGGCCGGCCCGTCTACAATTCCGACGCGTTCCTGGTAACTGGGATCGTGTTTGACCTTTTCGGTGGCAATCTGCCGTGCCCCCTGGCCACCCATGCTGCCGAATTTCAATTCCCAAACCGGCAGAACTCGCAGCCGATTATTGCCGAGCACGGCGACATAGAGCTCACGTCCCTCGATGTACTGCTCGGCGATGGCGGCAGTTCCCATCCGTTCGTGGACGAACGCTACTCTTTCTGCGAGCTTCTCGTCCGTATCGACGATGGATGCTTGCGAGATGCCGAACGATCCATCCTCGTTCAGGCTCTTGACGATCAGCGGCAGCGCAAGACGCGTCGGCCGTTTGACTTTGCGGCGCATCGGAAACACGGCGAAGGCCGGCACCGCGATCCGGCGATGGTGCACCAACGTTTTGGACAGGTCCTTGCCGCGCGCCAGGACCAGGCCGCGCGGGTTACAGCCGGTATACGGGACTTTCATCAGTTCGAGAAAGCTCGCGATGTGCTGGTCATACCCCGACGTATAGTGGAACTCCTCCAGCAATGTGTACACAACATGCGGCTTGAAACTTTCGATCGCGTCCCGGACCGGCTTGATTTCCTCCTGCACGCCGAGCGGGCGCACATCGTGGCCGGCCGCGCGCAAGGTGCTCACGACGTCGAATTCGGTTTTCCATCGGTTGATTTCCTGCGCGGTGTATCCGTCGGTCGAGTCCGGCGGCAAGAAGTCCGGATGCATCAGGACTAGAACGCGCAGGCGTCTCATAGCGCGATCCATTTGCGGCGTGACGGGCCGAACAGCGCGTGCATGGTCTTGGCGGTCAACAGAATGGTGAAGTTGATCACAAGCTTCCGTTCCGAGCCCGGGGCCCGGAGACCGAGTTCGCGGCAGCGGGAGATCATGTCATCGAGAACGGCATCGAGCGTAAGCTGGTTCTCGCCCGTCCATAGCGCGACCAGCTGCCTGACTTGCGCGCGGTGCCGCCTGATGAAGGACGCCGCCGGCTGCGCCCGTCGATGTCGTTGATCGGTGGAGAACAGACGGGATAGGTCGCGGTCATACGTCTTCGGCGGCTCGAAAGCGTAGAACGCCTGCTTCTTCTGGTAATGCTCGCCAAGCGTTTGGCTGAGCCCGGACAGCGGATCGACACGCTCCCGTGATGTAGTCGGCGGCCGCTCGCCTGCAATCTCGCTCATCAGCTCGTCGACATATTCGAGCTTCTTCAGCGCCGGCCAACCGGCATAGCGTGCCCGCCATTTCGACCGCGGTCGCAGCCACACCGCAAAGGTTTCGGCGAAATCCTCGTCCGGATGGCTCTGCGCGTACCAGCGCCGAAGATGCTGGACGTAACGCCGGCTGGCCGGATTGGGCCGGTAGTAGAGCGGATAGTGTTTCGAGGACGGGCCGAACAACTGCTGCCAGCGCCGGCGGCGTTGCAACTGGTAAGCGTGCTGCACGGCATGGCCTGCCTCGTGACGGAGGATGGCCATGCACTCCGACCAGGTACTTCCCTCTACCTCGAGCATCATTTTTTTCTCGAGTTTCATCAGGCGGGGATGGGCAAGATAGAATGGGATGGCAATGCCGGGCACATCTGCCGGACTGAACCATTCGCTCGATATCCACGCGTGCGGCCGCAGCCGTATGCCCCGCGCCTGGAGCTCTTCGTTCAGAGTGCCGAGGCAGTCCTCGAGCCAGGTGCCCTTGATCTTGACCTTCAGGCTGCTGAGACGCTGCTTGAGCAACTGCTCATCCGACAGCTTTTCCCAAGTATATTTCCGAGGTGGCATAGGCATCCAGAGATCATGAAAACGCGGTACCTGGATGGTGTCATAGGATGCTGCTGGCAACAACCGCCTAGTCTTCGCGGCGTGCCGTTCGCGGAGGTCCGAGTAGCGCGTTGGTCATTACCGCTGCTGTCCCCCACCACCAGCCCCCTCACCCCGGCTTGATCCCCGCCGCCTGCATGATCGGCAGCAGCCGCTTTTCCTCGTCGTCGCGGAATTTGCTGATCTCGGCTGATGACGCCGGCCAGGGCGTGGCGCCAAGCTCGGCGTAGCGCTCCTGCAAGGCGCGATCGGCGAGCGCCTTGACGGTGAGCGCACTTACCTGCGCGACAAGATCGGCCTTCATGTTCGCTGGCCCGATCAGCGCGGTCCACGACGTCATCGCATATCCCGGCAGCACCTCGGCCATCGTGGGCACATCAGGAAGTTCGGGAATGCGTTTCAGCGAGGTGACGGCAACCGCCTTGACCTGGCCTGCCCGCACGCTCGGCAACGAGCCGGGCAGATTGTCGAACAACAGATCGACGCGGCCGCCGAGCAGGTCGGTCAACGCCGGCCCGGCGCCACGATAGGGAATGTGGCTGACCTCCACGCCGCCCATGCTGTTCATCATCTCGCCCGACAGATGCAGCGTGGTGCCGAAGCCGGCCGAAGCGTAAGTGTACTTCTTCGGCTCCTTCCTGAACGCGGCCAGCAATTCCCTGATATCCGAGGAGAACAGATCCTTCCTCGCCACCAGGATATTGGGCAATTGCCACATGCCGCCGATGAAGGTGAAATCACCGCGCGGATCATAGGGAAGTTTTGCGTAGCTGCCGATCGCCAGCACGTTGCTGGCGATCCCGCCGAGGCCGAGCGTGTATCCGTCGGGCGGCGATTTCGCCACCGCATCGGCCCCCAGCACGCCGCCCGCGCCGGCCTTGTTCTCGACGACGAAGGTCTGTCCGGACAGGTCGCTCATCTTCTGGCAGATGATCCGCGACAGCGTATCGGTAGCGCCGCCGGCGGGAAAACCGTTGACGTATTTCACCTGCCGCGTCGGCCACGCCTCTTGCGCGAACGCCTCGCGCCTTGCGAGATACGGCGCGGCAATTGAGCCGCCGAGCATGGCCAGCAATTTGCGGCGGTTCACAGGCGTGAGCTGCGGCATCATTTTCCCCTCCCTTGCGCGGGTGCCTGCTTGATTGGTCGGACAAGGCTTGCTGCGCTGCGACAGCGTAGTGCGTCGTTCCCCGGCGTGAAAGAGCCGAGTTGCGCTCTGGCAAGTCAAAAACATGCGGCCTATTGGCCGACGGCCGCGCCCCGCGTAGCCTTGGCGACCTGTCCGCCGTAGCTCAACGAGCGACCTGTCCCGCCGTAGCTCGAAGGGGAAAGGCGGAAGCCGAGGCAAATCACTTCTGGTATTCGGAAGTCGTGTCAAGCCCCGAATTAAAAAATATTTCTGTTTACCAGAATTGAAATCAGGTGCATATATTTGCCCATCCCGTCCTACTCAGAAGGGCGTCGGCCGTCGTCACGGACGTTGGGCGGGTTGCGGTGGACGCTGGTTTACGCCTCGACGACGGCGTGGATAAGCGTACGGCAAAACCGTGTGGTCCTGGC